>DASXQY010000029.1:0-13020 GCA_036506915.1 Gaiellaceae bacterium | reverse complement strand
CTCCGTGGGCGGCGGCCGGGCGCGAGTTCTCGACCTGAGCGGCGGCGAGGCGTCGTTGTCGGCTCCGGATGACGTCTACGCGCTCGTCGCCGGCCGGGCAGATTGGCTGCCGTTCGCCGGCGACGCCAATGCGATCGTGGCTGTTGCCGCTCGCATGATCGACGCCGCCGCTTAGACGGTCGCAACGGCAGAGCCGGCACGGCCTCTTATCGTCGGCTTCGCAAGCGAACGCCTTGACTCGTCTCATCCGGCGACTGCGGTTCACTAGACGGAGGGGTGTCATCCGAGCCGACAATCCGCGACGCCTCGCTGACCCCGGCGCTCGTGCTCAAGCTCGCCGTCGCCGGAACCCTGTCGCTGGCCGTCGTCATCTTCGTGCCACGCACCGTCTCCTCGAGCGGGGACGTGCCGCCTGTCGGGATGCTGCTCACCACCGCGACGGTCGTCGGCGTGATCTGCGCGGCGCTCCTCTACTGGGGTCTCCGAAGCGATCTCGGGCTCCCGGCCACCGCCGCGGTCTACGGCGTCGCGTTCAACGTGCTGCTGATCGTGGTCAAGCTCGCGCTCGCGCCGCGCGGGTTCTACGAGGTGAACCAGGTGCAGGACCTCGACGGTTTCTTCTCGATCGACAACGGCCTGATGGCGATGCTGGCCGCCGCTGCGATCTTCGTCCTCTACGTCGCGGTCTACCTCGTCCTGTACCGGTACTTCAGGGTCAAGGTCGAGCACCTCGCCCCCGAGGATCCGATCCCTCGCTTCGTCAGCGGCCGCGTGCTCGTGATCGCGGTCGTCGTCGGGACCTTCCTGCTGATCGCGAGCGGCGGCGCCCTGCTGCTCGTGCTCGTGCCGATCGCGGCCGGCTTTGGCTACCTGGACTTCGTGTTCTCGTCGAGCCTGTCGCTGATGATCGCAGTCATCCTCGCGTGCGCGACGGCGCTGGCGGCGGCGGCCTTCAACTCGACGGCAGATCGCGCGCGGCTCGTGGGCGACGCGAGCGTGTTCATGAGCTTCTTCTGGGTCGGCCTGTACTTCCTCGCGCTCTACCACGTCCTCTGGGTGGTCTACGTGCTCGTGCTCACGTCGATCTGGCCGCTCAAGGTTGTGACGCCGAAGTGACGAACCTGCCGCGGCTGTATGTGGTGATGCTGCGCTACCGGGTCGCCGCGATGGTGGCGCTTTTCATGCTGCTTGGCGCGGCGCGCGAGGGCCCGCTGGAGCTGGGCGCCCGCTACCTCCTTGCCGCGCTCGCGCTCGCGTCCAGCTACGTCGCCGCGACGGCGCTGAACGACCTCGCGGACGAGGAGATCGACCGGGTCAACCATCCGCGCGACGCTGGGCGCCCGCTCGTCGAAGGGACCGCGACGCGTCGCGAGCTGCTCGTCCTCCACCTCGTCGCCTCGGCGGCGGCCATGCTCGCGGCGGCCCCGCTGGGGACGCGCGCGGTCGGCCTGATCGCGGCTTCGCTCCTGATCAGCCAGCTCTACTCGGCCCGGCCGGTGCGCCTGTCCTACCGGGTGGCCGGCGCGCCGCTCGCGCTCGGAGTCGCGTACGTCCTGGTTCCCTACTCGCTCGGGATCGTCGCCGCCGGCGGCGACCTGCGCCACGCATGGTCGTGGCTGGCGGGCGCGCTCTTCCTGCTGTTCGCGGCCCGGATCGGCCTCAAGGACTTCCGCGACCGCGAGGGCGACGCCTTGTACGGCAAGCCCACGATCCTGCTTCGCTTCGGCAAGAAGGCGACCTGTGCGACGAGCCTCTGCGCCCTGGCCGCGGCCGACGGCCTGCTGGCGGTCGCGCTCGCGCCGGCGCTGGTCGCGCTGGTGCAGCCGTTCGTTCTCGCGATCGCTTGGATGCTCCGCGCGCTCTGGCGGGCCGGAGACCGGCACGCCGAGCAGGTTGCGATCGGGATCGGCGCGAGAATGGGCAACGGCCTCCTGCTCGGTGTGCTCTCGTGGCTCGTGGCCGCAGACGGCGGCGCGTCGGTTGCCGAGGCGTCGTTGCTGACCGGCGCCGTCTCCGCGCTCTTCTTCCTCGGCTTCGCGAGCCTCGCGGCCCACCCGCAGGAGGCGGTGATCGGCTACAAGGGCTGAGGCCCGGCGGGCGCCGGGCCTCAGCCCCCCTCTCTACTCGTCGCGCTGGTCCTTGTCGTTGATCTGGCCGCGGATCTCGCCGCCCGGGAACTTCGAGCTGTGCACGTTCGCGTACGCCCGTCCCGCGCGGAGGGCGTCCACGAGCTCGCCGAACTCCCCGGCCGCGATCCCCTGGCTCGCCGGGCCGATCACGTCGCTCGGGCCGATCACCCCGGTCACCGTGCCGGACTGCGGGCAGTCGGGCGTCGCGGGACCGGTCGGCGACGGGTTGAACGTCGTCTCGCACAGCCAGGCCGAGATCCCGGCGCTGACGCCGCGCTGGCCGAAGTGGATGTGCGACTGGCGGACGTCGCCTTCGAGGCCGGAGTACGTCAGCGTGTAGTGGATCTCCTGGGCGCCGTCGTCGATCGTCGCCTTGAACGTGCCGGCCGCCGTCGTCGAGATCGGCGGAGCCTCGAGATAGCCGATCATCGTGTCGGACTTGAGCTTCGACTTCTCATCGCCCGCGTATGAGCCGATCACCAGCACTGCCAGCAGCCCGCCCGCTGCGACGATGAGCACCGCAAGCTTCTTCATGCCTGCCTCCCTCGAACGTAGGGACCACCGATACCTACTTCGGAGCGCGGGCGGGTTCGGATTTCTGCTGCGCCTTCTCGGGCCGGTCCCTTCGGCGGCGCCTCAGGTACCAGCGCACGACCTCGACTCCGGCCACGACAGCGAATGCGATCCCGAGCGCGAGCACGAGACCCTTCCAGGCCGCGTTCTCGAAGGCGTGCCCGCCGAAGTACCCCAGGAGCGCGGCGTACAGCGCCCAGCTCAGGGCGGCAGCGGCGTCGTAGAGCACGAACCGCCGCCAGGGGAAGTGCAGGGTCCCTGCGCTGAGGGTGACCGCGGTCCGCCCGCCCGGGATGAAGCGGGCGACGGCGATCAGCTCCCCGCCGCGTTCCCCGAGCTGGCGATCGGCCCACTCGATTCGCTTGCGGGCTTTCTCTCCGCTGAAGAAGCGGTCTCTCGCGCGCGTGCCATAGCGGCGGCCGATCAGATAGGCGGTGTTGTCGCCGAGAAACGCGCCGCCGGCGGCCACGCCTATGACCACCGGCAGGCTGAGGTCGCCTGCTGACGCGACCACACCTCCGGTGATCACCGAGGTCTCGCTCGGCACGACCGGGACGAGGGCGTCGAGGAAGGCCAGCAGGCAGATGACGCCGTAGGCCCAGCCGGACGCGTCCGAGACGAGCTGTGTGAACTGACCGGACACGGCGCCGAGGGTACCGGCCACGCGGCACGGCCACGTCAGCCCCCGGCGCGGACGATGCCCGCTTCGTAGGCGAGCACGACCGCCTGCACGCGGTCACGAAGGTCGAGCTTGCCGAGAATGTGGGCGACGCGGGTCTTCGCCGTGTGCTCCGAAAGGACGAGCTCCGCGGCAATCTCGGCGTTCGACAGCCCACGGGCGAGGAGGCGGAGCACCTCGAGCTCCCGCGGGGTGAGCTCTGCTAGGGCGGTCGGCGGCTCTGCCGGCGCGGCGCCGGCGAACCGTTCGATGAGCCGGCGTGTTACCGCGGGGGCGAAGAGCGAGCCGCCCTCGGCCACGATCCTGATTCCGGCGACGAGTTGCTCCTCCGGTGCGTCCTTGAGCAGGAAGCCGCTCGCGCCCGCCCGAAGCGCCTCGTAGACGTACTCGTCGAGGTCGAAGGTAGTCAGGACGAGCACGCGCGGCGCCCCGTCCGAGCCGTCGACGATCCGGCGGGTCGCCTCGATGCCGTCGATGTTCGCCATCCGGACGTCCATCAGTACGACGTCCGGGCGTAGCTCGGCGGTGAGCGCGACGGCTTCCGCGCCGTCGGCGGCCTCCCCGACCACCTCGATCCCCGCTTCCGAGCCGAGGATCATCCTGAAGCCACCGCGCACGAGCCGCTGGTCGTCGGCGAGCAGCACGCGGACTGTCATGCCCGCGCCGAGCGAAGGGGGAGCCGGGCCCGGAGCGCGTAACCGCCCTCGGGCGCCGCCCCGCCTGGAGCTCTCCGCCGTAGACCGATACCCGCTCACGCATGCCGATGAGACCGTGGCCGGAGCCGGCTCCGTCGCCGGCACCGGCGCCGTCGTCCGCGATCTCGAGCTCGAGGTCGTCCTCCCCGTAGCGCACGACCACTCGCGCCCGGGCCGGCCCGGCGTGCTTGAGCGCGTTCGTAAGCGCCGCCTGCACGATCCGGTACGCCGAGAGATCGACGCCGGGAGGCAACTCGGTCGGGGTACCTTCGAGCACGACCTCGACGGGCAGGCCCGCGGCTTTCACCTGGGCGAGGAGGGTGTCGAGCTGCGCAAGGCTCGGCTGCGGCGCGAGCGCGAGCTCGTCGTCGCTCGCTCTCAGCATCCCGAGCAGGCGGCGCATCTCCTCGAGCGCCTGGTGGCCTGTGCGCTCGATCACGGCGAACGCTTCCTTCGCTTCGGCCGGCTGGGTCTCGAGGACTTTCTTGCCGCCGCGCGCTTGGAGGACCATCACGCTGATCGAGTGCGCGACGACGTCGTGGAGCTCGCGGGCGATCCGTGAGCGCTCCTCGACGATCGCTGCCTCGGCGTCTGCCTTCTCCCGCTCCAGGCGCCGCTCCCGGAGCCGCCGGTGCCGGATCACGCGCCCCGCCACCCAGGGCCCGCCGAACACGAGCGCGAAGAAGATGGCACCCGCCAGGTTGATCCCGTCCTGGTCTGTGGCCATGGTCGTCACGTAGAGCACCACGGTCAGGGCCCCCGCTAAGAGCGTGCTCCGCCCGCCGGTGTGAGCGGCGGCGCTGTAGACGGCGAGCACGACGAACAAGCCGATCGACTCGATGTCGCCGAATCGCTTCGGCAGCGCCGTCCCGGCAACGGCAAGCAGGGCGACCAACGCGACGAGGGCGACGGGCATTCGGGCCCTGCGGGCGGCGGCCGCGCCGAGAGCGAGGGCTCCGGCAGAAGCTGCGAGCCGCGTCGCGGCGGATTCGTTGAGGAGCCAGATCTGGACCAGCGCGAGCACGGTCAGTCCGGCGGCGAGGAGCTCGTCGCCGCGCCTCGCGAGGAGGCCTGTCAGGCGTTCGTCCATGTGCCTAACCGTATGGCGTCGGGCGACGCTTTCCATCCGTCGCCGGAGCGATCCCGGCTGGACTAGATCGCTCTCGCGAGCGATGGAGATCGGCAGCGGCGGCGATGACGGCCCGGGCGCGCCCTCCTAGGGTCGAGACGTCAACCAAACGGAGGTGTGCCATGTTCTTCGCAACCCTGATCTCGGCTCCGGTGCTCGCCGGTCTCGTGGCGGGCGTCTGGACCTCGCGGCGTTCCGTGCCCTGGAGCCTGGCCGCGCTGTCGGTGGTGCTCGGTATCGCCGGCGCCGTCGCGATGACGCTCGACAGCGCCGACGACCGCGTCGGAAACGTCACCTTCGGGATCGGCGCGGGGCTCGTCTGTGCCGGTCTCGTCTGGATCGGCTACTTCCTCGGTCGCATCAGCCGCTCGACGGCGCGCTCGGCGTAAGCCCTTGACATATCGACGTTGGTCGATACATTTACAGCCGTCGATATGAAAGGAGACGGTGTCGTGAGGGTTTTCGGGAAGAAGGACGAGCCACAGGTGCACTTCTGCCATGGCTGCGGGTCGGTTTGCGACGACCGCTGCTGCGCGCGCCAGGTGCGCGAGCTGAAGGTCGAGCGGGCGGTCGAGTCGAGGTTCCTGGCGCGATGAGCGAGCAGCTCGCGACGATTGCGTGCTGCGTGCCGCTCGCGGACCCGACGCTCTCGGACGACGACGCAGAGGCCACGGCCGAGCTGTTTCGGGCGCTCGGAGATCCGGCCCGGGTGAAGATCGTGAACGCGCTCGCCCGCCAGGGCGAGCCGGTGTGCGCGTGTGAGTTCGAGCCGACGCTCGGGCTCGCGCAGCCCACGGTCAGCCATCACCTGAAGCGGCTGACCGATGCCGGCCTGCTGGAGCGCGAGCAGCGCGGCAGGTGGGCGTACTACTCGCTCTCCGGAGAGGCGCTCGAGCGGCTCTCCGCCATCGTCGAGTTCGCGGAGGTGAAGGTATGAGCAGCACGCAGAGCGCGGAGAGGTTGCGCGAGCAGGTCCGGCAGCGCTACGCAGAATCGGCCCGCGCGGTCGAGCAGGGCAAGTCTTCCGGCTGTTGTGGCGAGGAGTGCTGCAACGGGAACGGCGTCGCCGACGCGGATTTCGGGGGAGCGCTGTACAGCGCCGAGGAGCGCGGCGAGCTACCGGAGACCGCCGTTCTCGCCTCGCTCGGCTGCGGGAACCCCACGGCGGTCGCGGACCTGCGCAAGGGCGAGGTCGTTCTCGACCTCGGCTCGGGCGGCGGGATCGACGTCATCCTCTCGGCCAAGCGAGTCGGCCCGGCCGGGCTCGCCTATGGGCTCGACATGACCGAGGAGATGCTCGGGCTCGCCCGGCGGGCGGCCGCCGAGGCGGGAATCTCGAACGCGATCTTCCTCAAGGGCGAGATCGAGCGGGTGCCGCTGCCGGCCGCCTCGGTGGACGTCGTGATCTCGAACTGCGTGATCAACCTGTCGGTCGACAAGCCGGCCGTGCTGGCGGAGATGGGCCGCGTCGTGAAGCCGGGTGGGCGGATCGGGATCTCGGACGTCGTCGCCGAGGACCGGCTCTCGCCTGACGAGCGGGCCGAGCGCGGGAGCTACGTCGGCTGCATCGCGGGGGCGCTCTCGACGAGCGAGTACGAGCAGGGCCTCCTCGCGGCCGGCTTCGAGGACGTCTCGGTCAGCTTTACGCACGAGGTCGCCGACGGCATGCACGGCGCGATCGTGAAGGCGGTCCGCTCGGCCTAATACCAGCTTGGGTCGAAGTCGTTCGCACCGCGCGCCGTGATGGCGTGCTGGCCGGTGCCGTTCGCGCGCATCACGAACAGGTGCGTCCGGCCGAGGCGCTCGCTTGTGAAGACGATCCTCGAGCCGTCTGGCGACCACGTGCCGCCCACGTCCTGGCGCACCGCTCGCGTGAGTCTGCGCACGTTCGTGCCGTCCGCGCCCATCACGTACACGTCCGACTCCCTGTCGTTGGGGAAGCGCGTGAACAGGATCTTCTTGCCGTCGGGCGACCAGGCGTTCGGCTGCTCGAGACGCGGCGTCGCGAGCAGACGGTGCAGCCCGGTCCCGTCCGCGTCGATCACAAAGAGGTCGCCGTCGCTCCCCGCCGTCGGCGCGCTGAAGACGAGCCGCTTCCCGTCGGGTGACCAGCGCGCGCTGTTGCCGTGAACGAGCGGCCGGGCGTCGCCGCCGTCGGGGCGCATCGTCCAGATCCACGAGTCGCGCCAGTCGTCCCCCTCCAACCACCGCCAGCGCTCGAAGCTGATCCGCGTGCCGTCGGACGACCAGCGCGCGTCGAGCTCCCGGTCATCCGAGCCCGCCAGGATCCGCCGGCCGGTGCCGTCCCCGCGCACGGCCTGGACGTCGAAGTCGGTCAGCGGCGGCTTTCCGGGCGGAGTCCCGTCGAAGACGATCCACTTGCGGTCGGGCGAGAGGCTCGGCCGCTTGCAGTTCTGGCGCAGGCGGATCCGGTGGCGGTGCGAGCCGTCCGGCCGGATCGACCAGAGGGACGGGATCGGGCTGTCGCTCCAGAAGAGGATCAGGCTGCCCGCACGGCTGCTCGCCCGTGGAGTGGCCCCGCTCGAGGCGCCTGCGGCGAGCATGGCGAGCAGGCAAACGAAGGCGAGTCCGGCCCGCTTCATCGTGCAAGTCCGCCTACGGAGCACCTCGCTCTCGGCCTCGCCAGTATGCGACAGCTGCCACCGGGGCCGAGGCGACCACTTGGCCCTCCGCATCGCGGGCGACCAGCGTTCGGGGCTGCATGAAGTCGTCGACCCGATCGGCGGGCAGCGTGTACTCGTAGCTTCCGTCCGCCTTGATCGGGATCGAGACCGGCGTGCTCCCGTCGCCATAGTCGAGCTCGAGCGTGGCTGCACCCGCCGCGCCGACGTGCCCCTCGAGCCCGTAGACCTTCGTGAAGTCCGACTCGTCCGAGCGCATGCTGACGTAGAGGGGGGCCTTCTCGTCTGGAACCGGGGGGTCGTTCCAGTCGGCCGGGATCGGTGCTCGGCCGACGACGGCGCCGTCGCCGTCGCGGGCGATCAGCTCGACCCCGGAGGCGCGCACCGACGCGCGGTGCTCGGCCGGTACGTCGAACAGGAAGTAGCGCTCCTCGCCGAGCGGGATCGGATCGCTCGAGCCGTCCGAGTAGCGCGCCTCGAGGCTCGCGCCCGCGGCCGCGTTGATCCTGCCGCCGATGACGACCGGCGCCTCCGGTCCGTCGCCTGCGTCGGTCGGGAGGGTGACGTCGAGCGCGCGAGAGGCGAGCTCGGCCCCGGTCGTGCAGGTCGCCCCGCGGCCTCGATCTCCGGCGGTGACGATCTCCGTGCAGCTGCCGCCGTCGCGCAGCGAGGCCGCGTAGAGGGTGGCCGTCTCGGTCGAGGCGACCGCCTGCGCGTGCTCGACGTCCGGGTTGAGCCGGAGGTCGGCGGGCAGGCCCCGGTCGACGGCGGCGATCTCGTTCCTGACGTGGAGGGGCGCGGGCCAGCCGAGCAGGGCGGCCGCGCCGAGGCCCGCGCCGGCGAGGACGAGGGCCCCCGCGGACGCGACGGCTGCGGCCCGCCCGAGGCGGCGCCGGCGGCGGTTGCGCGCGAGGTGGGCGGTGTAGGCCGTCTGGAGGTCGAGCTGCAGGGCGCCGGTCGAGGTCATCTGGTGCTCCTTTCTGACCGTCATATGCGCCGACCGCATCAGGGCGTTTCGCTCCGGCGCCGGAAACATCCGGCCGGTCCCGGTGTATGTCCGGTTGAGGTGGCTGCCACCGACGCGGATCTGATCCGGCGCGCGCGCGAGGACCCCGAGGCCCTCGCGGAGCTCTACCTGCGCTACCGGGCCCGGCTCTACGCCTGGTTCAGGACACGCCTGCCGGAGAGCGCGGCGTCCGAGCTGACCGCGGAGCTCTTCGCCCAGGTCGCGCTCAGCCTGAAGCGGTTTCGCGACGAGGCCGGCGGCTCCGCGGCGCCCTGGTTCTACGGAATCGCCAAGAACCTGCTGCGCCGCTACTACGAACGGGGGCGCATCGACGAGGCGGCGCGCCGGCGGCTCGGGATGCCGATTCGCTCATATGAGCTGGACTTCGAGCGGATCGAGGAGCGCCTAGCCGCAGGCGAGCTTCGCCGCGAGCTCGAGTCGGCGCTCGAGTCGCTACCGCAGCAGCAGCGGGACGCACTCCGGCTTCGCGTGGTCGAGGAGTTGCCCTATCAGCAGGTCGCCGTCGAGCTCGGCTGCACGGAGACCGCGGCGCGCCTCCGGGTGATGCGCGCGCTCGGGAAGCTCGCTCGGCTCTTGCGCGCCGCGAACGCCTAGCCGCCGTGGAGGGCCGGTGGGCGACGCTGCTGCTCGCGGTCGTCTCGACCGGCCTCCTGGCTGTGCCGGCGGCGAGTCAGCGCAGCCGCGACCCCCGGTTGCTGGCCTTCGCCACGGGCAGAGGCTGGAACACGGACATCTACGTGATCAGAGCCGACGGACCCGCCTACGGCGGCTGACCCGTTCTCCGCGGCGCGAGGACACGCCCACCTGGTCCCCGGACGGCCGCAGGATCGCCTTTCGAGTCTGGAGCCCGAGCCGTGACGACGAGGAGATCTTCGTCATGAACGCGGACGGGAGCGGCCGCCACGACGTCTCGCGGAATCCCGACGCCGTCGATCGCTCTCCCGCCTGGTCGCCCGACGGCCGGAGCATCGCCTTCGCAACCGCGCCCCCAGGACGGCGCCGACGGCTATCTCGACGACATCTGGCTGATGAGCCTCGACCTCTTCCTCCTCGACCTTGCCTCCGGTCGGTTGACGAAGCTCACCCGCGGGGCGCCGGAGGACGTGGAGCCCGCGTTCTCGCCCGACGGCCGCCGGATCGCATTCGCGTCCCTCGGCCGCGGCTCACGCCCGGGTGACCTGTACCTGATGCGAGTCCTGGACCGGCGCGTTCGGCGTCTGACATGCCTGGCCGGAGACGAGGGAGATCCGGCCTGGCAGCCGCGGTCCGCTACGGCCCCTCCGGGGCGCGGCTGAGCGCGACCACCTTGTTGTCGAGGATGCAGTACTTCGGCAGGTAGAGGATCACTGAATGCCCGCGGATCTGGAACGACGCGTCGCGCGGCGGGTCACCGATCGTCATCGCGCAGCGGGCGCCGAGCCGGGCCACGGCGGCGGGCGTCACTCCCGGCGAAAGCGACATCACGATCTTCGTCCGCAGAGGCCGCGGCTTCCCCAGGTCTACGTGCTTCGACATACACGCGTACGCGGCGTCGGCGTACCGGAGCAGGCGAGTCGTCTGCTTAGGCTTCAGGATCTTGTAGTTCGCCGCGGTCAGCTGGGCATACGTCTTCTTCTTGTCCGCTTGCAGCGGCTTGCGCGTCGTTTGCTCGTTCGGGGTCTTCTGGGCCTTGCGCATCTCTGTCGCTCCGTCGTGGTGCAGCGCGAGGGCGGCGACACCGCCAGCGGCGGCGAGCGCGACTGCGATCGCCAGAGCCACACCTATGCGCCTTCGCGGCATCGCCTTCGATTGTGGCATTCGTTTCTAAGCGGGAGATAAGACTTGTGGAACCCGGTCGCCGGCAGGCGCGTAGTGCCGTCGAATGAAGCTCCTGACTGCGACCGGGGTCGCGCTCGCCCTGGCCGGCGTGGCCGCTGTCGGGTCCTCCGGCAGCGTGGAACGCGGTGCCGGAGGGATCCCCGTGGCCGACCGGGCCTCACTCCGCGGACGCGTGGCCTACAGCGCCCGCGGGGGCATTTGGGTGATGAACGCGAACGGCAGCGGCCGGCGCCGGCTCACCCGCTCCGGCCGCGGAGTCGACTTCGACCCGAGCTGGTCGCCCGACGGACGGGCGATCGTCTTCCGGACCTCGCGCGGGCACCTCCGGGATCCGAACGGGAGCGGGGCTGAGGGGATCTTCGTCGTCAACGTCCGCACCCGGCGCCAGCGAGAGATCCAGCCTCGCCGCGGCGGCCTCTTCCCCGCCTGGTCCCCCGACGGCGCGCTGATCGCTTTCAGCGGCCTGCGGGGCGGCCGGCGCGGCGACACCATCCACGTGATGACCCCGCGTGGCACTCGCGTCCGTGACCTCGGCGGCGGCGGCGCCCAGAGTGCGCGGTCTGGTCGCCCGACGGCCGCAGGATTGCCTACTGCGGCCACGGCGGAGACGGGAACTGGGCCGTCTGGGTGATGAACCGCGACGGCAGCCACCGGCGCCAGCTCACGCATCCGGTGCTCGTCGAGCCCGCGGGAAGCGGGGGCGACTACCCGGACGCCTGGTCGCCCGACGGGAAACGCATCGTCTACAGCGGCGGGCAGTTCACCGGCCGCGAGCTGTACGTCATGAACAGCGACGGGAGCGGCGTCGAGCGCTTGACCCACTGGCCCGGCGCGGACGGCGCTTCCGCCTGGCTTCCGAGCGGCGAGATCGTGTTCTCGCACTTCAAGGGCGACGAGCCGCTGCCGCACTGGTATCTGATCCGGCCCGACGGCACCGGCCTGCGCTCGCTCCCCTGGTTCTACGGGATCGGCGACCCGCTGGACTGGCTCCAGCGCCGCTAGGAGCGCGGTAGATGTCGGTCGTAGACTGGGGCATCGACGCGCATCTGCACCCTTTACCGGACGAGACGACCCTTCCGGACCGGGAGGCCGAGGCAGCGGCGGCGAGCCGCCGGGAGCAGGAGCTCGTGGAGCGGGCGAAGCGCGGTGACGTCGATGCCTACGAGACGTTGTTGCTCGAGCACGAGCGCTTCGCCTACCGGATGGCGTACTTGATCACTCGCGACGCGGGCGACGCGGAGGACGCGCTCCAGGACGCGTTCCTGAAGGCCTACCGGGCGCTCGGCCGCTTTCGCCACGGGGCGGCGTTCAGGCCCTGGTTGCTGAAGATCGTCACCAACGAGGCGCGCACGAGGAGCCGCTCCCGCCGGCGTCACGCGGCGATCGCCTCGCGGGCGGGTGAGCGCGAGCCGCCGGCGCCGCTCGAGGCCTCGCCGGAGTCGGCGCTCCTCTCCGACGAGATGCGCCACCGTCTGCTCGCCGCCGTCGACCGCCTACCCGAGAAGCTGCGGGCGGTCGTCACCTGCCGGTACCTGCTCGAGCTCTCCGAGGAGGAGACTGCCGCGATGCTCGGGATCAGGCGCGGAACCGTCAAGTCGCGGCTGTCACGTGCGCTCGAGAAGCTGGAAACCTGGCTCGGAGGGACGCGATGAGCGAGCTCGAGCGCCTCCTCGTCGAGCTGGGCCGCACGATGCGGGAGCCGGAGCCACCGCCCGCCGCCCGCCGCGCCACGGGTCGCCTGCGCCGCGAGCACCTGCGTCCCCAGCGGCTGCGGCTTCGCAGAGCCGTCGCGGTTGCACTCGTCGCGGGCGCGGTGGCCGGAGTGGCTGCCGTCGCGCCCGCCCGGACCTCGATCCTGCGGTTCTTCCACCTCGGCGGCGTCACGGTCGAGCGGGTCGAGCGGCTTCACCTTCCTCAGGTCTCTCCGCGCGGTCCGCTCGCTCCCGGCCGCGAAATGAGCCTCGCGCGCGCCCGCGCACGCGTCTCGTTCCCCGTCCTCGTGCCAAGGCGTTACCAGGAGCCGTCGCACGTCCTCTTCTACGGCTCCGATCCGCCCGGCGGTCAGGTCACGCTCGTCTACGGCTCGCTCGAGCGGCCGAGGCTGCTGGTGACCGAGTTCCTCGGCATGAGGGTGGAGGGAGTCTTCGACAAGAAAGCCGGCAGGCGCACCGCCGTCGAGCAGGTGCGGGTCGGCGGCGGGCCCGGAATCTGGCTCGGCGGCGCGAAACACCAGTTCTCGTTCCTCGACGAGGGCGGAATGACCCGCGCGTACGAGACGCGCCTGGCAGGCAACACGCTCGTCTGGGAGCGCGGCGGCCTGACGCTCCG
>DASXQY010000028.1:0-2624 GCA_036506915.1 Gaiellaceae bacterium | reverse complement strand
CGCCAGGTGGCGAGCTTCGAGGCCGATCTCGCGTTGCACGGAGAGGAAAAGCCGCTGCGCGGGGTCTTCATCCGGGCTCCGCGGGTGGAGGAGGCCGGCCCGGACGTCGAGGTGCTGGCCGAGCTGGACGGCGAGCCGGTGCTGCTCCGGGACGGCCGGATCATCGTCGCCGCCTTCCACCCCGAGCTGACGGACGACACGCGCGTCCACGAGCGGTTCCTCGACCTGGTGCGGGAGGCGATGAGTGTCCGGGCATAGCAAGTGGTCGTCGATCAAGCACAAGAAGGGCGCGGCCGACGCCAAGCGCGGCAAGCTCTTCTCGAAGCTCTCACGGGCGATCATCGTCGCGGCGCGCGAGGGCGGCCCCGACCCGGCCGCGAACCTCGCGCTCGCGAACGCGGTCGAAAAGGCTCGCTCGTACTCGATGCCGAAGGACAACATCGAGCGCGCGATCGCGCGAGGCTCGGGCGCCGACGCGGCGGCGGAGGCCTTCGAGCAGGTCGTCTACGAGGGCTACGGCCCGAACGGCGTCGCGGTGATCGTCGAGGCGCTGACCGACAACCGCAACCGCACCGCGGCCGACGTCCGCGCCGCCTTCGCCAAGCACGAGGGCAACCTCGGGGGGTCGGGGTCGGTCGCGTGGCTGTTCGAACGTCGCGGCGTGATCCTGGTGGACGCGGACCGCTTCGAAGAGGACGACGTGATGCTGGCAGCCGCCGAGGGTGGGGCGGAGGACGTCGAGCGGGAGGGCTCGAGCTTCCGGGTCACCGCCGCGCCGGAGTCGCTGACCGCGGTGCGCGAGGCCCTCGAGCAAGCCGGGATCGAGGTCGACTCCTCGGAGCTGACGATGGTGCCGAAGACCACCATCAGCCTCGAGGACGAGGGTGCCGCGAAGAAGACCCTGCGCCTGATCGACGCCCTCGAGGAGAGCGACGACGTGCAAGAGGTCTACGCGAACTTCGACATTCCGGAGCGCGTGATGGAGGCGGTCGCCTAGGCGGACGGGCGCTCGACCTCGAGGTCGACGTCGAACGGGACGCTTCCCGGCATCAGCTCGCCCGGGTGGAGCTCGCCGTGGAGGCGGAGCCAGCGAGGCCGGCCGTCCCGGGCGACTGCGACGTCGACGCGCGCCGAGCGGATCGAGTCGGCATCGACCCGGAGCGATGGCAGGAGCGGGTCGAGATCTCGCAGCGCGGCCTGTATATCCACGTCGGCGCGGGCGCACTCGAGGCCGCGCGCGCAGTCGAGGCGGCGGGGACGCTTCGTCCAGTGGGTCAGGTCGAGCTTCGAAAGGGGTAGGTCGTCCGTCCGCAGCCTCGCCGATCGCTCGACGGGAATCAACGCGTGAACGGTGGCCCGGACCTCGATCGTTCCGCCGTCGAGGCGCCCGAGCCCGGCCTCCGCTCGCCGAATCGTTCCGCGCGCATCGTGACTCGCGCCGCACCCGGCCAGGAGTAGGGCGACCGCGGCGAACCCGATGCCCCTCACGGCGTCCAGGCTAGCGGGCGGGGAGGAAACGTCCGACCCTGCGCCTAATGTGACGTCGTGACGGTTCTCGGCATCGATCCGGGCACGGCTGCTTGCGGATACGGCATCGTCCACGAAAGAGGAGACCGCCTGAGGGCGGTGGACTTCGGGTGGTGGCAAACCCCCGCCGGCAGGCGGCCGGAGCTCCGCCTGAAGACGATCTTCGACGGCGTCAGCGAGTTGATCGAGCAGTTCGACCCGGTTGCCGTCGTTCTCGAGGAGTCCTTCGTCGGCGTCGACGCCCGCACCGCGCTCTCCGTCGGCCAGGCGCGCGGCGCCGTGCTCGTCGCGGCCGCGTCGTTCGGCATCGAGTGCGCTGAGTACGCGCCCTCGCGCGTGAAGCAAGCCGTCTGCGGCTACGGCCGGGCGGAGAAGGCCCAGGTCCAGCGGATGGTGACGGCCATTCTCGGCCTGAAGGTCGCGCCGACGCCCCAGCACGCCTCCGACGCGCTTGCAGTCGCGATCTGCCACACGCTCGCACCGCCCCTCCTGCGGGTCGCGGGATGATTTCGCGCTTGCGCGGAACGGCGGTCGCGCGCACGGGTGAGCGGCTTGTGCTCGACGTCGGCGGCGTCGGCTACGCGCTGAGCGTCACGCCGACGGCGCTTCGCCTCGCCGAGCGCGGGGGAGAGGTCGCGCTCGAGACGTACCTGCACGTGCGCGAGGACACGCTTCAGCTATACGGGTTCGGCGAAGCGGCCGAGCGGGAGCTGTTCGAGCACCTGCTGGCGGTCTCGGGGGTCGGGCCCAAGGTGGCGCTGGCGATCGTCTCGGGCTCCCCGCCGGTCGACCTGCGCCGGGCGATCGTGCTCGAAGACACCGCCCGTTTCGAGGCGATCCCTGGGATCGGCAAGAAGACAGC
Organism: Gaiellaceae bacterium; assembly: GCA_036506915.1. Classification (GTDB taxonomy): domain Bacteria; phylum Actinomycetota; class Thermoleophilia; order Gaiellales; family Gaiellaceae; genus AC-32. Next base: position 235 of record DASXQY010000028.1, on the reverse strand, counting down.
GCAGAGAGTCGTGCTCGAGCTCAAGGAGAAGCTGGGCACGGTCGAGGATCCCGTGCCGATCGCCGGTAAGCCCCATGCGGTCGCCCGCGAGGCGCTGGTCGAGCTCGGCTGGTCCGTGACCGAGGCCGAGGAAGCGCTCGCCGCAACCGATCCACAACTGTCGCCCGAGGAGCGGGTTCGCCAGGCGTTGAGGGCAGCGTGACCGAGACGCAGTTCCTCGCGCCCGCGGTCAATC
>DASXQY010000027.1:0-1907 GCA_036506915.1 Gaiellaceae bacterium | reverse complement strand
CTCGCCTCGCCTCGGCAAAGGCCTTCCGGCAAGGGCTCGTCAGCAACCTCGGCAACCCGAAGATGGCCGTCTTCTTCGTCAGCCTCCTCCCGCAGTTCGGGCATTCGTTCCTCGCCCTCGTCGCTCTCGGCCTCGCCTTCTGCACGCTGACCTTGGCGTGGCTGACGGCCTACGCCGCGGTCGTCGCGCGCGCGGGCGACTTCCTGCGGAGGCCGCGGATCCGGCGGGCGCTCGAAGGCGTCACCGGCGCCGTGCTCGTCGCGCTCGGTCTGCGCCTGGCGGCCGAGCGGTGACCGTTGTTCTCGTAGATGCGCGGAACGTCCTGCGCTCGCGCTGGCCCAATGTTCCCGAGGAGGAGCTCGTCGAGGCGGTCCGTGCCTGGGCCGAGCGGGAAGGAATGGACGCGGTGATCGTCTTCGACGGGAGGGCTCCGGACGGGGCCGTTGGTACGACGGGCGAGAGCGCGGACGATTGGATCGCCCGCGAGGCGAGTCGGCTTGAGGAGCCCTACTGGCTCGTCACGTCGGATCGCGGCCTGCGGGAGCGCGCAGGCGGCCGAGCCGAGCGCACGATCGGGGGAGGCGCATTTCTGCGGGATTTGGGTCTCGCGGACTAACCCAAAAGGGTGAGCCGCCGGGCCCCGTACGGGGGAGGCGCCGGGTGCCTGCACGGCCGAGGAAGGAGGTATGGCCAGTGCTCTCGCCGTCGGAGCGACGATCGCCGCGTTTGCGAGTGTGCCCGCACCGGCGGAGGAGCCCACCGTAGCTTTCGAAATCGCGCAAGTGACCCGGCCTGTGGCTTTGTACGCATATCGAGGCGGCCCCGCCGTCGCCCGGTTGGGGGTCGCAACGGAATTTGGCTCGCCGCAGACACTCGGCGTCGTCCGAAACCGTGGTCGATGGCTCCGTGTCATCTCCACGAGGCTTCCCAACGGGCGGTCCGGGTGGGTGCGCGCCCGCGCGGTTCGACTGACGACCACTCCCAAGAGCCTGACAATCGACCTTTCGCGCCACCTGCTCGTCTTCAAGAAGGGCGACCAGGTCGTGCGCCGAATCACCGTTGGCATCGGCCGGTCCGGATCGCCGACGCCGACCGGGCGCTTCGCCGTCACGGACAGGCTGGCTGGATCGAATTACGGTTCCTACTACGGCTGCTGCATCCTGGCCCTGTCAGCACATCAGCCCTACCTGCCCGCCGGTTGGCCGGGCGGCAACCGCATCGCTATTCACGGGACGAATGCTCCATCCACGATCGGCACGGCTTCCTCGGCTGGCTGTCTCCGCGCGCAGGACGCTGACCTCCGCATCCTCATGCGCCGCGTCCCGCTCGGCACGCCAGTCTTCATTCGCGCGTAAAACCCGTCAGCGGGTATAGGGCCCTCGTGGCCCAGGATCAGCTCTTCGGTTCGGAGACACGCAGCCTCGAGGAACTCCGCCAGGCGGCCGCCGACTGCAAGGCGTGCGACCTCTGGAAGACCGGCACGCAGACGGTCTTTGGCGAAGGCGCCGAGTCAGCCGAGATCGTCTTCGTCGGCGAGCAGCCGGGCGACAAGGAAGATCTCGAAGGGCGGCCCTTCGTCGGCCCCGCCGGCCGCGTCCTCGACGAGGGGCTCGAAGCGGCGGGGATCGACCGGTCGGTCGCGTACGTCACCAACGCGGTCAAGCACTTCAAGTGGGTCGGGCGGGGAAAACGGCGCATCCACCAGAAGCCAAACGCGGCCGAGCTCGCCGCCTGCCGGCCCTGGCTCGACGCGGAGCTCGCCGCCTTGCAGCCCAAGGTGCTCGTGGCGCTGGGGGCGACGGCCGCCCAGGCGCTCCTTGGCCGTCAGTTCCGGGTGACGAAGCAGCGCGGCGTGCCGGTGGATTCCGATCTCGCACCGTACGTCGTCGCGACCGTGCATCCCTCGT
>DASXQY010000026.1:0-7033 GCA_036506915.1 Gaiellaceae bacterium | reverse complement strand
ATCGGGATCAACCCGAAGGCCTGGAAGACGAAGCCGATCTTGTCGCGGCGCAACCGCACGAGCTCCTCTTCGCCCATAGCGGAGACGTCTGCGCCGTCAAGGAACACGCGGCCGCGGGTGGGGCGATCGAGCCCGCCGATCATGTTCAGCAGCGTCGTCTTGCCTGCCCCGGAGCGCCCGTGAACGACTGTCAGCTTCCCGCGCTCGAGCTGCAAGTCGACGCCGCGCACCGCGTGGACGACCTCGCCCCCGCCCACCTCGAAGTCGCGCCAGAGCTCCTGCGTGACGACCACCGGCTGGCTCACTGCTCGGGCTCCTCTCGTGGGCGGTCCGGCCAGACGCCGATGTGATCGATCTCGAGCGCGAGCCGCACGCGACGCTCGAGCTCGAGCGCATCGACGTACTCCGACGGAAGCTGGAGACGACCGGCGCGATCGAGGACAGCGAACTCTTGCGCGACGACGCGGTGCTCGCCCTCCGTGCCGATCTCGCTCCGGCGCAGGGTCTCCGTGCTCATGCGGCCGTCGCGGATCGCGATGGTCCGGTCGACCTGCATCGAGACGAGCGGGTCGTGGGTGAGCACGACGATCGTGACGCCCAGCGCCCGGTTGACGGCCCGAAACGTGGCGAAGACCTCAGCCGCGGTCTCGGAGTCCAGCTCGCCGGTCGGCTCGTCAGCAAGAAGGACCTTCGGTCGGTTGGCGAGGGCGATCGCGATCGCGATCCGTTGCTGCTCGCCTCCGGAGAGCTGCTCAGGCCGCCGTTTCGCGTGGTCACGCATCCCGATCGCGTCGAGCAGCTCGTCCGAGTAGACGTGGCGATCATGTCCGCCCATCCCGTCGAGGATGAGCGGGAGCTCGACGTTTTCCCGGGCGGTGAGGTAGGGAAGGAGATTGCGGGAGGTCTGCTGCCACACGAACCCGACGATGCGGCGGCGATAGATGGTCCGCTCCTTCGGGGTCAAGGAGGTGAGATCGAAGCCGGCCACCTCGGCCTTGCCGGCCGTCGGCGTGTCGATTCCTCCGAGGATGTTCTGCAGCGTCGACTTGCCGCTGCCCGAGGCACCGACGATCGCGATCAGCTCACCTGCCTCGACGTGCAAGTCGAGACCCTGGAGAGCCACGACCTCGAGGTCGGCAACCTTATAGATCTTCACGAGGTTGTCACAGAGGACTTGCGTCATCTCTCTCCCATTCGAAGGGTTCGGGTAAGGCTCGTGCGCCGCTCGGCCACTCCGAGAGCCGCGAGAGCTCCAGCGAGAACGAGCCCAAGGCCGAGAAGGAGCAGGATCGGTGCAAGCGGATCGACGCGTACTCCGACGGGGCCGCCTCCGGCAAGGCTCGCCAGGTCGAGGCCGGGCTTCGTGACGAAGACGAGCGCAATGCCTAGGACGATCCCCAGGACGACCGCGACGCCGATCGGCGGACCCAGCTCGACCGCCGTGAGACCGAGCGCCTGCTTTCGCGACAGGCCGAGCGCGCGTAAGTAGGCGATGTCCCGGAGGCGCGCGGCGGCCGTCAAAACCGGCGTGAGGACGAGTGCCACGGCCGCGTACGCCGCCGCGACCGCGAACGCGATCCTGAAGCCTCGCACGCTCCCAGTGGCAAGCGGGGAGACCTCCTCGACCGCTCCGGACTGAGCGTGAGCCAGCGTGGCCGCCATCGCCGCTGCGAAGACGGCAACGGACACCGAGAGCATGACGACGAGGAGCGGTCCCGCCGTCACGCCCGGCTGGCGGGCGGCCCGTTGGAAGCCGAGCGCCGGCACGAGGTCGCGACGCCTGGCCGCTCCGACCGTCAGGGCGCGTACGGCGAACGGGTGCAGCCGGACGGCGAGGATCCCTCCGGCCAGGCCGAGGAGAACGGGCACGGCCGCGAGATACGGGTCGAACCCGCTCTCGTTGGCCACCCCGCGCCGGCGGAGGAGATACACGCCGAGGAGCGCCAAGGCGATCACTAGCGCCTCGATCGCAGCCTGCCTCGCGGACCGCCCGACGACGACGGCGTCTTCCCGCACACGCACGGCCGGTGGCCGGCGCGCCGGTCCGAGAGCGGCAACGGCGAGGACGAGAGCGGTCCCAAGGACGATGGCGAGCACGAGCCACGCCGACAGCGCGCTTCCTCGGCCGTCCACGAGCAGCGCAGCCAGGAAGCCGAGCATGCCTGCGGGCGTCGCCACGAGAAATCCTTGCACGGCTTCGACCGTCACCACCTGCCCCGTCGATCCGCCCCGGCTTCGGACGAGCCCCACGGTCTCGCCGCGTCGCTGCGCGCCGAGTGCCGTCAGGAGACCCACGACCGCGAGCGCGACGGCGAGGAGGCCTGCGGCCCCGATCGCCAGAACCGCCTCGGCGGCGTCGCGGCTGCGCTCGAAGCGCCCGAGCACTTCGCTCAGGCCGGTCCGCACTCCGACGCCGAGCGTCTGGCCGTACGTCGTCTGGCCGAACTCGGCATCGAGGCGGTGCACGTCGGTCTGGAAGCGGTCGAAGTCGCCGGCGTCGAAGTCGTTCGCGTCGACGTCGTAGCGCCACTCGTAACGCAGCTGGAAGGGCTCGACCGCGCGGGCGACCTCGCCGTACGCCACCGGGGCGAAGAGCGCGTAGCCGTAGACGAAGCGCTGAGTATCGGTGTCGCGTGTGGCCGCCCGGCCGAGACGCGAATCGCGCAGCCACGCCGTGTCCCCGCTCGTGCGCGGCCCAACGAGACCACTGATCTCGACGGCGATGAAGCGATGCTCGCTCAGAGGAACGTCGCGGACGAGGGTGTCCTGGGAATCGGGCGCCAGGTAGAGCCGCTCGCCGACGCCGACGGAGAGCTGCCCCGTCGCCTCGCGCGAGAGGGCGACCTCGACCAGCGGCGCCGTCCGCTGGTCTCCACCGAACGGCACTTGCACGTCGCCCGCCTCGGCCCTCGGCAGGCGGCCCTCGATCAGCCGCAAATGCCGCGCGGCGTCGCTGGGGAAGCGCATCGTCAGCAGCCGCGTCGTTCCGGGGGGCCCGGACACGCCCGGCGGACTGACAACGCTGAACCGAACCGTCTCGACGGCCTCGCGGCCCGCGCTGATGACCCGCCGGACCGAGGGGGCGAAGCGGCTCCTGTAAGTCTCGCCGCTCGCCACGACTCGCGCCAGCGGGCGGCCCCTGGGCCCCGGGGCGATGCGCGTTACCTGATCGATCTCGACGTTGCGCTCGTATGGACTCGCCTGCCTCACGGCGAACCTGAGGCCGCTGTCGGCGGTTCTATTGAAAGCGCGCGGCGCCGCGGCGAAGAGAGAGCTCGTCGCCACGACGACGACGAAGACGGCCGCTGCGATGGACGGTTCGGCGCGCAGCCGCCTGACGACTAAAAGGCACGGCGCGAATAGACGCCGCACGAACGTCACCGGTCCTCCCCGGCGCGCAGACCCGACGCGAGCGGCAGGCGCCGCAGGACCTGGATCTGTACGGCGACGACTGCCCCCAACGCGGCGAGCATCGCGAGGTCGAGCCACGCGGCCGTCCTCCACGGAAAGACGACGAGGACGTCCGGGAACGGTCGACCGCCCTCGCCGGTCAGCGAGACGAACGGCAGGACGAGCCAAGCGAGCCCCGCCCCGAGCGCGGTCCCGGCGCCGAGGGCGAGCGCGACGACGAGCCCACCTTCGAGAGCGAGGGTGCCCGAGAGCTGGCGCGCGGACACACCGATGGAGCGGAGGATGGCAAACTCGGTCGTCCGCTCGGCGGCCGAGACCGCGGCGCTGACGGCGAAGCCGACGACGGCGAAGACGGCCGCCGCGGCAAAGCCGAGCAGAAGGGCGCCGCTGATCCCGAGCGCGACCGGGTCGGTCGTGAGCGCATGCGCATGCGCGACGCGGTCGACCACCTCGTTGCTCGTGTACGGCGGGGCTTGCAAGCGACGGGCGACGGCGGTCGAGCGACCGTCCGTCGTCTCGATCCACCACTCAGTCGGCCCGATCACGGTGCCGTCGCTCAGGTAGTTCGCGGCGACGAAGGTCGGGAGGTCGACGATCGCCCCGCTCGCCTCGGCCGGCAGCGTCGGGAAGCCGTGCACGACGCCGGTGACGGCGAGGGCGGGCCCCTGGCCGGCAGCGGCGAGCGGCACAGCCTCGCCCACGCCCGTGCCGGTCCGCTCGCGGAAGCGGTCCGTCACCACGGCGGCTACGGCGCGGGCAGACGGGTTCGGGCCCGGCGTCGCAGTGAACGTCACCGGCGCCCGTTCGAAAAAGGAGGCCCACGAGCCGGTGCTGAAGTCGAGTGAGTAGAAATCCTTCTCGTCCTTCCCCACGGCCAGGACCTCCGGCGCCTCGTCGAGGTTCTCCGGGCTCGGGACGTCGACGACCCAGCGCGAGGCGGGCGCTGGAACGTCGACGAACGGCGCGTTCTCGCCCTCGCTCGTTCGCACACGGGCGATGGTCAGCCTCGCGGTCACCGGACCCCGGAAGGCAAGCCCGGTCTGGAGCTCGAAGGACACCAGCGCGAGCGGGTACGCGGCGAGACCCCGGCTGCCGTCGGCAAGGCGCTGCGAGAAGTCGACGACGATGCCGCGGGCGGTGCCGTTAGGCGGGAGCTCGCCGCCCGGGAAGCGGTAGAGCAGCCCGTCTGCGTCCTTGACGACCACGTAGAGCGTCGGATGCGTGCCGGCGAACAGCAATGCAGGCACGCGCTGTCCTCGAAACAGGATGTCGGGAGCGGTCACCCGGGCCTGAATCTGCATCAGCGTAGGACGGCCCGGGAGAGGCACGGATGCGATCCTGGGTCGCCGAGCCGCAAGCGGTGCCAGGACCCTCGCGAGCGGGCGGTCGGCCAAATCGCGGCGGAACCGCAGAACGGCTGGCACACGAGCGGCGTCGACCGCGAGCAGGCTCGTCTCACCGGACGAGCGCGTGAGCTCGAAGGAGTCCGCGAAGACAGGCAGGGCCTCGCGGACGCCGTCCAGTCTCGTATATGCCTGGGCTAGAAGCAGCGACGGGATCGAGCCGGTGCGTTCGCTCGGGCGAACGCGCACGTCGGCCGCAGCGGCGTAGTCCGCCTGGTCCGTCTGCGAACGCAGCCACGTGCGGCTGTAGGCCGACGCGAACAGGCCTATGGCGAGCGCGAGCGTGAGGAGAAGCGCAGCGCGCGAGTACCGCCGCGGGCGGCGCGCGAGCTCGCGCGTGCCGAGCGCCGGGACGGTGCCACGGGCGGCGGCGACGGCACGCTCGGCGACGAACGCCGCCGCGGGGACGATGCGCAGAGTCAGCATGGCCCCGGCCAGGAGACCGAGGGCAGGGGCGGCAATGAGGAAGGGGTCGACTCCGAGGCGGCCCTGAACAGTCTCGACGACCGGGCCTCCGTATCGTCTGAGCTGCCAGTACGCAAGGAGGGCGAGGGCGGCGAGGACGAGGTCGAGCCCGGCCCGTCTGAACAGCCCTTTGGCGGGGGGACGCCCCCGCTCGGACACGGTGAGAGTGATGGGGGCCTCGCGAAGGGCGGGGAAGGACAGGGCAGCGATGCAGGCGAGACCGGCGAGGAAGGCCATTACGTACGACTCCCGGTTGACGTGCGTGTGCAGGTCGAGGTCGACAGCCGCCAGCGGGCCGACGTAGTTGAGGACGCGGAGGGAGAGCGCCGCCAACCAGGGCGCCGCCAACGCGGCCGGTACGGCCAGCAGTGCTCCCTCCATCATCGCGAGCGTGGCGACCTTGTCTCCGCCACCGCCGCGCGAGCGAATGATCGCGGATTCGAGCAGCCGCCGGTCGACTAGCAAGGCCGCAAGGAAGAGCAGCGCGGCAGCAGCAAGGATGCCGAGCTGGACTGACGGGATCAGGACCCCTGAGCGGGCGACCAAGAGCGAGCGGTCGGCCTTGTCGAGGACGGCTTGCAGACCGCCCGCGACCTCGTACCTGGGAGGACTCGGCTCTAACGCGAGCCGGCCAGCGAGCGTCGCGAGCCGGTCGCGCAAGCCGTCCAGGTCGCCGATCGAGACTCTCCCGATGGGCAGGGCAGCCCGCCAGCGCGTCCGCGCGTCGTCCGCGATGGTCGCATGGAAGGAGCGCTCGGCGACGACGAAGGGGCCGTAGGTCGTGAAGTTGACGGTCTGTATGCCTTCGGTTTCCAGTGGGCTCGCCCACCAGAAGACATCGCGCAGGTCCCGGATTCGGTATGTGCCCGTCACCCTCACGGCGACGGTGCGCGAGGGATCAGCCGTCGCGGCCAGAACGAGCTGGTCTCCAATTGCGAGGCCGAGTTCACGCGCCGTGGCCGTCGGCAGGGCGGCCTCGAGGACTCGGGACTCGGCTGCGCCGGGCCACGTGCCGCTGACGAGCGCGGCGTGATCCCGGATCCCTTCGTAGAAAGCGAAGACGGCGAGCGCACGACGCGGACCGCCCTCCGTATCAGGGAGAGCGTACGAATCAGACATGGCGCTGCTGTAGACGGGCGTCCCGGTTCCGAGGGCTTGCCAGATACGCTCGTCAGCTTTCCGATTCGCCGCGCTGTATCGGTCGGCGGTGACACGCGCCGAGACCTCGAGGCCGCGATGCTGCACCGGGGCGTCGGCAAGTGCGCGGCGCAGGCCGCTGAGGGCCACCGACTCGGAGTAGATCGGGCCCGCAGCAAGAAGAGTTGCCGCGAGCAGAACCGTGACGAAGGCCGCCGCGACGATAAGCCTGTCCGATGCGGCACGCTTAAGGACGAGCCGCCAGGCCGAGAAAAGGAGACCGATCACGACCGGGCTCCGAAAGTCCCGGTCGCCTGCATGCTCATTTCGACGCCCGAGATCCGCCCGAAGTTAGCTAGTAAGCGCCGAGCGCCTCGCGCGCGATTCGGTCCTGCTCGATCAGGTGCGCGGTGGGGTAGCCCTCGCTGGGGCTCGCCCGCCACGGGCGGCCGACGTAGCGAAGCTCCACCTCGGCCGGCAGTCCCTCTTCGAGACGGTGCCGGACCGCTCTCCACGCGCCCATGTTCTGAGGTTCCTCCTGCGCCCAGACGAGCTCGGTGATGTTCGGGTAGCGGGAGAGCAGCTCGTCGTACGCGGCGACGGGAAACGGATAGAGC
>DASXQY010000025.1:0-6210 GCA_036506915.1 Gaiellaceae bacterium | reverse complement strand
TCCCTCCTGAAAGCGGTTTACAACCCGAAGGCCTTCTTCCCGCACGCGGCGTCGCTGCGTCAGGCTTTCGCCCATTGCGCAAGATTCCCCACTGCTGCCTCCCGTAGGAGTCTGGGCCGTGTCTCAGTCCCAGTGTGGCTGATCGTCCTCTCAGACCAGCTACGGATCGTCGCCTTGGTGAGCTTTTACCTCACCAACAAGCTAATCCGCCGCGGGCTCCTCCTCGGCCGGAGGCCTAAGCTACCTTTTCCAACCGCCCCGAAAGGCGGGTGGGCCATCCGGTATTAATCCGGGTTTCCCCGGGCTATCCCGGTGCCGAGGGCAGATTACCCACGTGTTACTCACCCGTTCGCCGCTGTCCCCAGGGCCGAAGCCCTGGTTCTCGCTCGACTTGCATGTGTTAAGCGCGCCGCCAGCGTTCGTCCTGAGCCAGGATCAAACTCTCCGTGAAGATCGTTCGCAGGCAGTCCGAAGATCGCCTGCAAGCTGATCACATTGAGCTTGAGCTCAAAGTGTCTCGCCCCCGAAGGGACGTGACGGGTATTTAAGGCCCCGCGTCCAAGGCATCGCTTGCGATGCCGTTGAAGGCCGTTCCGGCTTTGCCGGTGCGGCCGTTGTGGAACACGGGGTCTCGGCGTGATCGCACTGCTGAGTTTTCAAAGACCGGCGCCGCGGCCGGCGCGTAAAAAAGCCTCCGACTCGCGCCAGAGGCCTCCGTCTGCCCGGATCTCAGTCGTATCCGTCTGCGTCCGAAGGCGCTCCTGGTCGAGGTACAGGGACGTTCCTACACGCCGCCCTGTCGAGCGGCCCGGGAATGATAGCAGGGAGCGGGTCGAACGGTGTCACGCGGGCAGGAAGCGCATGAAACGCCGCTTCCCGGCCTGGACGAGCGCGCCCTCGAGCCGCCCCCGCGGGACGTCGAGATCGGTCACGACCTCGCCGTCGACCCTGACCGCCCCCTGGGCGATCAGGCGCCGTGCCTCACTGGTCGAGGCGAGGCCGAGCCGCTCGACGAGCACCGCCGGCAGATGGACGGGATCGCCGTCCGGCAGCGCCCCTTCGGGAACGTCTTCGGGCGCCTGCCCCTCCCGCACCACGCGCGTGAAATGCTCTTCCGCCCGCCGCGCCGCCTCCGCCCCGTGCGAGCGCTCCACGATGAAGCGCGCGAGCGCGAGCTTCGCCTCGAGCGGATCAGCCCCCCGCGGCAGCTCACGTTCCCACACGAGCGCGTACCACTCCGGGAGCTGCTCGTCCGAGATGCGCATCGTCCTGCCGAACTGCTCCTCGGGCGGCGCGGTCAGCGGAATGTTGTTCCCGAGCGAGGAGCTCATCTTCTCCCCGTCCCACGAGACGAGCAGCGGCGTAGTCAGCGCCACCTGCGGCTCGAGCCCGTACGCCTCCATCACGTCACGGCCGGCGAGCAGGTTGTAGAGCTGGTCCGTACCGCCGAGCTCGACGTCGGCGTCGATCGCGACCGAGTCGTACGCCTGCATGAGCGGGTAGAGAAGCTCCGACACCGAGATCGGCTCCTGCGCGAGGTAGCGCTTGGCGAAGTCGTCGCGTTCGAGCATCCGCGCGACCGTGATCGTGCGCGCGAGCCGCACCACCTCCGCGTAAGAGAGCTTCCCGAGCCACTCGCCGTTGAAGCGGACCTCGGTGCGGTCGGGGTCGAGCACGACCATCGCCTGCTCCACGTAGGTCCTGGCGCTCCGGTCGATCTCCTCGTCCGTGAGCACCGGCCGCTCGGCCGAGCGCCCGGAGGGATCGCCGATCCGCGTCGTGTAGTCGCCGATGATCAGGACTCCCGTATGCCCCTCGTCCTGGAAGGCCCGCATCCGCTGGAGCGGGATCGCGCGGCCGACGTGGATGTCCGGCGAGGTGACGTCGATCCCGAGCTTCACGCGTAAGGGCCGCCCCAGGGCCAGCTTCCGCTCGAGCTCGCCCTGCGGCAACACGTCCACCGCGTTACGAGTCAGCTCTGCGAGGCCCATTCGACGGGCGAGTCTACCGTTACAATCTTCCGCTTCTCGTGCCGCGTTCCGCCCCAACGCAGGCGCCTGGCAAGCCGCGACGCAGGATTCGCAAGCTGCGCTTGCTGGGCCTCCTCCTGATCCTCTTCGTCCTCGGCCTGCTCTCGTTCACGTTCGGCCTCGTCACCTCGATCGCGAGCGAGATCCCCTCGCTCGACCCGGCCCGGCTCCAGCAGCGCGAGGTCGACGGGTTCGTCTACGACCGCAAGGGCCACCGGATCCTGGCCGTCCTGCGGGGCTCGCAGAGCCGGATCCTGGTCGACTCCGAGCACATCGCGCCGATCATGAAACAGGCGATCGTCGCGGTCGAGGACAAGCGCTTCTACGAGCACCGCGGAGTGGACCTGCACGGGATCCTCCGCGCGGTCTGGCAGGACGTGCGCAACAAGAAGGTGGTCGAGGGCGGCTCCACGATCACCCAGCAGTTCGTCAAGAACACCTACGTCAAGAGCCAGCGCTCGATCGGCCGGAAGCTCAAGGAGGCGGCGCTCGCCTGGCAGCTGGAACAGCGCTGGTCGAAGGACCGAATCCTGACCGCCTACCTGAACACGATCTACTTCGGCAACGGCGCCTACGGCGTCCAGCAGGCGGCGCTGACCTACTTCCACCACGGCGCAGACAAGAAGCACCTGTCCCTGCCCGAGGCGGCACTCCTCGCCGGCATCCCGAGCGACCCGGCGCTCTACGACCCGGTCGCCAGCCCGGCGGCGGCTCGCGAGCGGCGGGAGACGGTCCTGCGGGCGATGCTCGACCAGCACGACATCACCTACTCGGACTTCGTGCGCGCCAACCGCGCGCCCCTCCCGGACCCGAACGAGGTCCACCTCCCGGGCAAGCAGGGGCCCGCACCGTACTTCACCAACTACGTCGAGCAGCAGCTCATCGACCGCTACGGGTCGGGCCGCGTGTTCGGCGGCGGGCTTCGCGTCAAGACGACGATCGACCTCAACGTCCAGCGGTTCGCGCGCCGGGCGATCACGAAATGGCTGACCGATCCGAACGGCCCGTCGGCCGCGCTCGTCGCGCTCGATCCCCGCGACGGCTCGGTGCTCGCAATGATCGGCGGCAACAACTACCGCAAGAGCCAGTTCAACCTCGCGGTCCAGGGAGAGCGGCAGCCCGGCTCGTCGTTCAAGCCGTTTGTCCTGGCAACGGCGCTGAAGGAAGGAATCTCGCCGGACACCGACTTCGAGTCGGGGCCGGTCGAGATCCCGCTCGGCGACCGGATCTGGTCGGTGCACAACTACGAGAACGAGGATCTCGGCCAGATCTCCCTCGCGACGGCGACCACGGTCTCGGACAACACGGTGTTCGCCCAGCTCACCCAGCTCGTGGGGCCGGCGGCGGTCGTGCAGACGGCGAAACGGCTCGGGATCACCAGCCCGCTCAAAAGCTACTTCGCGATCGGGCTCGGCGCCGAGGCGGTCAACCCGCTCGAAATGGCGCGCGCCTTCTCCGCCTTCGCGAACGGCGGCGCGCGGATCGACGGCAAGGCCTTCGGGAACCGGCCACGGGCGATCCTGACCGTGCGGAACGAGAACCGGCGGATCGTCGACTGGAACAAGGCCGTCCGGCGGCCGGTCCTGACGGAGAACACCGCCGCCCTCCTCACCTCGCTCCTCCAGAGCGTCATCCGGAGCGGCACCGGGAAGCGGGCGCAGCTCCAGGACGGCCGCCCTGTCGCGGGCAAGACCGGGACGACCGAGAACTACGGCGACGCCTGGTTCGTCGGCTACACGCCGCAGCTCGTGACGGCGGTCTGGGTCGGCTACCCCAACGGGCTTCGGCCGATGCTGACCGAGTACCACGGCGACGCGGTCGCGGGCGGCACGTTCCCAGCGCTGATCTGGAAGAGCTTCATGGAACGGGCGCTGCCGTACCTCCAGGACGAGCCGCAGGACTTCCCGGCCGTCTCCCTCCCCTACTCCGTGCCGAAGCTCGTCGTCGTCCGTCACGGGCGGCTCGAGCTCGACAACGGCAACTGCCGCTCGCCGAGGGAGATCCTCTACTTCGAGGGGCAGCAGCCACCAGGCACGGCGGACTGCAAGGTGAACGAGGTCGACGTCCCGCACCTGGTCGGAGACACGCTTGCCGAGGCGCGCTCTCGCCTGGCCGCCCAGCCGCTGACGCCGGCCTATGTGTACGAGCCCGCGAAGCCGCGACAGAGGCTCGGGATCGTCGTTCGCCAGTACCCGGCGCGCGGCACGCTCTCGTCGTACGACAAGGTGACGCTCGTGCTCCCGAAGGCGATGCACGGGGCGGTACCGAGGGTCGTCGGGCTCCCGCTCGCCCGCGCAAAGGCCAGGCTGGAGCGGTTCCACCTGAAGTGGAAGGTGGACGGGGACGCCCGCCCCGGGGCGAAGGTCCTCCGGCAGACACCCGGGCCGCGGACGGCCGCCGCGCCGGGGCTCGTCGTCAAGCTGGTCGTAGCGGGCGGCTGACGAACCGCGAGCCGGCGAGGGCGTAGCGCCAGGGACGCTCGGCGGCGCGCGTGATCCCGATCCGCGCTCCGGCCGCGACCTGGACCGGCTCCGCAGGCTCCCGCAGCTCGAAGGGCGGGGCGTCGATCGGGAGGCCGTCGTGCTCGCCGGTGATCCCGAGCGCCTGGCAGAGGCGGCCGGGCCCCGCGCAGAGGAGACGCGGATCGTCGAGCCCTCGGCGGGCGCTCATCCGCTCGAGGCCGTGGGTCGGCTCGAGGGCCCGGATCAGGACGGCGCTGGCGACGCCCTCCTCCTCGCAGACCAGGTTCAGGCACCAATGGATCCCGTAGGAGCGGTAGACGTAGGCGTGCCCAGGAGGCCCGAACATTGCCGCGTTGCGCGCGGTGCGACCGCTGAAGCCGTGGCTGGCCGGGTCCTCCTGGTCGTAGGCCTCGGCCTCGACGATCGGGCCGCCGACGCTGTCGACGAGCAGGCTCGCGCCGATCAGCTCGGGCGCCACCTCGTGGACGCTCCGGGCGAAGAACTCAGCCCGGATGACGGGCGTCGTAACGGAGGAGTGCGGGGACGGCAAGGGCGATCGCCACCGTACCGGCGATGCAGAGCAGGCCGCCCGAGACGATCGAGAAGCGCAGGCTGGTGAGCGAGGCGACGACGCCCGCCTCGACGTTGCCGAGCGCCGGCGTCGAGGCGACCTGGGCGAACTCGATCCCGGAGAGCCTGCCCCGGAGTGAGTCCGGCGTCACCGTCCAGAGGATCGTCCCGCGCAGGACCGCGCTCACGTTGTCGGCGGCGCCGGCGGCCGCGAGGAACAGCAACGCGAGCCAGAGCGATCCCGCGAAGCCGAACGCGACGATCGCCGCTCCCCAGAGAGAGGCCGCCACGGCGACGATCAGCCCCTGCCGGCGGACATGCCCGATCCAGCCCGAGAGGAGCGAGGCGAGGAGCGCGCCTGCATACGGAGCCGCGTACATCACGCCGAGCGTTCCTGCTCCTCCGTGGAAGCGGTTCAGCGCGAGCGCCGGGAAGAGCGCGCGCGGCATTCCGAAGACCATCGCGTTCGAGTCGACGAGGAACATGCCGAGCAGGACCTTCTTGCGGCGGGCGAAGCGGAAGCCCTCGGCAATCGAGCGGAGGCTCGGGCGGTCGGCGTCGTGCGCCGGCGGCAGCGGAGGCAGCCGCCAGACCGACCAGAGCGAGCCCGCGAACGTGGCGGCGTCGAGGGCGTAGGCGCCCGTCAGCCCGACCGCGGCGATCAGGAGGCCGCCGAGCGCGGGGCCGGCGACCGAGGTCGTGCTCCCGTAGACGTTCTCGATCGCGTTCGCGGCGGCGAGCTCGTGCTGCTCGACCAGCCTCGGGATCACGGAGTTGAGGCCGGCGACGCCGAGCGAGAAGATCGACATGGCCAGCGTGACGAGGACGTAGATCGCCCACACGCGAGGGTGCGGGAGCGAGGCGTTCAGGGCGAAGCCGCCGGCGACGAGCGCGAGCAGCGTCTCGGTCAGCAACAGCAGCCGCCGGCGGTCGACAGCGTCCGCGATCGCGCCGCCGACGATCGTCAGCGTCAGGAGCGGGGCCAGCTCGCAGAGCGAAAGCAGGCCGACCTGGAGCGTCGAATGGGTCAGGTCGTAGAGCTGGAACGGTGCGGCAACGGCGGCAACCTCGCTGCCGAAGGTGGAGACCGTCTGGCCCACGAACAGCCGGCGAAAGGCCGGGTAGCGTCGCAGCGGGCCGATGTCGAG
>DASXQY010000024.1:0-7561 GCA_036506915.1 Gaiellaceae bacterium | reverse complement strand
CGGAGGCGGAGGTGGCGGCGGAGGTGCTGGCGGCGGAGGCGGTGGTGGTGGAGGCGGTGGTGGAGGCGGTGGCGGCGGTGGCGGCGGTGGCGGCGGTGGCGGCGGTGGCGGCGGTGGGGGCGGTGGCGGAGGTGGCGGAGGGGGCGGGGGCACGCCGTCGTCGAAGAAGCGGAGGAAGACCCGCTCGACGCCGCCGTACTCCGGAGCCACTCGCACGTACGAGATCGCCACGCGGCCCTCCGAACCGGCAGTCGCGGCCGCAGCGGTCTCGTTCGTCGGACTCGCCGCGATCGGCACTCCTGCCACGTCGAGCACGGTGCCGTCCGGGCTGACACGCGTGCCGAAGATGCCGTCGGTCCCGGCGTCGTCGGGCTCCTGCCAGGTGACCACGTAGTTCGTCCCGTCGAAGGCGAGCGCAGGCGACCACTGGTTTCCGTCCGCCGTCGAGATCGCGGTCCCGCCCGGGTCGAGCACGGCGCCCGTCTGGCTCACCCGCGTTCCGTAGATGTCGCTTTCGGTCTGCGAGCGGTAGTCCGTCCACACGACGAGGTAGTTCGTGCCGTCGAAGGCGACGCTCGGCACGCCGACGTTCGGTCCGGTCATGATCGGGAACCCGTTCGGGTCGAGGACCGTGTCGTCGCTGACGCGAGCTCCGTAGATGTCTCCGGCGGAGCCGGGGCGGGAGTCCCTCCAAACCACGAGCGTGTTCGTGCCGCCGGCCGCGATCGCTGGAGTGACCTCGTATTGCCTGTCCGTGATCACCATCCCGCCGAGCAGCGCCCCGGACGGGCTGACCCGGCGGCCGCCGATGCTTTCGAAGCCCTCGGGCCAGTTGTGTTCTTCGTGCCAGACAACGAGGTAGTTCGTGCCGTCGAAGGCGACGCTCGGCTCGATCTGCCACGTGTGCGGGTCCGAGACCGTGATCGTGATCCCAGCCGGATCGAGCACGACGCCGGCCTGGTTGACACGCGCCCCTTTGATCTGCGGGGTCCCGCAGCAGCCAGGGGTCTCCCACACGACGAGGTAGTTCGTGCCGTCGAAGGCGACGCTCGGCTCGTAAGAATTGGGGGCGATCCCGATCCCCATCCCGTCCAGGTGGGCACCGAACTGACTGACGCGCCCACCACGGAGGGACTGCGAGGTTCCGTCGTTGTCGTGCCAGACGGCGAGGTAGTTCGTGCCGTCGAAGGCGACGCCTGGGAAGCCCTGGAAAGTTGCCGCGGGTTCCGAGACCGGGTACTCGGGGCTGACCACCGGGTCGACGTAGTGCTCAACCGCCTCGATCACGCCCGCGGCATCGATCGCGTGCCGTGCCTGTGCCGGCGAAGGCCTGCCGTTGCCCGCGGGCATCGCCGAGCTCACAAGGCCGAGCGCGCTTGCCGCAACGGCGAGAGTGAGCAGTGCCGCAGCCCTGGGCCGATTAGCTCGCGGGCGGGCCATCGAAAATCGAGTCGATTATCCGACTTCGTCTTCGGTCGTACAAGGAGGCCCGCTCCCGAGTGCCGGGGGCGGGACTCGAACCCGCACGCCCCCGAAGGGGACACCTGATTTTAAGTTGCCCTTGTCGATCTCGGCCTATCTCGGCCGATCTGGACTTTCCCTGCTTGTCCGACCTATTCGTTCTTCTCGTCGGCGATGGCCTCTCGGCCTGTCTCGGCGGGTCTCGCTCGGCTGATCGTCGCCGCGCTTGTGCTGCTCATCATTTCCACCGGTGTCCGGGCGGCCTCTTTCTAGCGGCGGGCCAACCCTCAGGGTTGGCTAGAACACGAGGTAGAGCACCTCGCCGACCAGCGCGGGCTTCTGGGAGTCCTTGATCTCGACCTCGATCCCGAGGCGGTAGAGCACGCCCTCGCCGCGCCGCTCGCTGTCCCGCAACGTCGCCTTGAGCCGGACCTGGGAGCCGACCGGCACCGGGGCGGTGAAGCGAATCTTCTCGGTGCCGTAGTTGATCCCCATCCGCACGTCGGTCACGTTCAGCACCTGCGAGACGAAGTACGGGAGCATCGAGAGCGTCAGGTAGCCGTGCGCGACGGGGGTGCCGAACGGGCCCTGAGCGGCCGCCTCCGGATCGACGTGGATCCACTGATGGTCGTGCGTTGCCTCGGCGAAGAGGTCGATCTGGCGCTGGTCGATCGTCTCCCACTCGCTCGTGCCGAGGTCTCGGTCGGTCGAGGATTCGAGCTCGGCGAGGGTCAGCTTGGTGGTCATGCGGTTGCCTCCTCCAGGATCCGCGCGCGCAGCGCCTTGCGATCGATCTTGCCGACGGGGGTCAGCGGCAGCGATGGAACAAGGTGGACCTCGCGCGGGTACTTGTAGCCCCCGATCCGCTCCTTGCTCCAGGCGACGAGCTTGTCCGCCCCGATCTCCTGCCCCGAGCCGAGCTCGACGAACGCGACGACCTCCTCGCCGTGTGCCTCGTCGGGCCGGCCGACGACGCCGGCCGCCGCGACCGCGGGGTGTTCGAGCAGCGCCTCCTCCACGTCGCGGGGGAAGACGTTGAAGCCGCCGCGGATGATCAGATCCTTCTTGCGGTCGAGGACGTAGAGGTAGCCGTCGTCGTCGAGGTAACCGAGATCGCCGGTGTAGAGCCAGCCGTCGCGGATGGCTTCCGCGGTCAGCTCGGGCGCTTGCCAGTAGCCGAGCATGACGCAGCGAGAGCGGACGCAGATCTCCCCCACCTCGTCGTCACCGTCGATGCGGACCTCGATCCCCGGAGCGGGCTTGCCGACCGAGCCGAGCCGGGCTTGGCCGGGCGGCGTCGACGTGACGAGCGCCGACGTCTCCGTCAGGCCGTAGCCCTCGCGGATCTCGACCTGCGGCAGCCGCCGCAGGAGCGCCTCGGCGACCTCGGGCGGCAGCGGCGCGCCCCCTGAGACGACGTAGCGCAGCTCTGAGAGGTCGTAGTCCTCGACCGGGAGCGCCAAGAGCAGCTGGAGCATCGACGGGACGACCGCCGTGATCTGCGTCCGGTGCTCCTGGGCGAGCTCGAGGAAGCGGCCCGGGTCGAACCAGCGCATCAGCACGCTCGGGTGCTGCTCGACGGCATGGAAGCCAACGACGGTCACGAGCAGGCCGTAGGCGTGCGAAAGCGGCAGGGCGAAGAGCCCGCGGACGATGCCCGGCACATGGCCCGCGTCGTGCCCGGCTTTCCCGGCGAACCAGAGGTTCTCGTGGGAGAGGAGCACGCCCTTGGCGCGCCCGGTCGTCCCACCGGTGTAGAGGAGCGCCGCAGGATCTGAGCCGGAGCGGAGGACGATCGGCGCCGGGTCGGCCTGTTCCAGCCAAGAGAAGGCATCGGTCGTCACGACGCAGGCGTTCTCGGCCGCCTCCTCCGCGTTCTCGGCCAGCTCGGGTGTCGCGAGCACGACCGTCGCCCCGGAGTCGCGGACGATGTGCGCGAGCTCGGCCGGCGGCAGCAGGAAGATCGCGGGCGTGACGACGGCGCCGAGGCGCCAGATCGCCTCGTAGGCGCTGCCGACCTCGGGACAGTTCGCCATGAGGACGACGACCCGATCTCCCGGCTCGACGCCGAGGTGGCGCAGGCCTCCCGCCAGCCGGGCGGCACGCTCGTGCAGCTCGCCCGAGCGGAGCCAGCGGTCCTCGAACCAGAGCGACTCGTAGTCGCCGAGCCGCTCGAACGACTCCTGCGCCGCCCGGGCGAGGTGCAGGTCAGCCAACGCGCATCGACCGCCCGCCGGCCCTGGCCATCTGCGCGACCATGCCGGCCGGTGCAGCGCCTTCCGGGAAGCGCTCCCGAAGCTGGGAGAGCAGCTCGTTGGCGTCCCAGCGGCCGTCAGCGGCGAACAGCTCGCCGGCGTCCCACGGACGCAGGACGTTGATCGAGCCGCCCCAGACGAAGAAGCACTGGCCGGTGATGTCCTGAGCGTCGTCGGCCGCGAGCGCGACGACGAGCGGCGCCATGTTGGCGGGATCGAGAGGGTCGAAGCCGTCTTCCGGAGGCGGGAGGTCGCCGAACGTCTCCTCGGTCATGCGGGTTCTCGCATTCGGGGCGATGCAGTTGACCGTGACGCCGTAGCGCTGCAGCTCCTGCGCGGCGATCAGCGTGAAGCCGGCGATCGCGGCCTTCGCGGCGCCGTAGTTCGCCTGGCCGACGTTCCCGAAGACCCCGGACGGGCTGGAGGTGTTGATCACCCGCGCGCGCAGCGTCTCCCCGGCCTTGGCCCGCTCCCGCCAGTACGCGGCGGCGTGTCGGGTGGGCCCGAAGTGGCCCTTGAGGTGGACGGCGATCACGGCGTCCCACTCGTCCTCGGTCATGTTCACGAGCATCCGGTCGCGCAGGATCCCGGCGTTGTTGACGAGGATGTCGAGGCGGCCGTAGCGGTCGATCGCGCGCTGGATCATGTGCTCGCCGGCGCCGAAGTCCGAGACGTCGTCGTTGCTCGCGACGGCCTCGCCGCCGGCGGCGACGATCTCGTTCACGACCGATTGGGCCGGCGTGGCATCCGTTCCTTCCCCCGCAAGCGAGCCGCCGAGGTCGTTGACGACGACCTTCGCGCCGGCCTGCGCGAGGGCGAGCGCGTGCTCGCGGCCGATTCCGCGGCCCGCGCCGGTCACGATCGCCACCTTCCCCTCGAGCGTCGGCATTACGGGAAGATCGTACGACGCATGAGCTTTGAGGGGAGCCAGATACAGAACGCGATCTATGTCTCGGGGGAGTCGCCGTGGCCCATCACGCCGGAGGAGTGGGAGACGCGCGCCGCCGAAGTGCTCGAGCCCGGCCCGTTCGACTACATCGCCGGCGGCGCGGGCTCGGAGGCAACCATGCGCGCGAACCTGGAGGCGTTCGAGCTGCGGCGGCTCCGGCCGGGGATGCTGACCGGGAACAGCGAGCGCGACATCTCGGTGGAGGTGTTGGGGACGTCGTCGCCCGCTCCGTTCCTGCTCGCGCCGATCGGCGTGCTCTCGATCGCGCACGCGGAGGGCGAGCTGGCAGTGGCGCGGGCGGCGGCCGCGACCGACGTGCCGATCGTGCTCTCGTGCGCGGCTTCGCATTCAATCGAGGCGGTCGCGGAGGCGATGGGCGAGGCTCAGCGCTGGTTCCAGCTCTACTGGGTGAACGACCGTGACGTCGTCGTCAGCCTCGTCGAGCGGGCCGAAGCGGCCGGCTACGGCGCGATCGTCGTCACGCTGGACACGCTGACCCTCGGCTGGCGTCCGCGCGACCTGCGCAAGGCCTACCTCCCGTTCGTGACCGGCGAGGGCTGCGCGCAGTTCTTCTCCGACCCCGTCTTCCGGAGCAGGCTCGAGCGTCCGCCTGAGGACGACATGCTCGCCGCGGCCGTGGCCATGCTGGCCACGTTTCCGAACCTCGGCCTGACGTGGGACGACCTCGCGTGGCTCCGCGACCGGACCAAGCTGCCGCTGCTCGTCAAGGGCGTGCTCACCGGCGAGGATGCGCAGCGGGCGCGTGAATGCGGCGTCGACGGCATCGTCGTCTCCAACCACGGCGGGCGGCAGGTGGACGGGCGCCGTCGCCGCGCTCGACGCGCTCGTCGAGGTGCGAGAGGCGGTCCGCGCCGAGGCCGTCGTGCTGATGGACGGCGGGATCCGGCGCGGCGCCGATGTCCTCAAGGCGCTCGCGCTGGGCGCCGACGCGGTGCTGCTCGGACGGCCGTACGCGTACGGGCTCGCCGTCGGCGGCCAGGAGGGCGTCGAGACCATGATCCGGCACCTGATGGCCGAGACCGACCTGACGCTGGCCCTGCTCGGCGGGACTCGCGCCGCCGACCTCGACTCCTCATGGATCGCGGCGTCGTCCTGAGCGAGCTCGAGCGGTTCGGCGTCGAGGAGATCGACCTCGACGAGCCGGGGCCGGGCGAGGCGAGAGTCCGGATCGAAGCCACCGGGGTCTGCCACTCCGATCTGCACGTCGTCCGCACCGGCTTCAACCACCCGCTGCCGGTGCTGCTCGGCCACGAGGGAGCAGGCGTGGTCGAGGTGCTCGGCGAGGGCGTCGAGCACGTGCGTCCGGGCGACCGCGTCGTGATCGGCTGGCGCTCGCCGTGCGGCGAGTGCCGCTGGTGCCTCCGCGGCGCGAGGCATCTCTGCCGCACGCCGCCGCTGGCGGCACGGCGGATGCACACGCGCGACGGCCGCGACCTGACGGGAGTCTTCCGGACGGGGACGTTCGCGACGCGGACGGTCCTGCCCGGCGCCGCGCTCGTTCCGGTGGCCGCCGACCTCCCGGCGGAAGAGGCCTGCCTGATCGGGTGCGCGGTCGCTACCGGTGTCTGCTCGGTGCTCAAGACAGCGGAGGTCTGGGAGAGCGCGCGGGTCGGCGTGATCGGCTGCGGCGCCGTCGGCCTCTCGGTGGTCCAGGGCGCGCAGCTGGCCGGCGCGGCCGAGATCCACGCATTTGACCTCGACGAGCGGAAACTCGAGGCGGCGCGGCGGTTCGGCGCCACGCACACGGGGGCAGAGGAAGCCGACCGGCTCGACTTCGTGTTCGACGTGGTGGGGCGGCCTGAGACCGTCGCACAGGGCATCTCGATGCTCGGCCACGCGGGCACGCTCGTCTACATCGGTCTCCCGCAGCCCGGCGCCGAGGCGGCGCTCCCCTTGGATGACGCGTTCGACCGGCGGCTGCGGATCCTCGTCTCACACGGCGGCGACCACGTTCCGGCGGAGGATTTCCCGCGGCTCACGCAGCTTGCGCTCGACGGTCGACTCGACCTGGCTGGAATGGTCACGAAGCGGATCGCGTTGGACGACATCGTGCAGGCGTTCGAGGACATGGAGGCAGGCGAGGTCATCCGCTCGGTGATCGTCCTGTGAGGCTTCCGCCGCCCGTGGCCGTTCTGCTCGGGATCGAGCTGGTGGAGGCCGGCGGCGGCAAATGCACGATGAAGCTAGAGGCCGGAGAGCAGCATTCGAACCCGATGGGGACGATCCACGGCGGGATCATCTGCGACCTCGCCGACGCGGCGATGGGCATGTCCTTCTTCTCCACGCTCGACGAAGGCGAGTCGTTCACGACGCTCGAGCTAAAGGTGAACTTCCTGCGCCCGTTCTGGACGGGCACGCTGCAGGCACATGGGAAGGTGATCTCGCGCGGGAAGTCGGTCGGGCTGACCGAGTGCCGGGTCGTCGACGCCGACGAGCGGCTGATCGCGCATGCGACGAGCACGGTCATGGCGCTCCGCGGCGACTTGGCCGAGGGGCGCTAGCCAGCTGTCCAATCCGGATTTAGCCGCAGCCCTTCGGTCAGGGCATTGTCGACAGTGAGTGAAGGAGGTCCCCCGTGATCTCGCTCGAGCGTGCCGCGGGAAAGCGAGGCATCCGCTTCGTGAGCGGCGCGTTCGAGTCGTTCGATAAGGAGGCGCGCGTCGTGCGGGCCGGCGGACAGGAGCAATGGAGGTCGGCCTCAAAGGGATGTCGAAGACTCTCGCGCGTCGGTAGGGCTCAGACGTCGTCGCCGAGGACGCGGTCGATCAGGTCCGGATAGTCCGCGTCGGCCTCCGGGTCCCAGCCCGGCACGAGATGACTGCGCTCGATCAGCTCTGCACAGTCCGGCTCTGTCTCGTGAAGGGCCGTCACCTGC
>DASXQY010000023.1:0-5803 GCA_036506915.1 Gaiellaceae bacterium | reverse complement strand
GTCGCCTCGCGGCGACCAGGCGAGCCCGTTGATGGCGAACGGACCCGTCATGCGCACCTTGCCGTCCGTGTCGACGACTTTCACGTTGCCGACGTTGTCTCCGCGCAACGGGTGGTCGATGAAGGCGACGAGACGCCCGTCGGGCGAGACGCGGACGTCGCTCACCCAGCCGGGGGCGTCATACAGCACTTTTCCGATCGGGTAGTCGAGCCGGTTGCGGTTTCCCACGTGGCGCGCCACCGCGAGGCTCTTTCCGTCGGGCGACCAGTCGGCGTCCTGGACGTTTTCGAGGACCTCGCGCGGCGCGCCGCCGGCCAGCGGAACCCGAGCGAGGGTCCCGGCCGTTTCGAAGCCGAACATGAAGTGATGGTTGAGGGAGACCGCCAGCTCGCCGGTGGAGGAGATTGCGAGCAGGCCGGCTCCGGCGAGCCCCAGCGAGCGCGATTCGGAGCTCCCCGGACGCGTCGTGAAGATATCCAGGGGTCGCCCTTCCCAGGAGGCGGCGTAAACGATCGTGGAGGCATCCGGAGCGAAACGCGCGGACGTGATGGAACCGCGCGCGTAGGTCAAGAGCGAGAGCTCGACGGGTTTGCCCGCCCTCGCGTTCGTCGTCAAACCACGGACCAGGAACCCGGTCGCGATCCCGGCCGCGAGCGCGGCGGCCGCCGGGAGAAGCCATCGTCGGCGGCGCGGGCGCGCCGGTTCGGCTGCCTCGAGCGCGCCGGAGGCGGACGTTTCCGAGAGATGGTCTCGGACGCTCTTCAGATCGCGCGCGAGGTCCTTGGTGGAGGCGTAACGCTCTTCGGGATCCTTGGCGAGGAGCCGCTCGACGATCCAACGAATCGGGGCGGGCGCCTTCGGGGCCAGTTGTCCGAGCGACTCGGGCTCCTCCCGAATGATTGCGACGAGAGTCTCGGCGCCGGTCTTTCTCTGGAACGCACGCTTGCCCGTCGCCATCTCGTAGAGGATCGCGCCGAGCGTGAACTGGTCCGACCGGAAGTCGACGGGCTGGCCGCTCGCTTGTTCGGGCGACATGTATCCGGCCGTCCCCATGACCGTGCCGGGCTGCGTCGCCCCGATCACCGTCGGCAGCACCGACGCGTCCTGCGAAACCGTCTCGGTCAGCTTTGCCAGGCCGAAATCGAGGATCTTGACGTAGCCGTCCTTCGAGACCATCAGGTTCTCGGGCTTCAGGTCGCGGTGCACGATCCCGGCGGCATGCGCCTTGGAGAGACCCTCGGCCGCCTGCACGGCGATGTCGAGAAGCCTCTTCGTCGGAAGCGGCTCTCCCGACGCCAGGAGCTCGCGAAGGGTCTTTCCGTCGACGAGCTCCATCGCGATGTAGGTCGTACCGTCGGCTTCGCCGATGTCGTAGACCGTCAGGATGTTGGGGTGGTTCAGGGCCGAGGCCGCGCGCGCTTCCTGCTCGAAGCGTTGGCGGCGATCCGGATGGGCGGCCGTATCGGCCGGCAGGACCTTGATCGCGACGTCGCGGCCGAGGCGGGAGTCGGTCGCGCGGTAAACCTCCCCCATCCCGCCGGCGCCAAGCGCGGCGGTGACGCGGTACTGGCCGAGGCTGCGGCCGATCACGACGGAATCACCCCGGGGTTCTTCATCGGCTCACCGCCGAGCTTGCGGACTGGACATGCGAAAGAGGCTCGGATTCTACAGGGCGGCTCGGAGAGCCTCTCTGAGATTCCGATAGGCTAACTCGCAGACGAGGATTGATTCAGGGCGCTCGTGGCCGAGCCCTCCGCGTCCAACATCGTCGGGGACGCACTCGGCGACCGCCACGAGCACCGTCGATCTGAGGAACGAATGGACAAGCCTCGCATCTTCCTGGGCTCGTCGGGAAAGCAGGAGAAGTTACTCCAGGCGCTGACACGCGGTCTCGAAGACGTCGCACACGTGGAGCCCTGGACGACTTCATTCAATCCTGGGACCACAACACTTGAACGGCTCCTCGAGCTCGCGCATGAGGTCGATTTCGCCGCGTTCGTGTTCGCTCGGGACGACTGGACGACCAACAGCCCACCCGCATCCGATCCCACGGGATCCGGCCAGGCTTCTCCGCGAGACAACGTGGTCTTCGAAGCCGGTCTTTTCGGTGGCGCCCTCGGAATGCGCCGAACTTTCATCCTCCATGCGAGTGGCTCAAAGCTTCCTAGCGATCTCCTCGGTCTCACGTGCGTACGGTACGGCGAAGCGACGACCGCTACCGAGATGAGAGTCGTCAATCAGAAGCTTCGGAAGGCGATCGAGAACGAGGGGCGCTTCGCCCGCATCGAGGGCCTGTGGTGGCAGTTTTCCTTGACGGAGCGCAGCTCCTGGGAGCCTTCGGCCGTGAGCCTCTTGCGGATCTCGCGAGACCGCGACGGGGCGCTGGAGCTGGGCGGCCGCTCATGGCAAGAGGATGGCACCCTGTCAGCGCGATACTGGAGCGAAGCGGCGAAGGAGAGGAAAGATCCCCCCGGCGTCTTCTACTATTGGAAGGGAGAACGGCCTCGGCACCCGAACGCGCCGCAGTTGGACGGGACGGGAGAGATCCGAATCGAGTCCGCCGACCGCGCAGCCGGGTACTTCACAACTCATTCGGACACTCAGCCGAAAGTCAACGCGCGGACGTCCGGTGTCTACTTGCGCGCCGATCCTGCGGACATGAGCATCCTGGACGGACGCGACGATGGGCAACGCGCCGAGCTGATCGCAGAGCGGCTGCGGCGTTGGAAGTCCATCACGAACGCCTGAGAACGGCGCACGGCAGGCGCTCCGCCAGCAAACGCGGGGGAATCAGCCTTGCGTCGCGGGCTTCGGCTCGGCCGGCGGCTTCGCCTTGTGGCTGCGGCGAGAGCCGCCGCCCGTGGAGGGAGACCAGACCGGCTTGAACTGCGGGTCGAGCTGGTAGGCCTTGGCGAACAGCTCGGCCGCCTTCTGCTTGTCCGGGTGGAACGGACGCTTCGGCTCCGCCATCTTGTAGTAGGTGTAGCCGAGGTACCACGTCGCGGCGGCGTTGTTGGGGTCGGCGTCGACGGCCTGGCGGAACTCGATCTCGGCCTGCCGGAAGCGCTTCTTCTTGAAGGCGGCCAGCCCGGCGTCGATGTGGGAATCGACCGATGCGGCCGACTGCGCCGCCGGCGCGGTGGCCGGTGGCTCCTGGGCCGATGGGCCGAGGAGGGTGGAGAGAAGCAGGGCGGGGAGAATCATGGGGACCTCCTCCTGGCTCCGAGGGACGTCCCGGAGCGATTCACGTCCAAACGAGCCGTTCCAGTCTAAACGATCGCCCGAACACCGACGTGACCCGGCTCACGCTACTGCAACGAGGCCGAGCCGCCGGCGGCCGCGACCGGGGGCGGCGGCGGCGCGAGCATGTGCAGCCCGCCGCTCGGGGAAGCGGCGAGCACCCGGTCGGGGGCGGTGGGGTCCACGCTCAGCGTCCAGACCCGGTCGGAGACGAGCCCTTCGGCGGAAAGGCGCTCCCACGTCTCGCCGCCGTCCTGACTGCGGAAGATCCCGCCCCACGTGAAGTCGCTCGCGTAGAGCGTGCGGCCGTCGGGCCGGATCGCGAGGCCGGTGATGTCGGTGAAAGGGATGCCGCCCGTCACCTGCGACCACGTCGCCCCCTGGTCCTTCGATCGGAACAGCCCGCGCGTCGACGTCGCATAGACCATACGGTCATCCGACGGCACGAAGGCGATCGTGTGCGCCTCGGTCGGTCCCAGGCCGCGGGAGACGAGGACCCAGCGGTCGCCGCCGTCGACGCTCCGGAAGAAGCCGAGCGGCGTCGACACCAGCACCAACCCGAGGGTCCGGCCCGAGACGGCGAGCGAGGAGGCCGGGCCCCACATCCCGAGGCTCGGGCGGCGCCACGTCGCGCCGCCGTCGACGCTACGCAGGATGCCCTCGGCGCTCGCCGCGAGGAACACCTGATCGGAGAGCGCCACGACGTCCGTCACGCGAGGATGGAGATCGACTCCGCCGACGAGGGTCGGCAGGCGGCGCCAGGGGGCGGCCGGATCCGAGGACAGGAACAGACCGTCGTCCGTTCCGGCGAGGACCTGGCCGCCGGCGACCGCGAGAGAAAGCACCTCGCGTCCCTCGAGGCCGGGACCGAGGCGGGTCCAGGGGCCCCGCGGGGTGGGGGCGGCGAAGACGCCGCCGTGGTTGCGGTCGCCCCAGATCCCGGTCAGCACGCGGCGGCCGGCCGGATCGAAGACGATGCGGGAGACGAAGCGCTCGGAGAAGCCCTGGTTCGACGTGACCCAGCTCCGGCCGCCGTCGGCGCTGCGCAGCACGCCCGCCCCTTCGGTCCCGAGGAGAAGCAAGCCCCCCACCTGCACCAGCACCGAGTTCACGACCACCGACTTCGGCGTCGCCTGGCGCCAGGTCGCGGTGCCGTCCTCCGAGATCCACAGGCCTTCCGTGGTGCCGGCATAGAACACGTCCTGGTTGTCGGGGCTCTGGGCGAACGCGCGCGTGCGCCGGCTCGACGCGGGGATCCCGCGGATGCGCGTCCACTTCGCGGCGCCGTCGGAGGAGCGATAGATGCCGCTGCACGCGGTCGCATAGACCTTGCGCGCGCTCCAGCGGTCGACGGTCATCGTGAACACGTCCGAGTCGTCGATCATCCCGGTGTGGATCAGCTCCCAGCTCGCGCCCCCGTCGCTCGTCTTCCAGGGCAGGTGCCAGGTCCCGATGTAGATCACGTCCGGGTTCGCGGGATCGACGGCCACCGACTCGACGTTTTTCAGCTCGGCCTGGTCTTCGGCGCTGATGCGCTGCCAGGTCTTGCCGAAGTCGACCGAGCGGAAGACGCCGGCGATGGTGCCGGCCACCAGCACGTCGGGATTCGACGCGGACTGGGCGAGGGCGCGCACCGACTGCCCGGCCATGCCCGGCAGCATGCTGAAGGTCCGGCCGCCGTCGTCGCTGCGCGCGATCCCGCCGCCGCTGCCCGCCACGTCCCAGTAACCGACCAGCACTGCGCCGCGCGGGTCCACCACGATCTCGTCGAGGCTCGCGCCCCGGTGGGGGAATCCGGGGCTCATCCGGTGCCACTTCAGCCCGCCGTCGTCGGAGCGGTAGAGGATCCCGTCGGCGGTGCCGAGGTAGATCCGCCGCGGGTCGCGGGGGTCGGCCGCGAGCTCGCGCACGTCGCCGCCCGGCGGGCCGACGGGCACCCAGCTCTGTGCCTGCAGGCCCGGCGTTGCAAGAAGGACGAGGACGAACGAGGCCAGGTAGATCCGCCGGACGCTCTGGCAGTGCATGTCTCTTCGCAAGTGTAGCGGGTTCATGGGTTATGCGATAACGATTTCATCGCGAGCGGCCTAAACGCCCGTCAGTACAGCAAAAAGTGTGCCCGGCGAAAGCGGCGCCGCAGCCAATCATCGCTGAAAGGCGTAGGAGAGCTTGACGAACAACTGACGCTCGGTGCGCGCCAGCCGCTCGCGCTCGTCGAGCGCGCGCTCGTCGCCGTAGCCGACGAAGAGCGCGGTCTGCCAGTTGAGACGGTAGCTGAACAGCGCCGAGCCGGAGAAGCCGGCGCTGCGGGGGGGGACGTCGAGGGCGTAGAGCAAGGGGTCGCGCCGCGTGCTCACGTACTGGCCGATGAGACGGAGGAACATGCGTGGGCTGAAGTTGTACGTGGTCTTCAGGCGTTGGACCTGCGCCGTGAAGAGCCGGCCCTTGTCCACGTTCAGCCACGACACGGCGCTGTTGGCGTCGAGCGTCAGGTGGTCGGTGGGTCGCACGGTGGCGAAGGCGGTGACGCTGAAGCCGCGGCCCACCCGCACGTTGACGACGTCGA
>DASXQY010000022.1:0-15456 GCA_036506915.1 Gaiellaceae bacterium | reverse complement strand
CCGGAGACGGGCGGGATCAGCGCCACCTCGTCGCCATCGTGCAGTTCGCGGTCACGTCCCGCGTACTCGCGGTTCACCGCATAGAGCAGGCCCGCGGGCTCGTCGCCCAGGCCGAGCGTCGCCCAGACGTCGCCCACCGTCGCGGCGTCGATCTCCCGGCTTGACCAGCCCGCGCGCTCGCGGAGCCCAGCGAAGAGCCTCACCGTCACCGGCATGGCGGTAGCCTAGTTTCGATGGCGACGACCGAGGATCGGCGCGAGACCGACTCCGGGATCGAGATCAAGCCGGTCTACACGAGCGACGACGTCGAGGGCGAGCTCGAGGCCCCCGGCGACTTCCCCTTCACGCGCGGCCCGTACGCGGACATGTACCGCGGGCGACCCTGGACGATCCGCCAGTACGCGGGCTTCGCCTCGGCCGAGGAGACGAACCGGCGCTTCCGCTATCTGCTCGAGCGCGGGCAAACGGGCGTCTCGGTCGCCTTCGACCTGCCGACGCAGCTCGGCTACGACTCCGACGATCCGCGTGCCGCCGGCGAGGTGGGGCGGACCGGCGTCGCGATCGACTCGCTCGCCGACATGGAGCTGCTCTTCGACGGGATCCCGCTCGACCGCGTCTCGACCTCGATGACGATCAACGCGCCGGCCGCGCTGCTCCTCCTGCTGTACGAGCTCGTTGCCGAGGGCCAGGGCGTGAGCGGCGAGGGAATTCGCGGCACCGTCCAGAACGACATCCTCAAGGAGTACTGCGCGCGGGGTAACTACATCTTCCCGCCGCGGCCGTCGATGCGTCTGACGACCGACCTCTTCGCCTACTGCGCGGAGCGTCTGCCGAGCTGGAACACGATCTCGATCTCCGGCTACCACATCCGCGAGGCCGGATCGACGGCGGTGCAGGAGCTCGCGTTCACTCTCGCCAACGGGATCGCCTACTGCGAGGCGGCGATCGAGGCCGGACTGTCGCCGGACCAGTTCGGCGAGCGGCTCTCGTTCTTCTTCAACGCGCACAACCACTTCTTCCAGGAGGTCGCGAAGTTCAGGGCCGCGCGGCGCCTGTGGGCAGGGATCATGCGCGACCGCTTCGGCGCGACGAACCCGCGGGCGCAGGCCTTGCGCTTCCACGCCCAGACCGGAGGCTCGACGCTCACCGCGCAGCAGCCTGAGAACAACGTCGTCCGTGTAGCGGTACAGGCCCTGTCGGCCGTCTGTGGCGGGGCGCAGTCGATCCACACGAACTCGTTCGACGAGGCGCTGGCGCTGCCGACCGAGCGCGCCGCCCGAATTGCGCTGCGCACCCAACAGCTGCTCGCGCACGAAGGCGGCGGAACGGACACGGCCGACCCGTTCGGCGGGGCGTACTTCATCGAGGCGCTGACGGACGAGCTCGAGGCGCAGGCACGGGAGCTGATCGAGCGGGTCGACGAACTCGGCGGGGCGGTGGCCGCCGTCGAGCAGGGCTTCGTCCAGCGAGAGATCGAAGAGGCCGCCTTCCGCTACTCGGAGCAGGTCGAGTCGGGCGAGCGGGTGATCGTCGGAGTCAACCGCTACGAGGAGGAGGAGCAGCCTGAGCCGATCGAGCTGCTCCGGATCGATCCCGAGGCGGAGCGCCGGCAGCTCGAGCGCACGGCGCGGGTGCGAGCCGAGCGGGACGCGGACGCGGCGGAGGCGGCTCTCGAGCGGGTGCGCGAGACGGCGCGCGGGACCGACAACCTTCTCCCGCCGCTGCGCGAGGCGCTGCGCGCGCGGTGCACGATCGGCGAGCTGTGCAACGTCTTGCGCGAGGAATTCGGCATGTACGACGCCCAGCGCAGCCCTTCGTGAAGCGCGTTTCGCGAATCTCGATCTCCCACGTGAAGGGCTTCCGTCTCTCGCATCCGGACGCGGTCGAGCTCGGTCCCGACGGTGTCGTTGAGAACCGCCGCTTCTTCCTGGTCGGACCCGAGGGCCAGCGGCTGCGCAGCTCCGCGACGCCGTGGCCGGTTCTCGTCCGAACCGAGTACGACGCCGGCGCCGAGCGGCTAAGGATGCAGTTTCCGGACGGCACCGAGGTGGAGGGGGACGTCGCCGCTCTCGGAGAGCCCGTCCACTCGACCTCCGGCACGATCGACGTGACGGGGCGGGTGGTGGAGGGCCCGTGGGAGGCGCCGCTCTCGGCCCTCGCGGGCCATCCGGTCCGGCTCGTGCGCGCAGACCGGGTCGGCGCCGGGCTCAACGAGCCTGTGACGCTCGTCTCGGACGGGTCGCTCGCGCGCCTGGCCCGGGAGGCGGAGCGCGACGAGGTGGACGCACGGCGCTTCCGGATGCTCTTCGAGCTGACCGGCTGTGACCCGCACGAGGAGGACACCTGGAACGGCCGCCTCTTCTCGATCGGCGAGGCGGTGGTCCGGGTGGGCGGGCCCGTCGACCGGTGCGCGGTGACGACGCGCGATCCGGACACCGGCGAGCGCGATCTCGACACGCTGCGGCTGCTCAGGAGCTACCGAGGGCAGCGCGGGAGCGACGGCGCCGTCCTCTTCGGCGTCTACGCGCGCGTGGCTCGGCGCGGGCGCGTGCGGGTCGGAGATCCGGTCGAGCCGGTCGAGTAGCTCAGCCAGGAAGATCGAGCGCCCGCACTCGCGCGCGATCGCGCCTGAGGTTCTCGGCCCAGACGACGCGGCGCCCGAGGATCGACAGCCCGACCGGCGGCGCGGCGGGCCTGGCCAGGATCCTCGTCTTCCCGGTCTCGGCGTCGACCGCGACGATGCGAGCACGCGTCGGGTAGACGATCGTTTTCCCAGCCATGGTCACGAGGTGCGCGCTGACGCCGGCCGGGAGCGCGGCGGCTCCAAGGAGCCTCCCGTCCGTGCGGTAGCGCCGGAGCTCCAGGCCGGCCCCGGACCTGACCACGACGGCGACGTAGCTCGCCGACATCGCAACGTTGACGGCTGTCCCTCGAGTCCCGAAGCTCCGCACCAGTGCTCCCGTCCGCGCGTTGCGGATCTGCACCGACGCGACGTCCCAGCCCGCGAGCCGCGTCAGCCCGCTTCCGTCGGCGTTCGTGGTGAAGAGGCCGGCGTTGCGCCAGTACGGCTCCTCGCCGTCACCCCAGGCCAGAACCCGCCGGCCCGGTGACCAGGCCGGGTCGGCGCCGGAAGGCTCACCGCTCACGCGGTGCAGGCCGGTGCCGTCGCTCGCGGCGACGAGGATGCTCCCCCGGTACCGGTCGCCGTCCTCGAAGTGCAGGCACGTGAACGCGATCTCGGTGCCGTCCGACGACCAGGCCGGCTCGACGTCGTACAGGCACCCTTCCGCGGCCAGGAGGCGGGCGCCGCCGCCGTCGGCGTTCATGACGGCGATCGCGCTCACCCCGTTCGAGACGGTGCTGTATGCAATCCGATCGCCGTCGGGAGACCAGGTGGGCGAAGAGCCGAACGGGCCGGCCTCCAGCGGGAGCGGGAGGACTGTGGCGCCACCATTGATGGCGTCGACGAGGTACGCGTGCGCGAACCGCTGGACGAGCAGCTTCTTCCCGTCGGGCGACCACCTCGGCGCCCCGGTCTCCCGGACGCCGTCGCTCGTCAAGCGCGTCTCCTGCGAGCCGTCGGCGTTCACGCGGTAGACGTCGTCTGCGCGCACGAACGCGATTGCGCTTCCGTCCGGCGACCAGCGAGGCCTCGATCCCGCGGCGAGAGTCCGCTCGCCCGTCCCGTCCACCACCTTGACCGAGGGCGTGCCGGGGAAGCTGGTGAAGGCGAGCTTCGTGCCGTCCGGCGACCACTGAGGATCCCATCCTGCGGCGAGGATTCGCTCGCTCGTCCCGTCCGCGTTCACCACCCTGACCGTGGAGCTGGTGTTAGTGCTTTGGGTGAACGCGAGCTTCGCCCCGTCCGGTGCCCAGCTGGGGAGCTGCGCGGTGCGCGCGACCAGGTGGCGGTCGCTGCCGTCGGCGTTCGCGACGAACAACTCCCGGCCGTTCTTGACCCAGGCGAGCTTCGTCCCGTCCGGCGACCAGGCCGGGCTCTCGTTGCAGCAGCCGATCTCGTCGTCGAGCGACGCAAGCCGTCGCCCCGCCGACGCCAGTCCGACCACCGAGCCTGCCGCGAACAGCCGGCGCGTCCCGCGGCCGACGACGGCCTTGACGCCGGTCCACGTCTCGCAATCCGACTCGCAGCGCTGGAAGAAGGCCAGCCGGCCGGCCGACCCGGCCATCGGGAACGGCGGCTCGTAGTCCAGGCCGGGGTCTTCGGAGCTGAGCGCGCCCCCGCCCAGCAGGCGCGTCCGGCGGTCGCCCAGCGCCGCCGAGAATACCGATACGTAGTTCGAGAGGTTGCTCCCCCGGCCCATCTGCCAGAGGACCCGGTTGCCGTCGAAGGCGAGCACCCCGTAGGCGCCGGAGACGTGGTCGCAGGCCGCGCCCCGGCGCGAGCTGACCGTCACGGCCCGCTGGCTGCGGAGGTCGAAGATCTCGGCCTTCGGGCACGTGTCGTCCCCACGCAGCCAGGCCAGCCGGTTCTTGCTCTGCGCGAGCGCGCCGACGTAGTCGTGCACGACGGCGATCGTCCGCGGCTTCGCGACCGGCGGAGAAGCCGTGGCGGCCGTCGCGAGCAGGGCGATCGAGAAGCAGCAGACGACTGCGACTCGAGAGGCCATGCGTCGAAGCTACTCGGAGCTCGTTGCAATGACAACGGCTGCGGACATGTACCCGCCCGCGCGGCCGACCTCGGAGTCTCTCTCCCTAGACACTGTCGTCACGGATGAATCGTTTGTTCGAACGGGTATCGTGTACGGTACGCATTGCAATGAGGACCGTAAGACACAAGATCACGAGGGGCGGCCAGGTCTCTGTCCCCGCCGACGTCCGGCGGCGCTGGGGCACCAGCAGCGTCGCCCTAGAGGACCACGGCGACCGGCTGGTGGTGCGGCCGCTCCCGGACGATCCCGTCGCGGCCGCGCGCGGAGCGCTCGCCAAACGCGTCCCGCAGACGACCAAGCTTCGGGCCGCGGCGAGGCGCGACGAGGCGCAGGCGGCACGGCGCCGCGGGTGATCCTCCTCGACGCCTATGCCTTGATTGCACTGGCGGCCGACGAGCCCGCCGCCCCCGACGTCGAGCGGCTCCTCCGCGAGGGTGGGAGCGCTGTCACGTCGGTCAACCTGGCCGAGGCGATCGACGTCACGCAGCGCGTGCGCGGTCTTCCCGCAGAGGAGGTCCGTGGCGCGCTCGAGCCGCTCATGGGCGAGACTGTCCGCGTCCTCTCACAGGGCCAAGACGACGCGTGGCGCGCTGCTGATCTCCGGTTGCGGCACTACGATCGCCGGACGAGCGTGTTGTCGCTCGCCGACTGCTTCCTGCTCGCCGCTGCGCGCCCCGACGACAGCATCGCAACGTCCGACCCGGCGCTTGCCTCCGCCGCCCGAGCGGAGGGGATCGGGGTGCGTCCGCTCGCGGATAGCTCCGGCCTCATGCCGTAGCGATGCGGATCCTGCTGGTCTCGCAGATGTATCCCGGACCCGACGACCCGGACCTCGGCGTGTTCGTCGCGCAGCTCGAGGCCGCGTTGGAGGAGCGCGGACACGTGTTCGAGCGCGCGGTGCTCGACCGGCGCGCCGGAGGCAAGCGCCGCTACGCGAGCCTCGCCGCCCGAACGGCGACCGCCGCGCGCCGCTTCCGGCCGGATGTTGTCTACGCGCACTTCCTCGTTCCGGCCGGGCTGGCCGCCGCGCTCGCCACCCGCGCCCCGCTCGTCGTCACCGCGCACGGGCGTGACGTTCGCAACGTCGGCTCGCTCCCGGGCATCCGCGCGCTCACCAGGCTCACCATTCGCCGTGCTGCCGCCGTGATCGCAGTCTCCGACTACCTGCGGCGGGAGCTCGAGACAAAGGTGCCCGAGGCCCGCGGCAAGACCGAGGTGATCGACTCCGGCGTCGACCTCGAGCGCTTCCGGGTCGAGCCCGCGCCGCCCGGCGAAGAGCCCGCCTTCCTTTGCGTCGGCGCGCTGACCGAGCGCAAGAACCCGGTCCGCCTCGCCGAGGCCTTCGGACGGCTGGCCGACGGGTCGCTCACCTTCGTCGGCGACGGTCCGTTGCGCGCGCAGCTCGAGGGCCGGGACGGCATCGAGCTGATTCGGAGCGTTTCCCACGACGAGGTTCCCGCGCAGATCGCGAAGGCTCGAGTCGTCTGCCAGCCGAGCCTGATCGAGCCGTTCGGCCAGGCCGTGCTCGAGGGTATGGCCTGCGGCCGCTCGGTCGTCGCCACGCGTGTCGGCGGCCCGCCGGAGTTCGTCCCGCCGGAGGCCGGCGAGCTGGTCGATCCGCTCGACGTCGGCGCTCTGGCCGAGGCGCTCCAGGCTGCGGCGGCGCTTCCGTGCCCGAACCAGGCTGCTCGCACGGCTGCGGAACGCCATGATGTGAGGGAGCAGGCCCGCCGAGTCGAGGAGGTGCTGGAGCGGGCGGCCGGATCTCGTCTGGCGGCCTGACTGCACCCAAAGCCGAAGCCGAACGCAGCCCGAGATCGTTTTCTCTACGAGGGAAGCCGCCGAGAATGCCCCCCAGGATCCGCGTCCTCATCGCAGACGACCACCGCCTGTTCGCCGAGGCGCTCGACGCGATCCTGGCGACCGAGCCCCAGATCGAGGTGGTCGGTCGCGCCTACGACGGGGAGGACGCGATCGCTCAGGGGCTTTCGCTCGAGCCCGACGTCATCCTGATGGACATCGCGATGCCCGTCGTCGACGGCGTGGAGGCCACGAAGCGGATCCGCAAGGAGCGCAGCGACGCCTGCGTGGTGATCCTGACCGGCTCGAACTCGCGGGCGGACGTCGCCCGCTCGCGCGAGGCAGGTGCGGCGGCCTACGTGACCAAGGACCGGATCGCCTCGCACCTGCTCTCGACCATCCTGGAGCTCGTCCCGCCCGCGAATTAGCCGCTGGTATCCTGGCCGCGCTGTGCTCCAGATAGACGCGGTCATCCACGTGCTGCTCGCAGCCGCCCTCGTCATCCTGATCCTGCTGCACTCGGGCCGGGACACCGGGCTCGGCGGGATGGGCTTCACGCCGGCCTCGCAGGGCGGGACGCACATCGTCGAGCGCAACCTGACGCGCTTGACCGTCGTCGTCGCGCTGCTCTTCGCAGCGAACACGGTCGTCCTCTTCCACCTGCTCAAGTAGCCAGGTGAGGAGCCGCCGCGCTGCGGCGCTCGCCGTCCTCGCGCTGCTCGCGGCCGGCTGCGGCTCGCACCGCTCGGAGGGTCATGCGCGGCCGGCGACCGGCCCGCCGGGAGTCGTCCGGATCGCAGTCGCGGATCTCCTGTGGCCGCTCGACCCGGCGCGCGCCGAGGGACGGGACGAGATCGCGGTCGCGCGCGCTCTCTTCTCGACGCCGCTCCGAACGGACCCGGAGACAGGCGAGCTGCGCCCCGGTCTCTGCACCGACTGGAGTGCCTCGGCCGACGGCCGAAGGTGGCGGTTCCATTGCCGCCACGCGCGCGCGATCGCCGCCGAGCTGCGCCGCATCCATCTCGCCGCCGAACGGGTGGAGGCTTCGGACGTGCAGCGTCTCGTCATCTCCTTGCGCGAGCCTGACCCTGAGCTGCCCTACGTCCTCACGGAGATCGCGGCCGCTCCCCAGGGCGTCCCAGGGCCGTTCCGGGTGGTCTCCGCCGGCCCGCAGCGGATCGTGGCCGAGCGGCCCGGTCTTCGGCTCGACATCCGGAAGATCGAGCCGCATGCCGCCCTCCGCCTCCACCGGCGCGGCCGGCTCGACGAGGCGCCGGTACCGCTCGGCGATCTGCGCGCGCTGCAGCGCGACCCGCGCCTGAGCGGCGAGGTCCGCGTCCGCCGCGTGCTCGCCGTCGATCTCGTCGTCTTCGACCCGCACGGATCGCTGGCACGTCGGCCCGACCTCCGTCGGGTCTACGACGAGACCGCCGACCGGGCCGACTACCAGGCGCTCGTGCCGGAGTTCGCCGCCCCGCCGGCCGAGAACCTGACCGAGCGCGGCGAGCCGAACGCGCGCGCGGCGGTCCTCGCCGCCCGCCGGGCGCGCCGTCGGATCAGGACGCTGCCGCGCGTGGCCGTCCGGTTCGCGACGCCGGCGGATCCCGACCTCGCCTACGGAGCCG
Source organism: Gaiellaceae bacterium (assembly GCA_036506915.1). Taxonomy (GTDB): domain Bacteria; phylum Actinomycetota; class Thermoleophilia; order Gaiellales; family Gaiellaceae; genus AC-32. The sequence goes on along the minus strand of DASXQY010000022.1, from coordinate 7,361 downwards.
GTCTCCTCGTCGCGTCCTGGCGAGACCTGGGTCTGGGCGCGTTCCTCGGCCGAGGCCGGCCAGACGCGCGCTTCGAGCGTGTCTTCGCCCCTTACCCGAAGCTGAGCGCTCTCCAAGCGGAGGTGCGCGGAGAGGAGATCGTCCCGATCGCGTGGGTCGCAGACGCGCGCCTGGTCTCCCCGCGCCTACGCGGCTGGAGCGAGGACGAGCTCGGCGCCGTCGACTATTCCCGCGTCCGGACGCGCTAGGGCGAGATCGAAAGACGCGCGAGCGCGTCGCTGGCCTGCCCGCGCATTACGGGGGTCGGATCGCTCGTGCCGAACCAGACGATGACGTTCAGGGCCTGGCCGCCGAGCCAGCCGGCGATGAAATCGGCGGAGACGTCGGGGGCGGGCTGACCTTCGTAGTCGTGGGCCACGAAGTGACCGTCGGACAGCTCGAGCGGGAGGCGTAGCGTCGGAAAGTCCGCTTCGGCCGTGTAAGGCCTCGGTCCGACAGCTGCAATCGCGATCCCGTCGGCAGGCAGCCTGCGAACTGTGGCGTCCGGGAACTCGTGCGCTGCGGGGTCGTCGAGGAACGGCGTGTTGCCCTCCCATGCGACCGGAATCGGTGAGTTGTCGGGCCCCGCCAGGCTCGTCTCGGCCGTGAACCAGCCGTCGCGGTGCGCGAACCAAACGGCGGGCGCATCGTGCGCGTCTTCGCCGCCCCACGCCGTCCCGTCCGCGGCGACTCGAAGCGACCCGAGCAGCTGATTTGCGCGCGCCAGCAGCGCGTCGTCCGGCGCCGGCGTCGCGAAACCTACGCCGATCATCAGCGAGCGCCCGTTCACGACGACGTTTCGCAGCGCGAAGCCTGGCGCCACCGTCCCCTCGTACCTGCCGAAGTCGGATCTGCGTACCTCGATCGGCGCCGTTTCCCGCGACCATCCCTCCCACGGCTCGCGCGGCATCGGCAGTTCGAGGTCGCTCACCTCGATGAAGATGCCGCCGTCCGGGATGTCTGAAGCGACCGACGCGAGCGCCATCGACGTGCCGAGATAGAGCGGGAAGTTCGCCGCACGAAGAACGGCGGCCGAGAGGGCGTCGCGCTTGAAGATACGTCCGGTCCAGCCGCTCGGCAGCTCGATGCTCATCCCGTAACCGCTGATCGTCGCTCTCATGTTTTGAGCCGCAGGCTTCTGCGGCGCGGCCGAGTCGATCGCGCCGCACGCCGTCGAGCTCGCCGCCACGAGAGCGACCACCACTGCTATAAGCGGTCTCCGCACGGTCTGATCCTTCCCTCCGTCTACGGACGAGCGACCCGAGCGGGTCCGTCGGCTGCGCTAGACGCCGGGACCTGAGCCGACGCCGGTGACGTCGAAGCGGGCGGTCGCCACACCGGGCACGAGGATCCCGGTCGGGTAGCGCTCGTCGTAGTAGGCGTTCTGGTTGACGAGCACCGGCTCCCTGGTCAGGCCGGGCAACTCGGCGAGGAATTCGGGGACGGTGACGGTGAAGCGCAGATTGACGAGCGGATCGGCGATCTTGCCGCCGCGGATCCGGAACGTGCCGTCGCGGGTCATCCCGGTGACCACGCCCTCGCGCGGGTTGACGATTCCCAGGTAGTGCAGGCGGGTGATGTAGATCCCGTCGCCGACGAGCTCGGCCAGCTCCTCCGTCGATCCCGCCTCGCCGCCGGCGACCGAGAGGGCGAACGGCAGGGGCCCCCAGTGCCGCACCGCGCTCGGCGGGGCGTGGCCGGTCGACTCCTGGCCGTCGCCGGCCCGCTTCGCCGACCTCCGGTCCCAGACGACCCCGCAGAGGACGCCGTCCTCGACGAGCTGGACGCGCTGCTTCGGCGTGCCCTCGAAGTCGAACGCCTTGGGCAGCCCGCGCGGGTCGAGCGCGTCGTCGGCAAGCGACAGGCGCTCGTCGAACACCCGCTTGCCGAGCCGGCCGAAGGCGTAGCTGCGCTCCTCGAGCAGGCCGAGCGAGCCGAAGGCGTCGTAGGCGAAGTAGAGGAGCAGCTCGGCGAACGCGTACGGCTCGAGCACCGCGCGGTAGGAGCCCGGCTCGAGCTCGACGGCGCCGCGCGTGTGCCTGGCTTTCTCGACCGCCTCTCGCGCGGCCTCGCCGGGATCCACCTCGCCTCGTCGCCAGGACGTCTGCTCGGCGTACCCGGAGGCCCCGTCGACCGCAGCCAGCGTGAGGACGGCGACGTCGGTCATCGGCTGCGAGGCGGCGACGCCGGCCGTGGAGGCGATCGCGAGCTCGGTCGTTCCGCTGGTGAAGAAGCCGTAGAGGTCGAGTTCCGACGCGCCGATCGCCGCGGCGGCCAGCCGCGCCTGATCCCCGGCCTCGAGGGAGGCGGTCTCCTCGTCGTACCCCGCGACCGGCGGGAGCTCGGCGGGCGGGGCAAGGCCCGGGAAGTCGGAGTCGGCCGGAGCGCTCTCGGCCGCCTCCGCCGCCCGTGCGGCGAGCGCGCGCAGGCCCTCGTCGTCCGTTCGGTTGCCGCCGGCTGCTCCGAGACGCCCGTCGCGCACGACCTGGAGCTCCACGACCTCGTTCTCGATCAGCGTCGGCTGGTGCACCTCCGAGCCGGCGAAACGCGCCATTCCGGAGCGCTCCCGTTGGACGAGCGCGAAGGCCTCGTCCCCCTCGGCCGCCCGCAGCGCCCGCTCGGCCAGCTCGAGCGCCTGGTCGTTCATTGCCGGAAGCCGACCTGGACGTTGCGGAAGCGCGCAGGCGCGGTTCCGTGCGAGACGTGCGCGTGCTGGCCGGGCTGGCCCTTCCCGCAGTTCGTGAGGCCGTACAGGCGCCACTCCTCCGGCCCGGCGACCGCGTCGAGCGACCCCCAGAAGACCGGCGTCCGCCCGGTGTAGGTCGCGTCGCGCTGCATCCGCCCGAGCTTCCCGTCGACGATCTCCCACGCGATCTGGGTACCGAACTGGAAGTTCAGGCGCTTGTCGTCGATCGACCAGCTCTTGTTCGTCTCGAGATAGACGCCGTCGTCCACGCCGGCGATCAGCTCCTCGAGCGACCCTTCCTCGGGCTCGAGGTGGAGGTTGGTCATCCGGACGAGCGGCATCCGGCTCCAGCCGTCGGCGCGCATCGAGCCGCCGGCGCCGCTGCCGATTCGCGCGGCCGTCTCGCGCGAGCTGAGGAACCCGCGCAGGACGCCTTCGGCCACGATCGGCTCCCTTCGCGCCGGCACGCCCTCGTCGTCGAATGCGAACGTGCCGAGCCCGCCCGGCGTGGTGGAATCGGCGGTCACGTTCATGTGCTCGGAGCCGTAGCGGAGCGAGCCGAGGTCGTCCGGCCTGATGAAGCTCGTCCCCGCGTAGGCCGCCTCGGTCAGGTACACGCGGTCGAGCTCGGTCGGGTGGCCGACCGATTCGTGCACCTGGAGCTCCATCTGCTCCGAGTCGAGCACGACGGTCGTCACGCGCGACGGGCACGGCTCGGCGCGGAGGAGGGCGGCCGCCTGCTCGCCGACCCTGGCGGCCTCTCGCTCGAGCCCGAGCGACTCGACGAACTCCCAGCCTGCCTGCGAGCTCGAGCCGCCGTGCGCGCTGGGGTAGCTCCGGACCTGCGTGACCCCGTCGCGCACCGCCATCGCGTCGATCCCTCCGCCGCACTCGACCAGCTCCTGCTCTGTGGTCGCGCCCTCCGACGAGACGAAGACCTTGTGCTCCCGCTGGGCCCGCACGGCGGCGGACGTGACCTTGACGTCCTCGTGCTCGAGGGCGCGCTCCGCGCGGAGGCAGTGCTCGACCTTGTCGGCGAGCGAGATCGAGAACGGATCGCGCTCGACCCCCGTCCGGAACTCGCCCTGCGCCGCCTCGACCGGAGCGAGCGCGCGGTGGTGGCCTCCGGGAGCGGCGCGCGCGAAGGCTGCCGCCTTCTGAGCGGCGGCGCGGGCGCCGTCCTCGCCCAGCCGTCGGTCGCAGGCGAAGCCCCAGGCGCCGTCGACGAGGACACGCACGCCGATACCCTCGCTCTCGCTGTCGTCGAGCCGCTCGACCCGCTGGTTCCGCGTGGCGACGACCTGGGCGCGCCGGATGACGGCGCGCGCATCGGCATAGGACGCCCCGGCGCCGAGAGCCGCGGCCACCGCCTCCTCGCAGAGCTCCCGCACGGCGCGAACGATAACCCCCTGGTAGCGCTTTCGACATCCGTTCCCCAGGACACGTTCAGTTCGGCCGTTGTGGTCGCCGCTAGAATGGCCGCCGCGCGCTGGTGGCGGAATTGGTAGACGCGCAAGGTTGAGGGCCTTGTGGGGTTAAGACCCCGTGGAGGTTCAAGTCCTCTCCAGCGCATTCAGCAGGTGCGAGTCTCTGTTAGCGACGTCCGGCTGTACTTCGAGGTGTTCGGCCAGGAGTGGGCCTTCACCGGTGGCGCCGTCGAGCGCCGTCCCGTCCTGATCGGTCTCCACGGTGGGCCGGGGCTGGACGGGACGAAGCTCCGTTACCAGCTCGCCCCGCTCGCAGACATCGCACAGGTGGTCGTGCCGGACCAGCGGGGCCACGGGCGGAGCGATCGCGGCACTCCGGAGACCTGGCACCTCGCGAGCTGGGCGATGGACATCAAGGGGTTGCTTGACGTCCTGGGCATCGAGCGCCCCGTCGTGCTCGGGGTCTCCTTCGGCGGCTTCGTGGCCCAGCAGTACGCCGCGACTTACCCCGAGCATCCTGCCGCCTTGATCCTGATCAGCACTGGCGCGCGTTTCTCCAGCATGGAGGAGACGGTCGAGCGATTCCGGGCGGTCGGCGGCGAGGAAGCCGCCGACGTCGTCCGCCGGGACTGGGAGTCGCCGAGCGAAGAGACCGCCGAAGAGTGGCTCCGGATATGCGCTCCCCTGATGTCGTCGCGCACGGATCCGGCGCTCGAAGAGCTACGAGCTGCGCGGATCCAGACGATCGAGGTGAATCTGCACTTCATGGCTGAGGGCAAGTCGATGGATCTTCGCGACCGTCTCAGGGACGTGCGGTGTCCGACGCTCGTCTTGCTCGGGGAGCACGATCCGCTCGTCCCCGCGAGCCACGGCCAGGAGATCGTCGAGGCGATTCCCGGCGGCCTCGCCCGTCTGGAGCTGATCTCCGAGGCTGCCCATGACGTGATGATCGACAACCCCGCCGAGAGCTACCGCCTCGTCCGCGAGTTCCTGGGCGCGCTCGCCTAGGCTGCAGGAATGGAGCAACGGGTCAGCCTGGTCACCCTCGGCGTGGCCGACCTCGAACGCGCGCGGCGGTTCTACGAGGGCCTCGGCTGGAAGACCAACGCGGCGCCCGGTGACGACGTCGTCTTCTTCCAGTCCGGCGGGATGATCCTCGCGCTCTGGGGGCGCGACCAGCTCGCTGAGGACAGCGGCGTCGAGGACCGGGGTGGATTCGGCGGCGTGACGCTTGCGCACAACGTCGGCTCGCCGGCGGAGGTCGACCGCGTGATGGAGGAGGCCCGGGCGGCGGGAGCGACGATCACGCGCGAGGCCGGGGAGACCTTCTGGGGCGGCTATTCCGGGGCGTTCGCCGATCCCGACGGCCACCCGTGGGAGATCGCCCACAACCCGCATTGGACGATCGAGCCCGACGGCTCCGTTCGTCTTCCTTGACGCCGTCCGGGAGGAGGGCTACCCTCTCCGGCGAACGTATGTTCGTTCCGCTCCCGACCCTGGAGACGCGATGCTGACCGGACGACAGCAGGAGATCTGGACGTTTCTCACCCGCTACGTCGACGAGCACGGCTACCCGCCGACGGTGCGCGAGATCGGCGAGGCGGTCGGCCTCGCCTCCCCGAGCACGGTCCACGCGCACCTCGCGAACCTCGAGCGGGCGGGGCTGATCAAGCGCGACCCGACCAAGCCGCGCGCGCTGGAGCTGCGCCGCGACCCGAGGCCGGAGCCGGGCCGCGCCGCCGACGTGCACCGGCTGCCGCTCGTGGGCGAGATCGCGGCGGGCGGGCCGCTGCTCGCCGAGCAGAACGTCGAGGACTACCTCGCGGTTCCCGAGCCGCTTGCGCGGGGGGGCGAGGAGTTCCTGCTGCGGGTCAAGGGCGACTCGATGGTGAACGCCGGCATCCTCAACGGCGACCTCGTCGTCGTCCGCCGCGAGCAGACGGCGCGGGACGGCGAGATCGTGGTCGCGCTCGCGGGCGAGGACGAGTTGGCGGACGAGGCGACGGTCAAGCGGTTCTTCAAGGAGGACGGGCGCATCCGCCTCCAGCCGGAGAACGACGCGCTCGAGCCGATCTACGCCGACCACGTCCAGATCCTTGGTGTCGTGACGGGGGTGTTCCGCGCGCTGTGAGCTCGGTGGCGCCGTTCAACCGCACACTCGACCAGGAGCTCAACGCGCTCCTGCGCGGCGCGAGCCTGGAGTGCCTCGTCTGCGGCGAGTTCGTGATGCGCCTGCCGGACGGCTCGCTCTTCTGTCCTGAATGCGGGAGCGGGCTCGGCGCCGAGGCAGACGCCAAGCCCGCGTACCCTGACCGGCTCGGTCTCAGTGATTCGGGTGGAAGATGAAGTCGAACTCGGTACCGCCCGGCCGGGCGTTCAACTCCATCGAGCCCCGTATCCGCGCGTAGGCGCCGGTGCCGCCCGTGATCGCGAGGACGCTGTTCTTCGTGTCGTAGAACGGCCCCTCGACCGTGATCTGCCCGCGGGCCAGGAACGTCGTCCAGACGCATTCCCAGGACTGGCCGACGACCAACCGGACGCAGTAACCCTGGTCGCTGCCGACCTTGGTCGAGTTGCTCTCGTCGAAGACGTCGTTCGCGAAGGTCAGCACGTCGCCGACGCGGTCGGCGCCCGCTCCTTCCCCGCGGTTCGAGATGGCGTCCGTCGTCGCGTGCTCGATCACGTGGATTGCGCCGTGCTTTCCCTGCTTCTTCGGCTTCGGCCCGTGATCGGAACCTGCGGCGAGAGCCACGCCCGCGGCGACAGCCACCGCGAGCACGAGGACGGAGAGCGCGAGAATCCGCTTCATTGCTCCTCCTTTCGGTGGGGAGGAGCATCACACGACCGGGCCCTGGGAGTCCAATCGGGCGTCCTCGGGGCTACACTGTTCGCGCAGGCCGGGTGGCCGCGGGGCGCCGCGAGGCGTCTCGAGGAAAGTCCGGACACCGCAGGGCAGGACGCTGGGGCGACCCAGGCGGCGAAAGCCGACGGAAAGTGGCACAGAAAGGAGACCGCCAGCGGCATATCTCCGGAGATGCCGACGGTAAGGGTGAAACGGTGGGGTAAGAGCCCACCAGCGCCGTGGCGACACGGCGGCTAGCCAAACCCCGTCCGGTGCAAGGCGAACAGGCTCCGCCGACGCGGCCCGCCGAGGAGCCGGGTAAGCCGCACAGAAGGATGGTCACCCAAGACAGAATCCGGCTTACAGG
>DASXQY010000021.1:0-4813 GCA_036506915.1 Gaiellaceae bacterium | reverse complement strand
ACTGAAGTGGGCCCCGCTCACGCGCCCGACGTGGCCGGTGAGCTCGGAGAGGAGCCGCCCGGTGCGCGCGTTCCAGAGCGCCGCCTTCTTGTTGGCGCCCGTCGTCACGACGACCTTCCCGTCCGGGCTGAACGATGTGCTCGTGAGCCCTCCCTTCTGCGGGAACCGGTGCAGCGAGCGGCCGCTTCGCAGCGCGTAGAGCTGCGCGGCTCCGAACGTCAGCGTGAGAACGTCCTTGCCGTCAGGGCTGAAGGCCGCGTCCAGGACGGGCTGGCTGTGCTTGATCGTCCGCACCAGCGTCCCGTCGCCGACTCGCCAGACCCGGGCCGTTCGGTCGAGGCTCGCGGTCACGACGAGCTTTCCGTCCGGGCTGAATGACGCGCCGTCGACAGGGCCGCGGTGGCGCAGCACGTGCAGCAGCGCGCCGGTGCCGACGTCCCAGACACGAGCGGCGTCCGCGGACCCCGCCACGACCAAGCGGCCGTCGCGGCTGAACGAGGCGGTCGTCACGGGCCCCCGGCCGGCGAGCACATGGAGCCTCCGGCCGCTTGCCGCGTCGTAGAGGCGAGCCTTCCCGTCCTGGCTCGCGGTGAGGACGCGCCGCCCGTCGGGGCTGAACGAGGCCGCCGAGACGGGGCCCTGCGCCGGCAGAATCCGGCGCAGGCGCGACGCGATCAGCGCCTCCCGGAGCGCCTCCTCGACCTCCGGCCCGCTTTCGAGCCGCGCGGCGTCCACCGCGAGACGGAGACTGCGCTGCGGATCGACCGAGAGCTGCGTCAGGGAGGTCGAGGCGAGGGCCCGCGCCCGTGCATGACGGGCCTCGGACTTCGCGTTGCTCCGTTGCGTGAGGGCGAACACCGTGACCGCCGCCATCGCCACCAGCGCCACCAGCGCGGCCGCGGCGAGGATGAGGGTGCGTCGGTGGCGCACCTCCGCCTCGCGGCGGGTGCGCTCGAGCTCCCGCTCCGCCTCGTGCCTCCCGCGCCATGCGAGCACGGCGTCGGCGAGCACGTCGTGGTAGATCTCGTAGCTGCCGCCGTCGCCATCTCCCCCGCCTGAGAGCGGCCGCAGGATCCGCTCGTCGCTGAGCCGCTTCAGCACCCCACGCACCTCCGGCTCGGAGGCCGCTGCGTACCTGCGCAGGTCTCCCACCGCGTGCGCGATCTTCGTTCCCGACGGGGTGACCAGGTAGTGGAACATCCCGGCGGCCGCGTCCTTCTCGGCGGGCGTCAGCGTGTCGAGCGCGTCGTCGAGATGGTCCTCGACGATCCGCTGCGCCCCGCCGAGCCGCTCGAGGGTGGCGAACCGCAGCGTTCGCGACCCCTCCCCCTCCTCGACCTCCCAGAGCCGCTGCATCACGAGCTGGAGATACGGCGTCTCGACGCGCTCCACGTCGTCCGTGCCCCGGGCCCGGCCGCGTCCTGCGCGGCCGTAGTCGAGCGTGCCGGCGGTCACCTGGTCGAGCACCGCGTCCACGAGCGCGGGCTCGATCGCGACGCGCTCGTCCTCGCGCACCAGCCGGTTGTACGCCTCGAGCGGGCCCTCGATCGCGGCCCGGGCGGCGCCCCGGTCCAGATGATCCAGGCGAAGCCGGTTCGCGAGCAGGTTCGGGATCTTCGCCTTGAACGAGTCCAGCGTGGCGAGCGCGTCCTCCCGCAGGGACAGGAGCGCGTTCACGCGGAGGCCCGGGCGCGTGACCAGCTCGGGAAACTCCTCGACGAAGGTGCCCTCGCCGCCCTCCGAGCCGTGGTAGAGGAAGTACTCCTCCGCCTGGTCGAGGACGAGATAGAGATCGAGGTTGAGCTCGCTCGTCCACTCCTGGAAGACGTCCGCCAGCGACCCCTCCCCCGTGTCGGCGCCGTTCGAGCCGCCGAAGAGCTCGGCGGCGACCGCGGCCCGCAGCTCGCGGACGGGATCGCCGCTCCACGAGCTGAACACGATGGCCGCGAGCTCGCGCTCGCCCGTCTCCGCCAGGTTCGCCCGCGCCTCGGCGCGCAGCTCGTACGAGACACCCGCGCGCAGGACGGAGCTCTTGCCGACCCCGCTCGCGCCGTAAAGGACCGTCAGCCGGGCGGCCATCAGGTTCGCCGTGATGATCTCGCGCTCGCGCTCCCGGCCGAAGAAAAAGGTGGCGTCGACCTCCGAGTCCTCGAACGGGGTCAGGCCCTTGTAGGGCGACCCGGGGACGGGCGTCGCGCTCATCGGGCCGCTTCGCGCGGCCGGGCCGCGGTGACGTGCTGCTCCAGTGAGGTCACGTAGTCCCCCAGGGGCAGCTCGACGACGTCGACGTCGCGGTGGCGCCAGAACTCCCGCTCGACCGGCGTCGGTGCCGGCTGCACGGCCCAGGAGCGGTAGCTCAGCTTCTGTTCGCGCCAGATCCGGTTGAGGATCAGGCGGAAGTTCCAGTCGCGCATCCCGCAGCCTAAGAAGAGAAAGTGGCTCCGCCGGAGCCGGGCCGCGAGCCCGACGGGAACGAGGCTCGCGAGATCGGTGTGGCCGAGGTAGTCGATGTAGTCGTCCTCGGTCACGACGAAGCTCTCCCACTCGCGCTCGGGGTCACGGTCGACCTGGCCGTGGAGCTTGAGGATGATCGTCCGCCGTTCGAGGGAGAGCTCCGCGGCGTACGTGTTCGGCACGTCGATCACCTGCGACGACCCGTCGGGCGCCAGGTGCCGGAACTTCCCACGGTTGCGGCCCGCGACGATGTAGGAGACGACGTCGAGCTCCTCCCCCGCGTCGCGAAAGGCCTGCTCGAGCGCCCCGTCGTAGTTCGTCGTGACGATCAGCTGGTGCCGCGCGCCGGCGCGCCGGAGAACCGGGGGCAGCGCGGCGAGGAACCTGTGCACGAGCCCGGGCGGGTAGTCGGCGTCGAGCAGGTCGTGGAGCTCGTCGTACAGCGGCCCGAGCCCGCGCATGATCGCCACGTACTGCGAGACGCGCGGTAGCTCGCGGATGTCCTCGGACGGGTAGTCGAAGGCGTCGGCCAGGTGGGTCGCGAGATCGCGCCCGTCGGGCGGCCAGCGCCGGTCCGCCGGCTCCCAGACGGTTCCCTCAGGCCTGCCGGAGACGTTGACGCCGCTCCCGAGGAGCGGCACCAGCCGCCCGGAGAGCATCGCCTTGGCGACCGCCTCGTAGTGGCTCTCGAGCGCCCGTGACGGGCTCCGCGGCCGCGCCGGCCCCTGCCCGTCGGTCTCCCCCAGCCCCAGCTCGGCGCGAACGGCGTCCGCGAGCTCCCCCGCCGCCGCGTGCCGCTCGGCCGGGTTCTTCGCCAGGGCCCGGGCGAGAATCGCGTCGAGGCCGGAGGGAAGGTCGGGCCGCAGCTCGCTGAGCGCGGGCAGCGGCTCCTGCATGTGCGCCCAGAGGACGGCGACGTCTGACTCGCGCGTGTACGGGGGCTCGCCGGCGAGGCACTCGAACAGGAGGGCGCCGAGGGAGTAGACGTCCGCCCGGCCGTCGAGGTCGCGGCCCTCGATCTGCTCCGGGGGCATGTAGTGGACGGTGCCCAGCAGCTGGTCGGACGCGGTCAGGCCGCTGAGGGAGGTGACGCGCTTGCTGAGGCCGAAGTCGCATAGGTAGACCTCGTCCTCCCGGCCGATCAGGACGTTGCTCGGCTTCACGTCCCGGTGCACGAGCCCGCGGTAGTGCGCCGCGTCGAGCGCGCTCGCGACCCGCGCGACGATCGCGAGCGCCCGCTCCGGCTCGAGCGGCCTCCCTGCCCCGATCAGGCGGCCCAGGTCGGTGCCGTCCACGTATCGCATCGCGAGGTAGAGGACGCCCTCGGCCTCGCCCGCCTCGTAGACCGGAATGATGTTCGGGTGCTCGATCGCGGCCGCGAGCCGCGACTCGCGCAGGAACCGCGCCCGGAAGCGCTCGTCCTCGGAGAGGTCGCTGGTCAGCAGTTTGAGCGCGACGGGACGGTCGAGGCGCAGGTCCTGCGCCCGGTAGACGACGCTCATCCCTCCTCGACCGACCGGCTCCTCGATCCGGTAGCCGGCCAGCTCGGTCCCGATGCGGGGGTCCGAAGCTGCTTCCACGGCAGGTCAGAGCATAAGGCGGGCGGGCCTGCTGTTACAGCGGCCGCTCACGTTTGGCGAAAGCGGGCAAGCTCGCCGCGCAGCTCCTCGGCAACGGCCTCCAGCCGCTCGGCCGCCGCCTCGATCCGCCGCACGGCCTCCTCAAGGCCGGAGGAGCCGCCGTGCTCCTCGGCCTCGCCGCCGCCGACGAAGTAGCTGACCGGCTTTCCGGTCGCCTCCGCGACCAGGTTGATCACGTCGAGGTCGGGCGTCGTCGCCCCCCGCTCCCAGCGCGAGACGGTGATCGGCTCGACGTCGACCTGCGCCGCGAGGTGCTTCTGCTTCCAGCCCTTCGCGGCCCGCGCGGTGCGGATTCGCTCGCCGAGATCTGCCTTCTCCGGGCTCATCTCGATCAGGATACAGCATACGGCTAAGCATAGGTTAGCTTCATGACGTCTATGCTTGACTAATCATTGCTTGTCTAGTACTGTCTAGTCTATGACTAGCCAACGACTAGACGGGAGGAGACAAGCAATGTTGTTTCTGCGCCTAATTCTCGCCCTGCCGCTCGCCGTCCTGGCCGTGTACGAGGGCACGCTGACCGTCTCTGCCGGATCCGGCGGGATCGCCGCCGCGGGCACCACGAATGTCACCCCTCCGCCGCCCTGGCGCCCCAAGGCCGGCGCCGCCACCGGCCCGTACGCCGCACCCGTCAAGGAGCTCTCCATCAAGTCGAGCTCACCTCGGGCCCGCTGGACGTACGACTGGCCGATGAAGCCCTTCAACCGCCCGCATCCCGT
>DASXQY010000020.1:0-8121 GCA_036506915.1 Gaiellaceae bacterium | reverse complement strand
TGGTCGTGATCGCGCTCGGCTCGCTGGCGACGATCTTCGTCCTGATCCGCCTGATCTCGATCCCGGACTCGCTCCAGCCGACCGCCGGACGCGGGATCGGCATCTGGATCAGCCTGCTCGCCGCGCTTGCAGTGATCGTCGCAGGGCTCCTGCGAGCCTCAGAAGAACTATAGAAACGAGCACTCCGAGGGCCGCTCCGCCGAGGACGTCGAGCGGCCAGTGCACGCCGACGTAGACCCGCGACCAGGCGATCCCGGCCGCCAGCACGAAGGCGGGGATGCGAAGCCGCGGCGCGGCCCAGGCGGTCACCGTGGCGCACGCGAAGGCGGTGGCCGCGTGGCCAGACGGGAATGCTGGCTGGTGCGGGACGCGCACGAGCGGCTCCGGCTCCGGGTAGACGAGCGGCGGGCGCTCGCGGCCGATCGCATCCCGGAGGACGTAGGCGAGCCCGTCCGCGGCGAAGTCGGCCGCGGCCACGAGCACCACGATCGACGGCCGCCGCCAGAGCGCCGCCAGGAACAGCGCGAGGGCGAGCCACACGAGCCCCTCCGCACCGATGCGGGAGAGGTCGACGAACAGCCAGTTCAGCCAGCCGACACGATGGTTGACGACCCAGCGCTCGAGGTGCCGGTCGAGCGCGATCAGGTCGGGAGCAGCTGTTTCGTCTGGTCGATCAGCTCCTGCGGGTTGAAGGGCTTGCCGATGAAGCCCTGCGCGCCCCGCGAGGTCGCCTCCGCGGCGCTTCGCTCATCGAGCTTGCCGCTGAACATGATCACGGGGATCGCACCGACGCCGTGCCGTTCCTGCACCCGCCGGAGCATCTCCCAGCCGTCCACGTGCGGCATCATCACGTCGAGCAGGACGAGATCCGGCGTGGACTCGTCGAGCACGCTGAGGCCCTCGTCGGCGCTCCCGGCCTCGCGCACCGCGTAGCCCTCCATCTCGAGGTTGACGCGGATGTACTCCCGCAGCCGGTCGTCGTCGTCGACGATCAGGACGAGCGGGCCGCTGCTGCTGCCGCCCGGCCCGGAGCGCTCCAGAAAGCTGTCGAGGTCTCGGCGCTGGTACCGGCGGTGGCCGCCGGGCGTGTAGAACGCGGGCACGCGCCCCTGGTCCGACCACTTCCGGATCGTGCTCTGGGCGACGCCGAGGTACTTCGCCGCCTGACCGAGGGTAAGCCAGTCAGGCTCGCCCGCCGGGGCCAGGCGACTTTGAGGCTCGTGCTCCATTCTCGCCCGCAAATCTACCCAAAGCTTGTCCTTTCTAACCTGGCTCGGTCAGGGCGCGGTCACAGTCACGGTCGAGGATTCGGGCAGAAGCGTGAAGGTCTGGTTGCGAGTGATCGTCGAGGCAGGACGCGGGTTGTCCTCCAGCGCCTCGCCGAACGCGATCCCGACGAAGAAGACTAGGGCGAGGACCAGTGCCCAGACCAGCCGGCGCCTGCCGCCGCTCCGCCTGCGCCGGCGTTGGGGCCTCGTCACGGGCGGTAGTCGAGGGCGCCGCGCGAGTAGCGGTGGAAGGCGGCGTCCTGGACGATCGTCAGCCGCGCCGGCCACCCGGCGCCGGGCTCGCGCTCGGCCAGCTCCTCCTGCACCCACCGGTCGGCCTCGCCGTAAGCCGCGGCGAGCTCGCCGAGCGTGTAGGTCTGACCGACGCGCTTGCGGAGCTCGTCGAGGACGAGCTCGAGCTCCGCGAGCAGCCGCTCGTAGCGCGGGCGGTCGGAGGCGGCGGCCTCGAGCCTGCGGTTCCCTTCCTCCCACTCCCGCCGGGTCGTCTCCAGCGTCGACGGCATGGGGGCCGATGCTAGCGGCGGTGCTCCTCGAGGTGATGACGTTCTGTGTCTCGGTCGCTAGCACCAAGCCAGGAGCCGCACTCGACCGCGGCGCAGGCCGGAAGCCTGTGCAAGGGCGAGGGTGGTTCCTGGCGCCGCGTGATAGCGGGCGAGAGGCGGGGCGGTCATTGCCTCGGGGAGCACGTAGTGCAGCAGCCGCCCGCGGGCCAGAGCGGGTCGACCTCGGCCAGGATCCGCTCGCCCAGCATGTAGCCGGGCCAGGCGAGAGCGAAGGCAGCGTGGGCGTGCAGGCACTTGAGACCGCCCGTGCGCGTCTGCCCTCCGATTCCGCCGGGTAGCTCGGGCCGCAGCCTACGCTGCTCCTCGTTCCCGCGCCGGGCGCTCTCTCGCAGCTCGGCGTCGTCGCGCACCAGCCGGCTCCAGCGCTCGACCCCGCCCGCCGCCTCGAGCCGGGCGATCGCCGCGACCAGGTGCGGGCAGGTCAGGTAGAAGGTCGTCGGGAACGGCTCGCCGGACTCGTCGAACGGACCCTGCTCGGTGACCGCGGGCTTGCCATAGGGGCAGCGGACGGCGACCCGCCGGAAAGCCCGCGGCGGTCTCCCGATCTGCCTCTCGACGAGCGCGCGGTCATCCACTTCGGTCGATCGTAGATGGTTGATGCCATGAGCTCGTCGGCCTCGGGGCGCGAGCTGGCTGCTCTGGGGCACGGCGACGGGACGCCGGCGATGCTCGCAGCATCGGTGGCGGCCCGGCGGCGGGGAGCGGACGCCCGGTGGAGGCCGGCTCCGCCGGCATCCGGTTGGCGGGAGCGGCCCAGACACGCCAGATCGCGCAGCCGAGCGCGCGAGATCGCGGCGTCAATCATCGGGTCTTGTCGTGGAGCCACGCCGAGACGCCCTTGACGATGAAGAGGCGCTCGCCCGGACGGACGAACCCGAGCCGGCGGGCCTCCCGCGCCAACGCCTCGGGAGTCGTCGACCTCGCGAGCCGGTGCTGGAGCTGACGGCGCTGCTGCTTCAGCGCCTTAACCTCGCCCGTCCGCTGCGCCAGCTCCTGCTTTGCGCCGAGGTAGCTCTGGAGCGGCCGCGCGTAGAGGAGCGCGACCAGCCCGATCGCGGCCAGGGCGAGCCAGCGCATGACATGCCGCGGCCGTCGAGAGCTCCTCGCCACGCGGCCCGCTTCGCCGCCGGGCGGAGGCCTCCTCTCTAGAAGCGCTAAGCGACCGCGACCTTGATCAGATCGGTCGTCCCGGGAAGGTTGACCGCCGTCCCGGCGGTGATCACGACGCGGTCGCCCTCCTCGACGAGCCCGCTCTCGCGGGCGGCCGCGAGCGAGCAGTCGATCAGCGCCTCCACGTCGGCGCATTCGGGGATCAGGTGCGGGGTGACGCCCCATTCGAGCGCCATCTGCCGGAGCGCGTAGCCGTGATGCGTGAGCCCCATGATCGTGCGCCGCGGCCGCAGCCGCGCCACCACCGAGGCCGTCCTCCCCGTGTAGGTC
Source organism: Gaiellaceae bacterium (assembly GCA_036506915.1). Taxonomy (GTDB): domain Bacteria; phylum Actinomycetota; class Thermoleophilia; order Gaiellales; family Gaiellaceae; genus AC-32. Next base: position 4,829 of record DASXQY010000020.1, on the reverse strand, counting down.
GGGACGAGCATCGCCTTCGCCCCGAGCGCCTCGGCCAGGTCGCAGGCCGCGTTCGACATCGCCTGCCCGACCGTGGGCAGCTCGCTGGCCTCAGGGAGCTGGTGCCGGTAGCCGAGGCTCGGCTCGACTGCCCGCGCGATCCGGTCCATGTACGCGACCGACTCGACCGGATGCTCCCCGACCGCCGTCTCGCCCGAGAGCATCAGCGCGGAGCTGCCGTCGAGGATCGCGTTCGCCACGTCGCTCGCCTCGGCCCGGGTCGGCTCGGCCTGATGCACCATCGACTCGAGCATCTGCGTCGCGGTGATCACCGGCTTCCCGCGCTCGAGGGCGGCGGTGATGATCCGCTTCTGGAGCAGCGGTACGAGTGCGGCGCCGATCTCGACCCCGAGGTCGCCGCGCGCGACCATGACGGCGTCCGCGGCATCGAGAATCGCCTCGAGAGCGTCGACCGCCTCGGACTTCTCGATCTTCGCGATCACGTGGGCGTGCGAGCCGGCCTGCTCGATCAATGCGCGCAAGTCGCGCACGTCCGCCGCCGAGCGGACGAACGAGAGCGCGATGAAGTCGACCCCGAGCTCCAGGGCGACCTCGAGGTCGTCCATGTCCTTGCGCGTCAGCGACGGGATCGGGATCGGGACCCCGGGCAGGTTCACTCCCTTGTGGGACGAAACGACCCCGCCCGCGAGAACGGCGCAGCGCGCCCGGCCGGCCTCGATTCCCTCGACCCGCAGGCGGACGAGCCCGTCGTCGATCAACACCTCGTGACCGGGCTGGAGCACCTCGCTGATCACCGGCGGGCTGACGGGCAGCTCGCCGTCCACCGACGACTCCCCACCGATCACGACGACGTCCTCTCCCCGGGCCAGCGTCACGGGCGCCGCCAGGTCGCCGACGCGCAGCTTCGGGCCCTGGAGGTCGGCGATCAGCGCGAGCGGACGCCCGACCTCGGCCTCGAGCGCGCGCACCAGGCGGGCGCGCTCGCGGTGCTCGTCGTGCGTGCCGTGCGAAAGGTTGAGCCGAGCGCCGTCCATCCCAGCCCGCGCCAGCCCGGCCACCGCCTCCGGAGTCGCGGATGCGGGACCGATCGTGGCAACGATCTTCGTGCGGCGGGGGGTACCCGCGTCCATGCCTGCAGCGTAGCTCGCCGGGTCACCGGCACCTATGGCGAGCTAGCGGCCGAAGCGGGGAAATGCCTCCCAGCCCGGATAGGCTGCGCGGGCGCCGAGCTCCTCTTCGATCCGCAGCAGCTGGTTGTATTTCGCCGTGCGTTCCCCACGCGAAGGCGCGCCGGTCTTGATCTGGCCCGCGCTCGTGGCCACCGCCAGGTCGGCGATCGTCGTGTCCTCGGTCTCGCCCGAGCGGTGCGAGATCACCGCCGCATAGCCGCTCGAGCGCGCGAGCTCGATCGCGTCGAGGGTCTCGGTGAGCGTCCCGATCTGGTTCACCTTGATCAGGATCGCGTTTCCGACGCCCTCGTCGATCCCGCGTCGGAGGCGCTCGGCGTTCGTGACGAAGAGGTCGTCGCCGACGAGCTCGAGCCGGTCTCCGAGCCGTTCGGTCAGCGCCCGCCACGTGCCCCAGTCGTCCTCGGCGAGACCGTCCTCGAGCGAGACGATCGGGTAGCGCTCAACGAGGCCCTGCCAGAAGCGGACCATCCCCTCGCCGTCCTCCTCACGGCCCTCGAAGACGTACCGCCCCTCGCGGAAGAGCTCGGAAGCAGCCGGGTCGAGCGCGATCGCCACCCGCTCGCGGTGGCCGGCCCGCTCCGCCGCCTCGAGGATCGCCTCGATCGCCTCCTCGGAGGAGCCGAGGTCGGGAGCAAAGCCGCCCTCGTCGCCCACCCCGGTCGCGAGGCCGCGCTCGTGCAGGAGGTCGTGCAGCGCGTGGAAGACCTCGGCGCCGACCCGAAGCGCCTCGGCGAAGCTGTCCGCGCCGGCCGGAACGAGCATGAACTCCTGGAGGTCGATCGAGTTCTGCGCGTGGACGCCGCCGTTGATCACGTTCAGCATCGGCACCGGCATCGTCCGCGCCTGCTCACCGCCGAGGTGGCGGAATAGCGACAGCCCCGCCTCCGCCGCGGCCGCCTTCGCCGCGGCGAGCGAGACCCCGAGGATCGCGTTGGCGCCGAGCCGCTCTTTGTTGGGGGTGCCGTCGAGCTCGATCAGCCGCTCGTCGAGCGCACGTTGGTCGGCGGCGTCGAGGCCGCGGACCGCCTGCGCGAGCTCCCCGTTCACGTTCGCGACCGCCTCCGTGACGCCCTTGCCGCCCCAGGCCGCGCCGCCGTCCCGTAGCTCGAGCGCCTCGTGGGCCCCGGTCGACGCGCCGGAGGGCACGGCGGCCCGGCCGCCCGCGCCCGACTCGAGCGCGACGTCGACCTCCACGGTCGGGTTCCCGCGGGAGTCGAGAATCCAGCGGCCGCGAACGTCGGCGATCAGCGCAGCGCCTCCTTGGCCCGGTCGAAGTAGCGATCCTGCTCCTCGAGCTCGAGCTCCGCGAACGCCTTCCCCTCGGCCGCGGCGAGCCGTTCGGCCCGCTCGACCCGCGCCACGAATCGGTCCGAGATCAGGCGCAGGGCGAGCTCGGGATCGACGTTGAGCCTGCGCGCGACGTTCACCCCTGCGAAGAGCACGTCGCCGACCTCCTCGAGCACATGCGGATCGGGCTCGGTCTCGGCCGCGCTCTCCTCCGCCTCGGCCAGCGCCTCTTTCAGCTCGCCGAGCTCGTCTTCGAGATCGGCGAGCGCACCAGCCGCATCGGGGTACTCGAAGCCGACGGCGGCCGCCCGCCGCTGGATCTTGCGTGCGTAGATCAGCGCCGGCAGCCCGGCGGGGACGTCGTGAAAGATCCCCTCCCGACCCTCCTCGCCGGCCTTGATCTGCTCCCAGCGCAGGCGCACGACGCCGGGAGTGTCGGCCGCCGCGTCACCGAAGACGTGCGGGTGACGGCGCACCAGTTTCTTGTGGACGCCGCGCGCAACGTCCTCGAGGCCGCCATGGCCTTGCTCTTCCAAAAGCAAGGCCAGGAAGTAGACCTGAAAGAGCAGGTCGCCGAGCTCGTCCAGCAGCTTGGCCGGATCGGCCGCGAGGGCCGCGTCGGCGACCTCGTAGGCCTCCTCGACGGTGTGCGGGACGATCGTGCGCGCAGTCTGCTCGCGGTCCCAGGGGCAGTCGCGCCGCAGCCGTTCGGTCAGCTGCTGCAGCTCCAGCAGCGTCTCGCCGAGAGCCACCGCCTACTGGGTGGTGGCGGCGCCGGTCGAGCTTCCCTTGCTGGTGCAGGGATCCTGACCGGGCGCCGGCTTGTAGCCGCGCTGGTACGCGATCGTCTTGCAGTACTTCTTCTTGATGTCGTCCAGCCAGCTCTGGAACTTCTCGTTCTTCTTCTGAGAGACCAGCTGCTGGCGGATCGGCGTCTCGACTTGGTTGAACGGCGTCGGCTTCGCGGGCGTGCCGGGCTTGATCGGCCCGAGCGCCTGGATGATGTGCCAGCCGAACTGCGTGTGCACGGGCTCCGAGATCTTCTTGGTCGGGATCGAGAACGCGACCTTGTCGAACGGCGGCACCGTCCGGCCCTTGATCGCGCCGCCGGGAAGCGTGCCGCCGTTCACCTTCGAGGAGGTGTCGGTCGAGTACTTGCGCGCGAGCTTCGGGAACAGGCTCGGATTCGCCTTGAGCTGGGCGTACAGCCGGTCGGCGAGCGCCTTCGTCTTGACGAGGATGTGCCGCACGTTCCTGCTCTCGGGCTGCGCCGGCGTCTGGTACTGCTCTTTGTGCGAGTTGTAGTAGGCGCGGACGTCGCTGTCCGAGACCTTCACGTCCTTGGTCACGCTCTCGTAGAGCTTCTCGCGGATCAGCGTGAGCTTGAGCCCGGCGCGCGCCTCCTCGTCGGTGAACCCCTGCTGCTTCAGCGCCTGCTGGTAGCGCTTTTCGATTTCGTCCTTCGATGCCCTGGGCTGGCCCGGCGGATTGTCGTAGTACTGCTTCTTGATCGCGTCGAGGCGCTGCTCGACGTCCTTGTCGGTGACCTTGATCCCGAGCTTGTCGGCCTCCTGGAAGTACTCGCTCTTCTGGATCAGGAACAGGACGGCGTTCGTGCGCAGGGTCGCGAGCTCCGCCGTGCCCTGCTTCGGGAACGGCTGCTTCGTCGCCTTCCGGTTGCGCCGGGCCTGGTCGATCACCGCTTCCCAGTCGGACTTCGAGATGTCGGTGCCGCCGACGACCGCGACCGCGTCGCCCGGGACGTTCTTCGAGCCGCCGCCGCCGCACGCCGCGACCAGCAGGACGAGGGCGGCCATGCAAAGAATCGTCAGGGGGATCTTTTTCATATAAAAAGCGCCAGGAGCAGCGATTTTTCTCAAGCTGCTCGGCGCGCCTCGAGTATAGCATCGACCAATCGGAGCGCCTCCCCGAACTCTTCGTGGCGGAGCGAGACTTCCCTCCTGGCGGTCGTGTAGATCGCGGTTCCGACCTCGCCGCGGAGGGCGCGCAGCTCGGCGGAACCGAGCAGGAGCGGCCCGACGGCCGCCCGGCCGCCACGGAAGACGAGGTAGTCCGCGCCGGCCCGGGCGAGCTTGAGCTTCGCCTCCTGAATCGAGAACAGGTTCTCGACCGGCTCCGGGAGCGGCCCGTAACGGTCCTCCGTGGCCGCGCGCAGCTCGCGCAGCTCGTCGTCCGACTCGGCCAGGGCGAGCCGCCGGTGCAGGTCGATCTTCAGCGCCTCGGCCTCGATGTACGTAGCCGGCACGTAGGCGTCGACCGTCGCGTCGACCCGTACCGGTCGCGCTACCGCGCGGCGCTCGCCAGAGAGCTCTGCCACGGCCTCCCCCAGCA
>DASXQY010000019.1:0-10043 GCA_036506915.1 Gaiellaceae bacterium | reverse complement strand
GTGGTCGGGAAGCAGCCGGCGCTCTCCTCGCGTTCGACCGCCGCCCGCGAGGAGCTGCCGCCCCTCGAGCTCGGCCCGGGGACAATCGTCTCCACCGGGGCGGTCGTCTTCGCGGGCACGACGATCGGGGCGCGCGGGATGGTGGGCGACCAGGCCTGCGTGCGCGAGCGCTGCACGATCGGCGACGACGTCGTCGTCGGTCGCGGCTCCCTGGTCGAGAACGACACGATCGTCGGCGCCCGGACCAAGATCCAGGCGAACGCGTACGTGACGGCCTACTCGACCCTCGAGGAGGACGTGTTCATCGCTCCCTGCGTGATCACGACGAATGACAACTTCATGGGCCGGACCGAGCGACGGCATGCGCTGCGGAAAGGGCCGACCGTCCGCCGCGGCGCGCGCGTCGGCGGGGGCGCGGTGCTCCTGCCCGGGATCGAGGTAGGCGAGGAGGCGTTCGTCGGCGCGGGCGCGCTCGTGCTCAGAGACGTCCCGGCCCGCGCGGTCGTCGTCGGCAACCCCGCGCGGCAGATCCGCGAGGTGGCCGAGGAGGAGCTGCTCTGACCACTATGACCGCGCGATCCGGATCGCGTACTGCCCGAAGCCGGGCTGCGCGAGCTTGACCTGGAGCGAGTACCAGCCGCTCTTGCGGGCGCGGTAGCCGAGCCGCTCGGGCGCCCCGAGCGGATGGATCGAGCGCCTCGCCCGCAGCCCGTCGCGGGCCTCGGCGAGCGAGTGGAGCGCAGGCTTCCAGAGCGCCAGCGAGACATCGGTGTCCGCCGCGCGCACGAGCACCGAGACGTGCTGGCCGCGGCGCAGCTTGATCCGGTAGACGTCGTTCGGATCGTCCCAGGCGTCGAGGGTCGCGCGAAACCGGCGGGGATAGCTGACGGCCGCGCGAGAACCGACGTCGTCGTTCGGCTCGAACCGGTCGGCCGCCGGCGGCTTGGTCAGGTCGTGGATCGCCGCCGCCACGTCTAGCCGGCCGAAGCCGGTGAGCGAATCGCGGCCGCCCGAGCACGCGTCGCAGCCGTTTGCCGGCGTGGCATCGACGGCGCTCCGCTCGAGCAGGTTCGAGACCTGGTCAGCCTGGAGCCACGGCGCCTGGCCGAACAGCAGCGCCGCGGCCGCGGCGACCTGCGGCGATGAGAACGAGGTTCCGTCGGCGTGGCGGTACTCCTTCGGCCCGCAGCTCGAGTAGCCCTGCTCTCCGCACGATGGGTTGTGGGCGGTCAGCGCCCGCGGGAAGAGCGAGAGCATGTCCTGCCCGGGCGCGGCGAGGTCGACGTAGACGTCGTCCCGGTTCGAGAACTTCGGGACGTCCCCCGAGCGCGCATACGCCGCGACGCCGAGCACGTGGGGAAGGGCGGCCGGATAGTTGGCGTAGGGCCAGGGAGTCGTGGGCGCCCCGTCGCCGTTCCCCACCGCCGCGACGACGAGCACCCCGTTCTGGACCGCGTACTCCACGGCCCGCTGCTCCGGGTACGAGAAGCCGGTCTCGCTGCCGACGGGGCTGCGCAGGCTGCCGAGGCTGAGGTTGATCACGCGGGCGCCCGACCGGACCGCCCAGCGGATCGCGCGAGCCTCGGCCCGCGGCGGGATCGAGCCGTCGTCGCGAACCACCTTCGCCACCAGCAGGCGGGCCGGCGGGGCGAGGCCGGCGATGCCGCGCGCGTTGTCCGTCCACGCGGCGATCTCGCCGGCGACGAAGGTCCCGTGACCCTGAACGTCGGTGGTCGTCCCGCCGACGAAGCTTCGGGCGTCGAGGATGCGTCCCTTGAGCTCCGGATGGCCGGCGTCGATGCCGGAGTCGATCACGGCCACCCGCACGGGCTTGAGCAGCGGCAGGACGTCGAACGCGTCGAAGGCCCGGTCACTGTCGAGGTACCACTGCCTCGGGGAGAGCGGATCGTTCGGGCTGAAGCCGGCCCGGGCGGCGGCAGGCGCGGCGAGGACGGCTGCCAGCGAGATCGCTGCGGCAAGCCTCTTCACGCGGCCACCTTCAGCACCTTGGAGACGCCGGGCGCAAACCCCCGGCCGGGGATGACGCGGGCGCGGTAGGCGCCGGGGGCCACGTCGACGCTCGCAGAGAAGTTGCCGTCGGCGCCTGTCTTCGTCTGGGCGACCGTCGTCCAGCCCGTCTGGGCGAGCTTCTGGATCTGGACGCTCGATCCGGACAGCACCGGCCGGGCCAGTCCGGTCACCGAGAACCGGTCGGCCGAGACGAACATGCGGACGAGCGGCGCGACCGAAAGCTGGACCGACCCGCTCCGGATCCCGCTCGCGGAGAGCCGGTAGGCGGTCGACACTTTCGGCGTGAGCGTCGCGGCGATCTGGCCGTTCTTCGGGACGAGCGGCGCGAGCGGATTCCACTGCCCGCCGTGGGGGCGCGACTCGAGCGTCACCCGGCCGAGGCCACGCGCGACGCCGGCCAGCGTCGCCTGCGAGCCGAACACCACCGGCGCAGCAGGTGGAGTCAGGCTCAGCAGCCCGATCTGGAACCAGGTCGAGCGAAGTCCGAGCGCGCGACGGACGTCGGAGCCGCTCAGGGTGCGCTCCCCGTTCAGGCCGACCACCGTCAGGCTCCTCACGCGGCCCGAGGCGCCGACGTCGGGCTTGAGATCGAGCAACAGGCCGGGCGAATGCAACCTGCGCGCGAGCAAGGCGGGCGTGAAGCGCAGCGGCCCCCAGTCGTGGTAGGGCGAAAGGGTGTCGTAGGGATCCGGTACCGAGACGAGGTACGGCAGCGGATCGGACTTCGGCCACACGTCCTGAACGTTCGCGGTCTTCCCCCCGGAGCTCGAGTAGAAGAACGTGTTCGCCGGGTTGCCCTTGTAGGTGACGACCTCCCCGGCCGTTTGGTTGACCGCGTCGCTCGCGGTGGGAGACTCGGCCGCGATCCCGCCGTAGACCTGGCTCCGCGTGTCCGGGTAGAGGTCGAAATCGCCGCCGTGCAGGTGCGCCAGCGCGTAGGTTCGCGCGACCACGGCCTGCGCCTCGAGCGCCTCGGCCGGCCAGCGGTCCGGCATCTCGGACGGGACGACGCCCCAGAGGTACGGCTCGAGGCCGACCGTGTTCACGACGCGGAGCGCCGACCCCTTGGCGGTCACGCGGAAGGTGCCGCGGTAGGAGCGGGAGCCGAGTGTGAGCGGGTCAATGCCCGGCGAGAAGACGAGCGGCCCCGGGAGCGCCTTTGGCTGCTTGGCCGCGACCACCTTCAGCTTCAGGGCGGGGCCGAGCGTCTGCGAGCCGGCCGGGAGCCTGTGACGCTTGCCCGTGGCGTCGAGAACGGAGAACGCCGAGCGTGACGAGACGACGATGCTCTTCGAGCCCGGGACGAGGAGGACGCGCACCTTCTTCAGCTGCGCCTGGCCGAGTGTCGTGCCGACGTAGTAGTGCGCCACGATCCGCTCGTGCGTCCAGCCGTGGAGCGCGTAGCCGTACGCGCCGTACTGCGGCATCCCGACCCCGTGGCCCCAGCCGTGGCCCTTGACGAAGAACGTGGGCGAAGCCGGTTGCACGGCATGCCCCGCCGGAGTGCTGCTCGCGAGCCCCAGCGCGGCGAGGACGGCTGCTGTGAACGTACTGACCATCGCCTGACCCCGACCCGCCTGACGGCGCATGCTGCCTGGCCGGACGCCGCAGCCGGGACAGCGTTGAGGGTAGCGCACCTATCGACGGATTTACGGAGTTCTTTACAGAACTCGCACCTTCCGGACGGTCCCTTTCAGCCGTTTCGCGCCCTTCGCGCCCGGGGAAGGGCACGTGCGATGGCGGTCGACACGAAGCTTCTTCCGCCTCGCTACCGCGACCCCGAGCGGATCGGCAGCGGTGCAATGGGCGAGATCTTCCTCGCGACCGACGAGACCCTTGGCCGGCGCGTCGCGATCAAGATGCTCGCCGAGCGCTACGCGTGGGACGAGTCGATCCGGCAACGCTTCACGCGCGAGGGACTCGCGGCGGCAAGGCTCGCCGGCGAGGCGGGAACGGTGACGGTCTTCGACGTCGGCGAATGGAACGGCCGTCCCTTCATCGTCATGGAGCACGTCGCCGGCGGGTCGCTCGAGGACCGCCTCCGCCGCTCCGGGGCCCAGCCGCCCGGCCAGGCGCTCGCGTGGCTGGAGCAGGCGGCGGCCGCGCTCGACGCCGCCCACCGCAAGGGGATCGTCCATCGCGACGTCAAGCCGGCGAACCTGCTGCTCGACGGACGGGGAGACGTCCACGTCGCCGACTTCGGGATCGCGAGCGCAGCCGGTCTCGAATCGCTGACGCTCACGGGCACGGTGCTCGGAACGGCCGGCTATCTCTCGCCCGAGCAGGCCCAGGGCGAGCGGGCGGGGCCGGCGAGCGACCGTTACGCGCTGGCGGTCGTCGCGTACGAACTTCTCACCGGGCACCGGCCGTTCGAGAGCGACGCGCCAACCGTGGAGGCGGCCGCGCACGTCCACGCCGCGGTTCCGTCGATCGCCGAGCACTGCGAGCACCTCCCGCCCGAGCTCGACCCGGTCTTCCGGCGGGCGCTCGCAAAGGACCCGCGGGCACGCTACGGAACGGCCGCCGACTTCGTCACCGCGCTCCGGGAGGCCCTCGCGCGCGGCGCCGGGACGACCGTGCGGCTGCCGCCGGCCACGGCTCCTCCTTCTCCTCCGGCCCGCGGGCGCCACCGGACCTCGTGGCCCCTCTGGGCGCTGGCGGCGCTCCTGATCGTAGCCGCGGGCACGGGTGTGCTCCTGGCGGCGCTGCTTGCCGGCGGCGACGGGTCGGGCAAGCGAGTGCTGGTTCGCACGGTGGTGAAGCCGAGCGGGAAGACGACGACGTTGCGGGAGACGGTGACGCAGCAGCAGTCCGCTCCGGCGCCCGCTCCGCCGCCGCCTCCTCCCGCGGTGAGCTCCGACGGCCACAGCCTGAACGACCGCGGTTACACGCTGATGCAGCGGGGTAACTACGCCTCCGCGCTGCCGTACTTCGAGCAGGCGGTACGGAAGCTCCAGGGCACGGGCCCGGGCGACCTGTACGAGGGCTACGCGAACTACAACCTCGGCTACACGCTCTACCGGCTCGGCCGGTGCTCGGAGGCCGTCAGGTACCTCCGGCGGGCCGAGCAGCTCGAGCCGGACCGGCACGAGCCGCGCGACGCCCGCAAGCGCGCCGAGAAGTGCTGACTACCGCAGCCGCTCGGCGTACTGCCGCTCGTAGTACGAGCGATACTCGCCCGACTTGATCGGCTCCCACCACTGCCGGTTCTCGCGGTACCAGGCGACCGTCTCGGGCAAGCCGTCCGCGAGCGTCCGCCTCGGCGCCCAGCCGAGGGCGCGGAGCTTCGAGGTCTCGAGCGAGTAGCGGCGGTCGTGGCCGAGCCGGTCCTCGACGTGGCGGACGAGCGATTGGTCTGCCCCGATCAACTCCAGAATCGTCCGCGTCAGGTCGCGGTTCTCCAGCTCCTCGCCCGCCCCGACGTTGTAGACCTCGCCGCCTGCGCCCTCGCGCAGCACCAGCTCGACCGCGGCGCAGTGGTCCTCGACGTGCAGCCAGTCGCGGATCTGGCGGCCGTCGCCGTAGAGCGGCAGCGGCTCACCATCGAGCGCGTTTGTGACGAAGAGCGGGATGATCTTCTCCGGGTACTGGTTGGGCCCGTAGGTGTTCGAGCCGCGCGTGATCGTCGCGTCCACGCCGTGCGTGCGCACCGCCGCGAGCACCTGGAGGTCCCCGCCCGCCTTCGAGGCCGCGTACGGGCTCGAGGGCCACAGCGGATCGTCCTCCCGCGACGAGGCTCCGGGCTCGACGTCGCCGTAGACCTCGTCCGTAGAGACCTGCACCAGCCGCGCGCCCGTCTCCCGCGCCCAGTCGAGCAGCACGTAGGTGCCGAGCACGTCGGTCTTGATGAACTCGGAGGCGCCGTGGATCGACCGGTCGACGTGCGTCTCGGCGGCGAAGTTGACGACCGCGTCGCAGTCTTCCCCCGCCGCGGCCACCGCCTCGGGGTTGCAGATGTCGCCCTCGACGAACTCGAGCTCGGCGCCCTCGAGGTTCGCCGGGTTCCCGGAGTAGGTCAGCTGGTCGAGCACGATCACCTCGTCGCCGGCCGCCGCCAGCCGCTTCGCGAAGTGCGAGCCGATGAAGCCCGCGCCGCCGGTGATCAGGACTCGCATCGGGCCGAAGCCTAGAGCAGCCGCTCGAGGGCGGCGCGCAAGCCCTCGCGCCAGTGCGCCAGGGCCGGGGCGTCATCGCGCTCGCTGCGCAGGACCGAGTACGCGGGCCTCGGGGCCGGCCGCCCGAGCTCCTCCGTCGAGATCGGCCGCACGCGGCAGGAGAGGCCGGCCTCCTCGAAGATCGCCCGCGCGAACTCGGCCCACGTGCACTCGCCGGCGGCGGCGAGGTGCCAGACCCCGTGGGGGCGGTCGAGCAGCTCCCTCGTGGCTTCGGCCAGGTGCCCCACATAGGTCGGACAGCCGACCTGGTCGTCGACGACCGCCACCTCGTCTCGCTCGGCCCCGAGCGCGAGCATCGTCCGCACGAAGTTGTTGCCCGTCCAGCCGAAGAGCCAGGAGCTTCGGACGATCCAGCCCTCGCGCACCTCGTGCTCGCCGTCGAGCTTCGTTCGCCCGTACACCGACACCGGGCTCGGCCGGTCGGACTCCACGTACGGCTCGCGCTTCTTCCCGTCGAAGACGTAGTCGGTCGAGTAGTAGACGAGAGGCGCCCCGAGGCCCGCGACGTTCCTCGTCCCGATCACGTTCACGGCCTCGGCGTCGTCCGGATGCTCCTCCGCTCCGTCCACGTCGGTCCAGGCGGCCGCGTGCAGGACGAGCTGCGGCCAGTATTCGAGCACCGGATTGACGACGTCGAGCGTGTCGACGTCCCGCGCATCGGCCTCGGGGAAGACCTCGCGCAGCGCCGTGCCGAGCTGGCCGCGGGCGCCCGTTATGAGCACGCGGCGAGGTCGCGCTCCGACAGGATCGGCGATTGGGTGCTCCAGAGGTGCTTGACGCGCGGGTCGGCCCAGCAGAGACCCTGCTCGTCCGGGTCGCGAGGGTCGAACTCCTCGGTGACGTGGTAGCAGAAGAGCAAGTCCGTGAGCGCCTCGAAGCCGTGCGCGTGGCGGCCCGGGATGTACACCGCGACGGGGTTGTCGTCGCCGATGTCGGCGCAGAACGTCTCGCCGTTCCCGCGGTCGAGCACGACCACACGCGCCGTGCCCTGGAGGCAGGCGAAGAGATCGTCCTGGCCGCGCTCGTGGTAGTGGAGGCCGCGGATCACGCCCTGACGCGAGAACGAGATGTTCGTCTGGCGGGTCGGCTTCGGCAGCCGGCTCTCGCGCCGCAGCTCGAAGAACCAACCGCGCTCGTCCTCGACCCGCCGCAGCGGGATCACCTCGACGCCGTCGACCACGCCTCCTCCTCCGCGTCCGCTCCGTCGCGCGGGGGAAACCATGTTTCCCCCGCGAGCCCCCTTCTTCCTCGGATGCACCCCGCGACTCCGTCGCGGAGCATTGCGAGGGGAACCGCCCGGTTCCCCCCAAGCCCCCTCCACGCGGCGTTGGAGCGCACGCTACGACTCGCCCGCCGCCAGCTCACGCGAGCGCTCCATCGCCTCGTCCTTGTTGGCGCCGTGCGCGCGCACGAAGTCGTTCACCTCGTAGTAGGCGTCGATCGACTCGCCCGCGTCTCCCCAGAACCCTTCGAGCACGTCGTACTCCATCGAGCCCTGCCGGACGTACCAGTTGTTCACGTCGGTGATCTCGAGCTCTCCGCGCCCGGACGGCTCGAGCGTCGGGAGCACGTCCCAGACCTGCTCGTCATAGAAGTAGATGCCGGTGACCGCGTACTCGCTCGGCGGCTCCGCCGGCTTCTCGACGATCCTCGTGACGCGGCCGTCCTCGAGCTGGGGCACGCCCAGGTGGCGGAGGTGCTCGGGCTCCTCGATCCGGGCGAGCAGGATGCGGGCGCCGCGCTCCTGGGCGGCGAAGTTCCCGACCGCGGGCGCGAGCGAGCGCTCGACGACGTTGTCGGCGAGCATGACCACGATCCGGCCCCCGCGCCCGAAGCGCTCGGCGAGCCCGAGGGCCTCCGCGATCCCACCCGGCTTCTCCTGGTAGGCATAGAAGAGGCGGTCGACCCCGTGCGCGTGGCCGTTCCCGAGCAGGCGGAAGAACTCGCCGGCGTGCGTGCCGCCGGTGACGAGCATCATCTCGGTCACCCCGGCCTTGACGAGCGCCTCGATCGCGTAGTTGATCATCGGCCGGTCGTAGATCGGGAGCAGGTGCTTGTTGGTGATCTGCGTCAGCGGGTGCAGCCGCGACCCGGTGCCGCCCGCGAGGATGACGCCCTTCAGGCCTGGTTCCATCGGCCGGGGATGCTACGAGGTGTGGGGATCGCGCGTCCGCGGAAAAGGTCGGGCATGACCGAGCCCGACCGCGACAACCTGCCGCTCGAGCCCGAGCCGACTCCGCCGCTCGACCCCTACACGCCGGAGCCTGGCCCGCGCCCGGGCGACCGGCTCGCGTTTCGCACCCTGTGGTGGGGCGTGATCGTCCTCGCCGCCCTGCTGGCGATCCTGATCTGGGTCGCGGTCCGGTGAGCTAGCGGCCCGCGGGCCGCAGGGCCGGCCGCGGCGGGGCGGGCTCGAGCGGCGACGGCGGGACACGCACGACCCGTGCGATCTTCGGCGGCAGCCACCAGTTCCAGCGGCCGAAGAGTGCCATCAGCGAAGGGACGAGCAGGGCGCGCACGATCGTCGCGTCGACGAAGATCGCGATCGCGAGCCCGAACCCGAACTCCTGGAGGCCGACCACCCGTCCGGCGATGAAGCCCGAGAAGGCGGCGACCATCACGATCGCGGCCGCGGTGACGATCCGGCCGGTCCGCTCGAGCCCCTCCACGACGGCGCGCGTGTTGTCCCTCGACTCGTCCCACGCCTCGCGCATGCGCGTGACCAGGAAGACCTCGTAGTCCATCGAGAGGCCGAAGAGCATCGCGAACAGGAAGATCGGGATCCAGGCCTCGATCTGGTCGAACTGGTACAGCCCCCAGAGGTCGCTGCCGAGACCCCACTTGAAAACCACCACCAGGGCGCCGTAGCTGGCGCCGACCGAGAGCAGGTTCAGCAGGACCGCCTTCAGCGGCAGGATCAGCGACCGGAACGCGCGCATCAGGAGCAGGTAGGTCAGCACCAGCACCGCGAGAACGAGCCACGGGAAGACGGCGTAGGAGCGGTCGATGAAGTCCACTCCCTGCGGCGGGCCGCCGCCGGCGAGCACCCGGACACCCGCCGGCCACGACGCGGCCGGGATGATGTCGTCGCGGAGCCGGTGGACGAAGCTCTGCGCGGGCGCCTCGCCGTACTCGTGGACGCCCGCGACGACGACCTGGGCGTAGCGCCCGCTCCGGTCGATCCACGGAGGCGTCGGGCGGTAACGGACGTAGCGAACCTCCGGGTCCTGTCGCACGTTCGCGATCATCGTCCGGATCGAGCGCTGTACCGGCGGCGCGGCCACGCCCCTCGGCCTTCCGGAGTCGACGACGATCTGCGTCGGCGAGAGCGCCCCGGCTCCCACCGCATCCTTGAGGATGTCGAAGCCGCGGACCGCCTGCGGGTGCTGCGGGATCCCGGACGCCGAGCCGGGGGTCAGCTCGAGCGCGAAGACGGGGATCGCGGCCGCGATCAGCAGCGCCGCCCCGCCCGCGAGGAAGGCGCTCGGCCGGCGCATGATCGCCCGCGCCAGCCGCGCCCACATCCCCTGGTCGATGTCGGTGGTGCCTGCGAGCCGCGGCAGGGGGACGTGCAGCCGCCGGCGCAAGAACTCGGCCACGGGCGCCCGCCTGACGCCCTTGCGGCCGTACAGCGACAGCAGCGCAGGTTGGAGCGTCACCGCCGCCAGGAGCGAGACGAGTGGGATCAGGAAGCCCCCGATCCCCATCGAGCGCATGAACGGCGATGGCATGAACAGCAGCAGCGCCAGCCCGATCGCCACCGTCGCGCCGGAGAAGACGACCGCGCGCCCGGCGGTGGCCATCGTCCTGACGATCGCCTCGTCCTTCGAGCCGTTG
>DASXQY010000018.1:0-6061 GCA_036506915.1 Gaiellaceae bacterium | reverse complement strand
TCGAGCAGCGACTGGCCGATCCCGGCCCCGATCAGGGTGAGCACCGAGACGAAGGCGACGTTCGAGAACCGCGGCACGACCAGCCCCAGCGCCGCGACGCGCCCCTCCGCCCGGAGGGAGAGCCAGAAGACGACGAGCCCGATGAGCCCGCCGAGCCAGACGGAGGCGGCCGCCAGGTGGAGGGCGTCCAGCGGCAGCGCCAGCCCCCGCGGGGACTTCTGGCCCGCGTGGCCGGCCAGCCCTGGGAACACGAGGGCCGAGGCTCCCACCGCCAGGGCCGAAGGCAGCGCGAGCAGCTCGACCACCGAGCGCTGGGGCCGCTCGGGCCGGTCGAGCCAGAGGGCAGCGGCCGCGGCGACGCCGAAGAGCGCGAGCACGAGCTCGAGGTCGAGGTAGTCCTTGCCGAACGCCGACGCACGCGCGAGGGGGACGACGTTGCCGAGGTCGAACGCAGAGCGGAGCGAGAACTGCGCGGTCGCGAGCACGACGTAGACCGGAGTCGCCGCCAGGGCGACGAGCAGCGCCGTCCAGAATGCCCACGTGACCGCCCGCAGCGAGGACCCCGGTACCGCCCGGACGACCGGCCTCGCGATCAGGGTGCGGAGGACGAACACCCCGAGCGCCGTCAGGACCGAGAGGAAGACGACCCAGCGCGAGGCGAGGAGCTGCGCCGTCGTCGCGGTCTCGCTCAGCGACGGGACCTGGAACTGCGGCGGCGGCCCCGGGTTCGGCCCGACCGCGAAGGTGAATGCGCCCCGGACCGGATGCCCGTCCGCCGAGATCACGCGCCAGAAGACGAGGTACCAGCCCTCGGGTACGTGCCGAAGCGGCGTTACGAGCGTCTGCGGCGCCCCCGGTGAGCGCGCCGGCGAGCCGTCCGTTACCTGCCTGCCTTCCGCGTCGGTGACCGAGACGATC
This sequence comes from Gaiellaceae bacterium, assembly GCA_036506915.1. Classification (GTDB taxonomy): domain Bacteria; phylum Actinomycetota; class Thermoleophilia; order Gaiellales; family Gaiellaceae; genus AC-32. The sequence goes on along the minus strand of DASXQY010000018.1, from coordinate 5,143 downwards.
GCGAAGCGCGGCTCGACCGGCTCGCTGTAGGTCAGCCGTACCTGCGCCGGTGGGGCGTTCACCGTCCGGCTCGCGACGGGCTCCGTGCGGAGCAGCGCCGCATGGGCCCACGCGGCCGCGGGCAGCGCGAGCGCCGCCGCGGCCGCGAGTACCAAGAGCGCGCCGCGCCTCACGCGACCGGCCGCCCCCTCGTCACGAGCCCGGCGATCCCGAGCAGCACGCCGATCCCGCCGACCACGAGCGCGACGACCGTCAGCGTCGTCGCCGAGCTCCCGCCGAGGTCGGACACGCCTTCGATCCGGGGCGCCGGAGTGTCGGAGCTCTCGGGCCCGCTCCAGTCGACGACCTTGCCGTTGGAGTAGGTCTGCCGGACGCTCACCACGTACGTCTTGCTCGAGTCGAGACTGGCGTTGAAGCGGAAGACGGCGTCCTCGTCCGTCGGCACCTTGCCGCCGGTCCAGGTCACCTTCTGGATCGTCTTCTCCTCGCCGGAGCCGGTTGCCTGCTCGGAACGCGTCCAGCCGGAGGTTGGCTCGAACGAGTCGATCGAGAGGCCGCTCGGGACGGTCAGCTCGATCTCCGTGGTCGTCGCGCCCTCCTCCTCGGTCGGGACCGAGAGCGTGAACTGTTGTGCCACCTTCGCCTTGGCGACCGGCGGGCTCAGGATCGCGTGCGCAAGCGCGCCGGGCGCAAAGGCAAGGGCCAGCGCCGCCGCGACCGCGGCGACAAGGGCCGTTCTCATGCGTTCTCCCTTCGCTTGGTCGAGTGTCGACTAAGCCGGAAGCGGCGGGGCTCGCGGCCGCGCCTCTTGCGCGAGCCGCGTCGACGCGAGCCGGAGGCGCACCGCCGGCTCGAGAGCGGGAGATCGGGGGGCGAACAGCCGCGGGCGGAGCAGCTCGCGCACGACGGCGCGGAGCCAGGCGAGCAGGTGTCGGGCCACCTCGAAGAGCGCGGCCGCGACGAGGGCGAGCGCCGCGAGCAGCGGGATTGCGTTCCGGTGCACCGGCCCGACGAGGCACGAGAGCCCGTGGAACCCGATCCCGGCGCGCCAGTGCAGGTAGGACTCGAACATCGCGAACGAGAGCGAGCTCGCGGCGTAGAGGCCGACGGCGTTCAGCGCCAGCAGGCGCAGTCGCAGCCTCGGCAGCGGCCGATCCGGCCGTAGCCGCTGGCGCTCGCGCACCCCGGTCGCTGCGAGCCAGACGATCGCCGTGGAGAGACCCGCTGCGAGGCCGAGCGAGACCAGCGTCACGACCACGAGCCGCGGCCCGCCCGCGGAGGCTTCGAACCGGTTGGCGAGCGGGCTCGGCTCGGCGAGCGCATAGGCAAGCCAGCGGGCCGCGAGCACGAGCAGCGCGACGACGCCGAGCCAGGTCGTGCCGAGGGCCGCGCGTGTCCTCACTGCACCCGAAGCGTAAACGGCGCGGTCACCACCCGGCCGCGGTCGCGGAACTGGAGGAAGAGCCGCCAGGTCCCGGCCACGGGGAGTAACACGCCGACGTGGAGCTGTCCCGGGCCCGCCGGCCGGCCGGTCACGGTCGCGCCACCGAGGACGCTGGTGCAGCCCGGGGTGGACGGGCCGCAGACGTGCGTGTGGAAGTAGTCCAGCGTGCCGGCTCGGAAGAAGATCGCGTGCGCGAGCGCGCCGAACCAGGGCTTGAAACGGACCGGCCGGCCGCTCGGATCGGTGACCGACGCAGTGAGCGTCGTCGCCTCGATCGGGTGGATTCGCTTTGGGGCGCGCAGGGTCACGCGGTAGCCCTCGTCGGTGACGACCGGCGTGAACCCCGGCAGGGCCCGCGGGCGATAGCGGCCGGCGACGCGAACGTTCTCGTGGAGCTGGAAGTTGCGCGGCGCTCCCTGAAGCGCGGGATAGGCGTCCACGAGCACCCGGTACGGGCCAGGGGAGGGGAAGTCGAGCCTCTCCACGACTCGGCCGTTCGAGGCGACCGGGGGGTGGTGGTGGATGATCACCCCGAGGTCGTCGCGCACGACGATCAGGTGGATGCCGGTGTGCGGGCCCGCGCCGCGCCGATACGAAGTGAGCGGCGCGCCGGACGGCTGCCGGATCGCGAAGGACAGCCGGGTCGTGCCGGCGTGGGGGACGCGCACCGGGGTGAAGCCGGTCAGCTCGAACTGGCGGGCCGGCCGGATGGTGGGCACCTTGGGCGCCGACGAGGACGAGCAGCCGGAAACCGCGAGCACGGCGGCGCAGGCGATCAGTGCGCGCCCCGAAGCGCGCAGGCGGAAGAGGCCCATCTGCAGCCAGGATAATCTGAGACCGCGTGCCGATCGCGCACCTGAGCTTCGAGTGGGGGGCGCCCCCGGTCGTCCTGGCCGGAGCGGCGATCGTGCTCGCCTTGTTCGCCCAGGCGTTCATCCGACTCCGCCGGCGCCGGGCGGAGCGGGCGCCCTGGACGCGGCCGCTCCTCTTCGGCGCCGGGCTGGCGCTGCTCGTGCTGCCGCTCGTCTCGCCGCTCGACGAGGCCGCGGACGAGAAGCTGCTCTCGGCGCACATGCTCCAGCACGTCCTGATCGGAGACGCCGCCGTCGCGCTGCTAGTCGTCGCGGTCCGCGGGCCGCTGGTCTTCTTCCTCTTGCCTCCCGCACTCCTGCGGCCGCTCGCCGGGCTGGGCCCGCTTCGTGCGGTCCTGTCGGTACTCGTGCGCCCCCTTTTCGCGATTGGCCTCTGGGCCGCGGTGATCTACGCCTGGCACATCCCCGCCGCCTATGACTACGCCGCGGCGCACCCGCTCGTGCACGACCTCGAGCACCTGACCTTCGTCGTCGCCGGGACGCTCGTCTGGATCCAGCTCGTCGACCCGGCGCGCCACGGCCGCCTGCGCCGCCCCGAGCGGATCTTCTTCGCGCTCGGCATGGTCGCGCTGATGCAGCCCCTCGTGGATGCGCTCCTCTTCAGCTCGAACCCGGCGTACCCGCGCTACGCCGACCAGCCCGATCGGCTCTTCGGTCTCTCGCCGCTCACCGACCAGCGCCTCGCGGGCGTGGTGATGATGACCGAGCAGCTGCTCGGGCTCGGGATCTGCGTCGCGTTCCTGCTGCGGCCGTACCTGCGGGAGCGGCGCGAGCGGCTGCGCGGGCCCGCGCTCCAGCACGGCTCGCGGTGAGCGCGCCGGCCGCCTACTCGTTCAGCTTCGAGCCGGTCTTCCTGGTGCTGTCCGCCGCGGCGGTCTACGGCTACGTCCGCCTGGCCCGGACGGTCGAGCGGCCGAGCCGGGTCCGCGCCGCGATCTTCGGCACCGGGATCGTCCTGATCGCAGCCTCGCTCAACTCACCCCTGGAGACGCTCGCGATCCACTACCTGCTCGTGATCCACCTACTCCAGAACGTGATGATCGCCGACTGGGCGCCGCCGCTGCTCGTGCTCGGCCTCACGCCGGCGATGCGCGCCGCGGTTGCGGCGGGCGGCGGGCGGCCGCTGTCGCTCCTCACCCGCCCGGTCGTCGCGCTGCCGCTCTGGCTCGCCGTCTGGTACGGCGTTCACCTCCCGGCCTTCTACGACTTCGCCCTTCGCCACCCGTGGCTGCTCAACCTCGAGCATGGGGCGCTGATCTTCGCCGGCCTCGTCTTCTGGTGGCCGGTGTTCTCGCGCGAGCCGCAGCGGCTCTCGACTCCGGCGCACCTGGCCTACCTCGGCGCGGCCTACATCGGCTCGGCCTTCCTCTCGCTGGCGCTGATCTTCTCCGGCCGCGCGTTCTACGGCTTCTACGAGGAAGCGGCCAGGCTCTGGGGCCTCTCGGCCGCGAAGGACCAGAACCTCGGCGGGATCCTGATGAACGCAGAGCAGATGGTCGTCTTCTTCGCCGCCCTGTCCTACTTCCTCCTCAAGCTGCTCTCCGAGGAGGAGGAGGCGCAGCGGGCGCTCGAGGGCCGGTGAGACGCGCCGGCGCGCTTTTGGTCGCGCTTGCCGCGCTCGCGCTTCCGGGCGGCGCGGAGGCGAACGGCGACCCCGCCAGCGACGTCCTCCTGACGACGCAGGTCTTCCTGCCCTTCGAGGCGCCCATCTCCGACTCCGCCGCGAGCGACCTGAAGCAGACGGTGGCGGCGGCGAACGAGAAGGGCTACACGATCCGCGTCGCGGTGATTGCCTTCACCGGCGACCTGGGGACAGCGGTCAGCCTCTGGCGCCGTCCGCAGGACTACTCGAAGTTCCTCGGGAGCGAGATCGCCTTCGTCTACAAGAACCGGCTCCTGGTCGCGATGCCGTCCGGGTTCGGCTTCTACAACGGGAGGAAGCCCGTCCCGAAGGAGCTGGGGGTGCTGGCCAAGGTGAAGCCGGGGAAGACACCGACGCCCCTCACGGAGTCCGCGGCGGAGGCGGTCCGGGCGCTCGCCGCCTCGGCGGGGGTGACGGTCGCGAAGCCGTCGAGCGGCAGCTCGCCAACGCGGGACCGGCTGATCCTCGCCGCGGCCGTGCTCGCCTTCCTGCTCGTGCTGTTCTTCCCGACCCGGCTGCTCAGGCGTCGAAGAGCCCAAGGTGCCGAGCGATGACCATCCTCTGGACCTCGTTCGTTCCCTCGCCGATCTCGAGGATTTTCTGGTCCCGGTAGAGGCGCGAGATCGCCGATTCCTCCATGAAGCCGTAGCCGCCGTGGATCTGGAGGGCGGCGTTCGCGGCGCGGTGTGACAGCTCGCCCGTATAGAGCTTCGCCATCGCGGCCTCCTTCGCGAACGGGCGGCCCTGGTCCTTGAGCCACGCCGCCTTGTAGGTCAGCGTGCGGCCGGCCTCGATCTCCACCGCCATGTCCGCGAGGGCGAACTGCACCGCCTGGAACCGCGCGATCGGCTTGCCGAACTGCTCGCGCTCCTTCGCGTAGGCGACGGCCAGGTCATAGGCGCCCTGCGCGAGCCCGACACCCATCGCCGCGACCGAGATCCGGCCGCCGTCGAGCACCTCGAGGAACTGCCGGAACCCCTCGCCGCGCTGGCCGAGCAGGTTCTCCTCCGGCACCGGGCAGTTCTCGAACGAGAGCTCGCGCGTGTCGGAGGCGCGCCAGCCGAGCTTGCGCATCGGCGCCGAGATCCCGTAGCCCGGGGTGCCGTTCGGGACGATCAGGTTCGAGATCTCGTCCTGGCCGGTGCGGGCGGTGATCGTCACGCACGCTGTGATGTCGGTCCCCGC
>DASXQY010000017.1:0-20619 GCA_036506915.1 Gaiellaceae bacterium | reverse complement strand
TGGTCGCCGGCCGCGGCCTCGCGCGGGATCGGCCGCGCGACGGCGGCGAAGCGGGAGCCGAAGTGTTCCGGCGAGGGCCACATCGCGACCAGCCCGGCCGCGAGATAGAGCCCGCAGGCGAGCGCTACAAAGCCCGGGCGGCCGAGAGCAGCTCGTCGAAGTCCGGCACCTCTGCCGACTCGTACCGCCATGCGCCGCGGACCGTACCGCTCCGGTCGACGAGGAACGCCGTCCGCTCGGCCACGTCGCGAAGCCCGCGGAACTCATCTGCAACGCCGAAGCCGCGCACCGCGTCGCCGTTCCAGTCGGAGAGGAGCGGGAAGTTCAGATCGAGCGCCTGCATCCACGCGACGTGCGACCAGGGCGAGTCGCGCGAGATCCCGACCGCCCGCACGCCCGCCTGCTCGAACTCCTCGCTCCTGTCACGCAGGAGCTCCATCTCGCTCGTTCAGGTCGACGACCAGTCGAAGAGGTAGAACAGGAGCAGGAGCGGCTTCTCCGCCGCGAGCTCCCGCAGCGAGACGGGCTCCCGCGGCCCCATCCAGACGCGAATGTCGGAGATCTGCTCGCCCACGGCCAGCATGCGGCGAGCTTAGTGGACGGCCAGAGCCACGTCTCTGGCGGCCGGCGCCACGCGCTCGCTGAGGATCCGGCGGCCGCCGTGCACGACGGTGACGATGCCGTCGGTGAGCGACGACGTCGCGAGGAGGCCGCGATCGACCGACAGGTTGTACGACCCAGGTGCGGTTCTGATCGTCCGCATGAGCCGCCGCGCCCGCCAGTCGAAGATCCGGACCGCGCTGGAGTTTCCGCTGGTGACGTACGCGTAGCGTCCGAAGAGGCTCAGACCCGACGCGTCGTCGAAGCGAACGTGCGCGGGCGCGGAGCCGGCGAAGAGCGTCGTAACCGGGCGCCGCGTCCGTGCGTCGAAGACCCGAAGGTACGAGCGGTCGTCATACGTGACCCACACGAAGTGCCCGTCCGGAGTGAAGGCGAGGTCGTGCGCAAGTCCGCGCGGGTCGACGTGGCCGACCAGCCTCGGCCGGGCAACGTTTCGCGTGTCCACGACGGCGATCGACCGGGCGCGTTCACCAAGGGCCACCCAGAGTCGGCTTTGATCGGGGCTGAACGACATGTGGTGTGCGCCGTAGCCGACGAAGATCCTGCGGATCACGCGGCCGAGGACGACGGCGAGTTGTCCGCGCTCGTCGTCGCTCACATAGACGTAATCGCCCCCCGGAGCGAAGGCGGCGATGTGGGGCGCGCCGAAGCCGTGCAGGATGCGCCGGACCTTCAGCGTCTGCGGGTCGACGAAGGTCACGGCCCCCGCCCGGGCGCTGACGACCACGGCTTCTCCGGCGTACGCCTCGACGTTTTGCGGGTCGTCCGGCATGCGCAACCGGCGCAGAACGCGTCTGGATCGCAGGTCGACTGCGATTAACTGGTTCTCTCTCTCCGCTGTCACGAGCGCTATCCGTTCGCTCGGCAGCGGTGCCGTGTACGCGGCGGGCGTCGGCCGGGTGCCGGGCGCGATCCGGACGTGCATGTGGTTGTCGTGGTGCCTGAGCACCTGGACGATCCGGGGCCGGCCGGTGAGGCGCGTGTTCGGGCCGACGAAGATCTTGGCCGCGCCGGCGCGGAGAAAGCGGTCGAGCAGGTCCTGGGAGAGCCGCCGGTCGATCTGCGCCGCCCGACTCGGCGCCCGCTCGCGCCGGTCGAGGCGGGGGTAGTAGACGTCGACGTCGAGTCCGTTCTGGTGCGAGACGTGTTTCGGGCCGAAGAAGCCGCCGTGCGTCCGGCTGAAGTCGCCGATCCCGACGCGCGGCGCCTCCGGGTGGTCGCGCGCGTAGCCGGCGAGGACGCGGAGCACGATGCGGACCAGCCGGTCGTTGCCGTACCGGCGCCACGGCCGGTCCGGGGAACGCAGGAGGATCGGGTCCCAGGTGAAGAACGTCGGCCCCTCGGCCGGGAAGCGGACGCCTCGCACGAGCGACCCGTGGTAGGGCTGCCCGAGCGAGAGCGAGTGCCGCCAGTGCACCCGCGGTGCCGCGCGCGGTGGAGACTCGGCTGCCGAGCCCGCCTTTGTCTCGGTGTTGAGCGGGACCCCGAGGCGGTCGAGCTCCGCTTGCGCCTCTGCACGCCGCTCGGCAGGCGGATGCTGCATGCCGAAGAAGACGCGGACATCAAGGTCGTATCCGTTCGCGCTCCGCCAGAGCAGGTATCGAGGCGCGTTCGGATTCGCCTGCCCCTCCCAGGCCGCCTGAACATCGGCTTCGGAAAGGTCGAGCGGCAGGGTTGCCGGGCGGAAGTTGCTCGCGCCGTTCCGGCCGGCGACGTACGAGCACGCCCAGACGAGGATCCCCTTGGGCGGGAGTCGCTTCACGGTCTCCTGGGGGAAATCCCCGGGCCGATCGGCGACTGGAATCGTTGCCGCCGTCGCGGCACCTGCGGCACATCCCGGCGCGGCCGCATCGCTCGTCGTGCTCCAGCCGCCGGCGGGCCGGAATCCAAAGCCGCTGGATCCGACCGACGTGTGGCCGCGAGTCTGCGCGGTCCGGTCACCGCAGCCCGGGAGGGTCAGGACCACCAGCGCAACCGAGGTCAGGATCCGCAGCACCAGGAAACCGTCCGAGGAAAGCCGCCGAACTGGCCCGAGATCCGCGAGGCGCCGACGATCTTCCGCGGTCCCACGCGCACGAAGACCCACTGGTTGGCGGTGGGCCAGCTGACCAGCACCCAGCGTCCGTTGGGCGATACGGCGAGCTGTCGGAAGACCCCTGTCCCGCGGAAGAGTGAATGGCCGTCGAAGAACGAGAACACGTTGCTGCCACTCCCCTCGGCGCGCACGGCGAGCACGCGGTGCGTGCCTCGAATGAAGGTGGCATCGCGGTCAAAGGTGGCGTCTGACGGATCGTCCTGGGCCACGACCTTCCCGCGCCCGTTGTAGACCCGGGTCGCGTACGGCTTGAAGACCAGGAGGAGCTTCCCGTCGTTCGACCACTCGAGCTTCGCGGGACGGGCATCGCCAGGCTTCCGGAGCAGGACGGAGCCCGTGTCGACGTCGCGGACAAGCGTGGTCGTACCGCGCACGTAGGCGAGGACGTGGGCCCGCCCAGGCCGCCACACGGGCGCGACCGCGGAAGTAGGCTCGATCACACGGTCGTCCGTTCCGTCTCCGGCGACGACGTGCAGGTCGCCGCCTGAGAGGTACGCGATCCGCGTATCCGAGCGTGTCCCCGTCCAGGCGGGGAAGCGCGGCGAACGGCGCGGGAGCGTCCAGCGCACCTTGCCCTTCGGGTCGAGCGCGACCAGCTCGTTCGGCCGGGTTGCCGCGACGAAGAGCCCGTGGGGCGACCAGGCGGCGTCGCGGTAGTCCCCGAGCCGGCGGCGCGAACCGTCGGCGTTCACGATCCAGGTGCCGCCCACGCCGGACACCAGCAGGCGGCCGGGCGCGGGCAGCGAGAAGAGCTCGGGCTCGGCGTGCTCGACGCCCACCGCCTTGCGCAGCGAGTGGATCACTGACCGGCCCGGCGGGCTCACGGCCGCCGCGACGACGGCCGCCGCGAGCGCACCGATCGCGAGCGGCCGCGCGTGCCGGCGCGGCCAGGCCACCGGCTCGCGCGCCTCGTACGCCGCCCGCACCACCTGCCAGGAGCGCTCGCCGGCCTCGTGCTCGCCGGGAGCGACGATCCGTTCCAGCCGCCTCACTCGAGCCGCTCCTTCAGGCGGTCGAGCCCGCGCCGCAGGCGCGAGTTGACCGTCCCCCGGGGGAGCTCCAGCAGCTCGGCGATCTCGCCGGGCGTGTAGTCGAGCAGGTAGCGCAGCACGATTACCGCGCGGTGCTCGGGCGAGAGCGCGTCGAGCTGGCGCAACAGCTCCTCGTCGCGCTCGGGCCGCTCGGGCGCGGGCGCGTCGACCGGATCGGCCTCGGGCCGCAGCGCCCGGGCACGGGCCCAGTCGATCGCGCGGTTGACGACGATCCTGTGCAGCCACGGCCCGAACGGCCGGCGGCGGTCGAAACGGTCGAGTGCGCGGACGGCGGCGACGAAGGCTTCCTGCGCGATGTCCTCCGCGGCGGCGGCGTCGCGGACGACCAGGTACGCAGCCCGGTAGGCAAGCGGCCATTGCGCGCGAAAGAGCGCCTCGAAATCCGAGACAGACCCGGCCTGGGCCCGCCGCACCCAGGCCCGCTCGTCGCGGCCGGAGCCCGCCATGGCGTGCCGACTATACGAGCGTGCTTGAGCAGGAGGTCCATGCCGCAGTTACGGATCTCACCCGTTGCGAGGTCCATGGACCCCATCGCGCGGTTCCCGCGTAGTACCAGCGTCGGCAAGGAGGAGGCGCGATGAAGCGCACACTCGCGATTGCAATGCTCGTAGCGGCCGCCTGGGTCTCGACGGGATCGGCCGACGGTGGAGGGGCCTCGCCCGGGCTCAGCTTCGACGGAAACGGCATCCAGTCACGCCGCGGGGACGTGCGCTACGTCACCGTCTTCGCCGGCCGGGGCTCGGTCGTGGAAGCCGTCCGGGTCCGCGGCGGTCTCGTCCTGCGTTCCCGCTTCCTCGGTGGAATGTTCGGGATTCCGTTCGTCACCTACGACGGATCGGTCGGCGGTCTCTCGCACGACGGGCGCCGCCTGGTGCTCGCATCCATTCCGCCGAACCTAAATCGTCCGGTCACGCGCTTCGTCGTCCTCGACCCGCGCACCTTCAGGATCAAGACCCAACTGAGCTTGCGCGGCAACTTCGCGTTCGACGCGCTCTCGCCCGGCGGCTCGCTGATGTACCTGATCCAGCACCTGGGAGCGCCGAACTCCGGGCGGTACGCGGTGCGCGCGATGAACCTGAACACGCGCCGGCTCTACTCGGGCGCGATCGTCGACCGGCGCGAGCCGGACGAGAAGATGACCGGCATCCCCGTCACACGTGTCGAGAGCGGCGACGGCAACTGGGCGTACACGCTCTACTCCCGAACGAACAAGAGCCCGTTCGTGCACGCGCTCGACACCGGCCACCGGCGCGCGTTTTGCATCGACCTGCCGTTCCGCCCGTCCACGAGGTGGATCGGCAGCGCGCGCATGCGGATGAGCTCGGACGGACGGCAGCTGATCCTGTTCACCGGCCGCAAGGTGCGCGCGACCGTCGATACGAAGAGCTTCGAGGTGAGCTCGGCCTAGGCGGCGACCGCAGCGGGCTCGGTGGCGTTCGCGATCTCGCGGACGATCTCGACGATGTCGCGGTTCGCATTCCAGGTCCGGCGCTGGCGGTCGGAGCCGTTGCCCTTCACGAGGATCTCGCCGATCCCCTCGAGCTCGCGGTCGCAGCCGAGCTCGCGCGCGTGCGGCTCTAGCTCGCGGAGCGTCCGCCGTATGAGCTGCGCCACCGGGACGCGGTTCCGGCGACCAGTGGCGAGATCCATTACCGGCGCCTCGAGCCCGTAGCGGGCGGCGAGCCACTTGTTCTCGGTCGTCAGGATCCGATGGTACGAGGGGATCTCGGCGCCAACGGCGTAGCGCTCCGAGTAGAGCTTCACGAGCGACTGGCAGAACGCGGCGAGCGCGACGGCGTCCTCGAGCCGGCTGACCGCGTCGCAGACCCGGATCTCGACGGTGCCGAAGCGCGGGTGCAGCCGGATGTCCCACCAGATGTGCGTGTAGTCCGCGATGCAGCCGGTCTTCTCGAGCTGGCCGACGACCTCCGCGTAGTCGGAGTAGTCGCGGAAGCGCGGCGGCGGCCCCGAGCGCGGGAAGGCGGCGAACACCATCTGCCGGCTCGAGGCGAGGCCGGTCGGCTCGCCGCGCCAGAACGGCGAGCTCGCGGACAGCGCGAGGAGCTGGGAGAGGTGCGCTAGCAGGCCGTTCACGATCTGGACCGCCTTCTCCGCGTCGTCCACCGCGACGTGGATGTGCAGCCCGAAGATCAGCTCGCGCCGGGCGACGTACTGGAGCTGGTCGACGAGGTGGTGGTAGCGGTCGCGCGCCGTGATCCGCTGGCGCTCGAAGAGACTGAACGGGTGCGTTCCCGCCGAGCCGACGCGCATGCCGCGTTCGCGCGCGAGGCCGGTCACGTAGGCGCGCAGCTTGCGCAGCTCGGCCTCCACGTCCGCCGCGGTCTGGCAGACGGGCGTCGCGATCTCGAGCACCGACTGCATCAGCTCGGGGTTGACGCGGGGCTCGAGCTCGTGCCCGGCCGCGGCTGCCAGCACGGTCTCGACGTGCTGGACGAGGTCGAGCGTGTCCCCGTCGAGGAGCATGTACTCCTCCTCGACGCCGAGCGTGTACGGCTCGCTCTCGCCGAACCTGTGGTCGAGCACGCTCCCGCCCTCGGCGAAGCTCTTGCCGGTGATGTCGGGCGGGAAGATCTGCTTTGTCATGCCACCACCGCGTCCGCCTCGAGCTCGACCAGCCAGCGCGGGTCGGCCAGGGCGGCGACGACGATGAAGGCGCTCGCCGGCCTGATCTCCGAGAACACCTCGCCGTGCGCGCGGGCGAACTCGTCGAACAGGTCGGGGCTCGTCGCGTACGCGCGCGTGCGGACGACGTGCTCGAAGCCCGCGCCCGCCTTCGTGAGGGCCTCGCCGATGATTTCGAGGCAGCGGCGCGTCTGGCCGTACACGTCGGGGGGCGGCTCGCCTCCGTTCGGCATGATCGGCGCCGTGCCGGCGACGTAGACGTTCGGCCCGACGCGGACGGCGCGCGAGAAGCCCGCCACGGGCTCGTAGGGTGAGCCGGAGGAGATGAGCTGGCGCTCCACGGGACTAGTATCGCGCCCCGTGGACGCTCTGCGGCAGGTCGAGAGCTGGCCGGCGGAGACGGTCGCGGTCGGCGTCCTCCGGGGCGGCGAGCCCGCCGCGACGCACGGGCCTCGCGGGCAGGTCTTCCGCTGGGCCTCGGTGACGAAGATCGCGACCGCGCTCGCGACCCTCGTCGCAGCCGAGGAGGGCGTCGTCGACCTCGACCAGCCGGCCGGGCCGCCCGGCTCGACGGTGCGTCACCTGCTCGCGCACGCCTCCGGCCTGCCTTTCGACGCGGGGGCGCCGATCTCGAAGCCCGGGCAGCGGCGCATCTACTCGAACGCTGGGTTCGAGGTGCTCGCCGAGACTGTCGCCGAGGCGGCCGAGATGCCGTTCGAGGAGTACCTCGCCGAGGCGGTGCTGCGGCCACTCGGGACGGCCGCGGAGCTGCGCGGCTCTCCCGCCGCCGGCCTCGAGGGGACCCTCGACGACCTCCTCCGCCTCGGCGCCGAGCTGCAGCGGCCCACGCTGCTCGCGTCGGAGACGCTGGCCGAGGCGACCCAGGTCCAGTTCCCCGGGCTCGTCGGCGTTCTCCCCGACATCGGGCGGATGGAGCCGAACGACTGGGGCCTCGGGCTCGAGTTGAAGGACGCGAAGGCTCCGCACTGGACCGGGGCGCGCAACTCGCCGCGCACGTTCGGCCACTTCGGCGGCAGCGGCACGTTCCTGTGGGTCGATCCGGAGGCGGAGGTCGCGCTGGCCTGCCTGACCGATCGTGAGTTCGGCCCATGGGCCCTCGAAGCCTGGCCGCTTCTCTCTGATGCGGTGATCGAGGAGCTGTAAAGACCCTGTAAATCAGCACAAAGCGCGGCGCAAGGACGGCGGCCACTGGGTCGTCCTCTCACCAGGAGGCAAGGAGATGGCGACCCTCGAGCACGAGTTGATTCGCCGCGGGCCCGAGCGCCCGCGCGAGCACCACGTATTCGTGTCAGCCGGCGGGCGACGGCGGCGAGCGCTGCGGGCCGCCGGTCTCGTCGCGGGCGGGCTCGCGCTGGTCTGGCTGGTGGCGCTCGGCCTCGCGCTGGCCGGCAGTACGCGGCTCCCGGGCCTTCCGGTCCCGGAAGCGAAGCCCGCTGCCGCCGGCGCCGCCTCGGCAGCCTCGACTGCGGCGCCGGCTCCCGCTCCCGGGGGCGCTCACGTGGTTCCTGCTCGGCCCATGACCTCTCGGCGCCTCGAGCCACGGCCTGCCGCCCGGTCGCTGAGCCAAGCCCAACCCGTGAGGACGACCCCGTCGGTGACCCGGGCCGCTCCCGTCACTCCCGCCACCTCCGCGACATCGCCGGCCCCGACCGCGGCGACTCCGACTCAGGGGTGGTCGCGGCACGGCTGGACCGCTCCGCCCGGCCAGACGAAGCGCGGCGAGCCGACGCCGCGAGGCACTGGCCACCCCACCGACTCAACTACCACCATCAGCACGACGCACGGCAACGGGCACGGCAAGGGCTAGCCGATGAGAGCGGCGGCCCGCTGGGGGCTGCTCGTCGTCCTCGTCGTGGCGCTCGTCGCGGCTTTGGCCGCGCAGGGCCTCTCCACGCGGACTACGGGAGCGAGCAGGACGCCGATCGCCACCGGCGTGAGGGGGCAGTTCGCCGGGTCGCGGCCGATCCTGACCTGGGACGGTCACCGCCTTCGTTCCCGCGAGGCCTCGCCCGGCCGCCGGATCGCGCTCACCTTCGACGACGGGCCTGACCCGAAGTGGACGCCGCGCATCGCCGCCGCGCTCCGGCGTCTCCGCGTGCCGGCAACCTTCTTCGTCATCGGCAGCAAGGTCGTGCGCCACCCGGGTCTCGTGGCCAGGCTCTACCGGGACGGCTTCGAGCTCGGCAACCACACCTTCACGCACGTCGACCTCGCGAGCGTGCCGAGCTGGGAGCGCGGGCTCCAGGTCACGCTCACCCAGAGCGCCCTTGCCGGAGCCGTGGGTGTCGGCTCCCGGCTCGTGCGGCCGCCGTATTCGTCGACGCCCGCGGCCGTCACCCCCGGCCAGGCGCGGGCGCTCGCGGACGTGGCCTCGCGCGGGTACGTGATCGTGCTCTCGGACTTCGACGGCGAGGACTGGCGCCGGCCGGGGATCCGAGCGATCGTTAGGACGGCGACGCCCACGGGTGACTCGGGCGGGATCGTCCTCCTCCACGACGGCGGCGGGAACCGCTCCCAGACCCTCGCCGCAGTCGAGCGGCTCGTTCCGCGGCTCCGGGCGCGGGGCTTCCGCTTCGTCACGGTCTCGCAGCTCGCGGGACTCTCGCGGGCGCAGGTGGAGCTCCCCGCGCGCTCCTGGGAGCGCGCCCGCGGCCGCCTCCTCGTTGGGACGCTCGCTGCGGCGCGGTGGACATCCTGGGGGCTCGCTCTGCTGCTCGCGCTCGTGACGGCGCTCTTCGTCGCCCGGATCGCGGTCCTGTTCGTCTTCGCGAGGCGCCACCGGCGTCTCGTCGGACGGCGCGAGTTCGAGCCGGGGTTTGCGCCGCCTGTCTCTGTCGTCGTCCCCGCCTTCGACGAGGCCGTCGGGATCGAGCGCGCCGTCCGCTCGCTTGCGTCGAGCGTCTACCCGGAGCTCGAGGTGATCGTCGTCGACGACGGCTCGACCGACGGGACCGGGGCGCTCGTGGAGCGCCTTGGGCTCGACCGCGTGCGCGTCGTCCGGCAGTCGAACGCGGGCAAGCCGGCCGCTCTGAACCACGGGATCGCGCTCGCCCGGCACGAGCTCCTCGTGCTCGTGGACGCCGACACGGTCTTCGAGCCCGAGACGCTCGGCCGGCTCGTCCAGCCGTTCCGGGACCCGCGGGTGGGGGCGGTCTCCGGGAACACGAAGGTGGGCAACCGGCGCGGGCTGCTCGGACGGTGGCAGCACATCGAGTATGTGATGGGGTTCAACCTCGACCGCAGGCTCTACGACGTCCTCCAGTGCATGCCGACGGTGCCCGGGGCGATCGGGGCGTTCCGGCGGGAAGCGCTCGCGGAGATCGGCGGCATCTCGGACGCGACCCTCGCCGAGGACACGGACGCGACGATCGCCCTCGGTCGCGCCGGCTGGCGGATCGTGTACGTCGAGGAGGCGCGCGCGTGGACCGAGGCGCCCTCGTCGCTGGGCGCGCTCTGGCGCCAGCGCTACCGCTGGTGCTACGGGACCCTCCAGTCGATCTGGAAGCACCGGGCCGCCTTCTGGCGGAAGGGCGAGGAGCGGATCGGCCGGCGTGCCCTGCCCTACCTCGTCCTGTTCCAGATCGCCCTGCCACTGCTCGCGCCGTTGATCGACCTGTTCTCGGTCTACGGGCTCGTCTTCCTCGGCGCGCGCTGGGTGGCCGCGTATTGGGTCGCGTTCATCGGGCTCCAGCTCGCGCTCGGCTGGTACGCATTCCGCCTCGACCGCGAGTCGCCCTGGTCGTTGGTTGCGATGCCATTCCAGCAGCTCGTCTACCGGCAGCTGATGTACCTCGTCGTGGTCGAGTCGGTGCTCACGGCGCTGCGCGGCAACCGGCTCCCATGGCGTCCGAGCGACCGCACCGGCGACGTCGAGGTGGCGCGCTGACGTAGCGTGCCGACGGCGTGCGCGTCGCCCTCGCCGTCCTCCTGCTCGCGGCCCTCGCGGCCGGCTGCTCCGACACGGACGAGGCGAGCCACGGGATCAGACACCGACACAGAAGCGTCACGAGCTCCCCACAAGCGTCGGAGCCGGGCCGAAGCCCCCGAGTCAGCGACCGTCACGAAAGGGTCACGCGCTCGCCGGCGGCTCGGCTGCTCGGGCTCCCCCCGGTTCGGTCGCGGGTCGTGCCGGGCTACGTGCTGATCGCCGACCGCGACAACAATCGCGCGCTGATCGTCTCGCCTTCGAAGAGGATCGTCTGGCAGGACGACGCGCTTCGCGGCCCCGATGACGCGTTCTTCACGCCGGGCTACCGCTCGGTGATCACGAACGAGGAGTTCAACGACACGCTCGTCGAGATCTCCCCTCGGACAAAGCGCCGCATCTGGAGCTACGGGCACGGGGGCGTCGCGGGCTCGGTCCCGGGCTACCTGAACACCCCGGACGACGCGTACCGCCTGCGCGGCGGCCTGACCGTCGTCGCCGACATCCGCAACTGCCGGATCGTCTACCTCCGTCGCTCCGGCTCGATCGCTCGGATCCTCGGCGGCAGCTGCATCCACGATCCGCCGCGCGGCTTCGCCAGCCCCAACGGCGACACGCCGCTCCCGGACGGCGGGCTGCTCGTGACGGAGATCGGCGGCTGGATCGACCGCCTCGGCCCGTCCGGCCAGCTCCTCTGGTCGATCCGCTCGCCGGTGCCTTACCCCTCCGACGCGCAGCTCCTGCCCGACGGACGCGTGCTGGTGGCGAGCTTCGCGATCCCCGGCCGGATCGTGATCGTCAACCGCAGCGGCGCCGTCGCGTGGTCGTTTGGCGCCGCGAGCGGGCCGGACCGGCTCGCGAAGCCATCCCTCGCCGTGCGCTGGCCGAACGGCCTGATCGCGGCCAACGACGACTACAACCACCGCGTGATCGTGATCGACCCGAGGACGAAGCGGATCGTCTGGCAGTACGGGCACACGGGTGTTGCCGGCCGCGCACCCGGCTACCTCGACAAGCCGGACGGGCTCGACCTGCTCCCCGCGACCGGGCTCAGACGAGGGTCGCGCCCGAAGCGGCCGGCGCCTCAGCAACCCGCTCTGCGCGTAACGCGGATCGGCTCCCTGCCTCACCCGGTTTCCCGGCTTGCAGCCGTGACGCTTCCCGACGGACGGTTGCTGGCGGCCGGCGGCCTTGTGGGCGGCTCGTCCTCGGACGAGATCCTGCTCGGCCCGCCAAACCGGCTCCGCCCGGCAGGCCGCCTACCGGCTGCGACGCACGATGCCGCGGCCGAGCCCGTCGGCCAGCACGTCTACCTCTTCGGCGGCGGCCAGGCCGTCTCGACCGACTCCGTCGTGCGAATTGACCCGGGTCGCGGCGCCCGCCGGGCAGGCAGCCTGGGCGAGCCGCTCTCCGACCTCGGCGCCGCGACGATCGGCCACGCGGCCTACCTCGTCGGGGGTTACACCGGCTCGCGCTACGCCACCGCCGTCCTGCGCTTCCGCCCAGGGCACTCCCCGCTCGTCGTCGCACGCCTTCCAGCCGGTCTCCGCTACGCGGCCGTGGCCGCGGTCGGGAAGAAGATCTACGTCGCCGGCGGCCTCACGGTCTCCGGTGAGTCGCGGGCCGTGCTGGCCGTCGACCCGGCGACCGGCAAGGTGAGCCGAGTCGCGACCCTGCCCGCGCCCATCGCGCACGCGGCCATGGCGCGGCTGGGTTCCCGGCTCCTGCTCGTCGGAGGCGGCTCGCCCCGTGTCCTGGCCATCGACCCCGGTACCGGAACGGTCTCGCTCGCAGGGCGGCTCCCACACGCGCTCGCGGATCCGGCCGCCGTCGCCCGGAAGGGCAGCGTGCTCGTCCTCGGAGGCGGTACGAACGCCGTCTACGCGTTGCGCTAGTCCTCGGCGAAGAGGGGGCGCAGGAGCTCGTCGAAGGTCGCCTTGTCGCAGCTCGCGACCACGGCCGGGGTGAGCGCACGCACGGAAGCCGTCCGCGGCACGTTCATCGCCAGCGCCACCTCGCCGAAGTAGTCGCCCGGCCGCAGCACCCGCCGCGGGCCGAGATCCTCCTGGCTGACGGCGAAGAGCCCCGAGAGGATGACGTAGAAGCGCTCGCCGCGGTCGCCCTCGCTCACGACCCGTCGGCCGGGCGGAACCTCCTCCCGCTCCATTTGCCCGGCGATCTTCGTCAGCGTCTCGCCGGGCAGGCTCGAGAGGAGCCCGACGCGCGAGAGCTCGGTCACCGTTGCTGGGACGAACCTAGGCGTCGCGAACCTCCTCCTGGTCGTGCATCGGGGCTTCTATTGTTGCCTGGATGGGAGAGCTGGCGGGCTGGTCCTTCTGTCCACGCTGCCGGGAGGAGCTGCGGGGCGACGAGCACCGGGTCGAGTGCCCGGCCTGCGGTTTCGTCGCCTACGCGAACCCGAAGCCGACGGCAAGCGCCTTGTGCCTCGACGACGACGGGCGGATTCTGCTCGGGCGCCGGTCGGTCGAGCCGTTCGTCGGCGCCTGGGATCTCCCCGGCGGCTTCGTCGAGGAAGGCGAGCACCCGCTCGAGGCGCTGCGCCGGGAGCTTCGCGAGGAGACGGGCCTGGAGATCGAGCCGCTCGACTTCTTTGGCGTCTGGATGGACCGGTACGGGGGAGAGTCGACCGCCCAGTCGACGCTGAACCTGATCTGGACGGCGCGGTCGACGGGAGGCCGGCCCGAGCCCGCCGATGACGTCGCCGAGCTGGGCTGGTTCGCCCCCGACGAACTGCCGCGTCCGGAGGAATGTGCCTTCGAGATGGTCTCGCAGGTGCTCTCAGCCTGGCGCGCGCGGCAGGAGCACGCGTAGGGCGCGCGGCTCGATCGAGAACTCGAGCGGGGTCTCCAAAACGGCCGGCTCGCCGTCGACCGCCGCCTCGAGGCTCGACCCCGGATCCGGCGAGCGCGCCGATCGCGTCGTCCGGTCGAGCCCCGGCCCGGCGCGCGGGTTGATCAGCAGCAGACCCGGCAATTCGGCCTGAGCGTATAGGCCCAAACGCCCTGCAAGTTAGGCCGTTCGGCTCATTGCGGGCATGGGGCGGCGTCCCGATGATTTAGCCATGAGCGAGCACGGTTTGCACCACATCGAGGACGAGCTGGGCGAGAGCTGGCTCGAGCACTGGCTCGAGGCGGGTCTTGAGACGCTCGAGGCGTACCTCGCCAAGCACGCCGCGTTCGTCGCGTACCTGGAAGCAGCAGAGCAGCACTAGAACCCCGCGGCGGCGCGACGGCGTAAGATCTTGCGCCGAGAGTGAAGCTCAGCTACCTCTGGAAGGGCCTTCCCGGCCATCCCATCCATCCTCCGCTGACGGACGTCACGATCGGCACCTACACGGCGGCGACCGTGATGGCGCTCGCGAGCGTGGTCGGGGTCGCGAACCACGGGGCCGCCCACGGCTGGTGGCTCGCGCTCGTGATCGGCCTCCTCTCGACCGCCCTGACCGCGACGGCCGGCCTTGCCGACTGGCTCACGATCGAGTGGCGCTCACCGCTCTGGTGGACGGCCACCTGGCACATGTGCTCGATGCTGACCGCGACCGTCTTCTTTCTGATCGCGGCGCTGGTCGGCCACGACGGCTACACGCGCGGCGCCGTCGAGGCCGGCCCGCTCGTGCTCACCCTCGTCGGCTTCGGCTTCCTGACGCTCGGCGGCTGGCTCGGCGGCGCCATTGTCTTCGTCCACGGGATGCGCGTGCTCAGCCTCGTCGACGAACCGCCGGGCCGCGCCGCGACGCCCGTGCCGCACCCGGAGAAAGAGAAGGCGGAGGGAGCCTAAGCTGCCTGGGAGAGCCCCAGGCGCTCCTCGAGCATCGACTTGGGCATCGCGCCCACCGCAGCGGCGACGGGCTCGCCCTCCTTGAACAGGATCAGCGTCGGGATCGACATCACGCCGTAGCGCTGAGCGACCGCCGGCTGTTCGTCGATGTTGAGCTTGAGGACCTTGAGCTCATCGCGCTCCGCCGCGATCTGATCGAGCACCGGCGCGATCGCGTGGCAGGGCCCGCACCACTCGGCCCAGAAGTCCACGAGCACCGGCTGCTCACTGCCGAGCACTTCCTGCTCGAAGGTCTGTTCGGTAACGGCATTTGCCATTTCAAAAATCCTTTCTACCTCAGGTGTCGGATTGTTCAAACGCGCGGTCGGGAACGGTTGTTCCCACTCGTTAGGATCGGGCTCATGGAGCCGGTCTTCACGCCGCTGTCGAACGTGCCCGACCACCCGGCGCTGGAGCGGGAGCAGCTCGAGCTCTGGGAGCGGGAGCGAACGTTCGAGCGCCTGCGCGAGCAGCTCGCGGGCGGCCCGAAGTGGTCGTTCATCGACGGCCCCAAGACCGCCAACCTGACGAGCGGCATGGGCGTCCACCACCTCTGGGGGCGGACGTACAAGGACGTGTTCCAGCGTTACAGGGCGCTAAGCGGCTTCGACCAGCGCTTCCAGAACGGCTTCGACTGTCAGGGGCTCTGGGTCGAGGTCAAGGTCGAGCGCGACCTGGGCCTGAACTCGAAGCGCGAGATCGAGGAGTATGGGCTCGCCGAGTTCGCCGACCGTTGCCGTGAGCTCGTTACCGAGTCGGCCCGCGTGATTACCGAGCAGTCGATCCGCCTGGGGCAGTGGATGGATTGGGGCAACGATTACTTCACCTTCAGCGACACCAACAACGAGTACATCTGGCGGTTCCTGAAGACGGTGCACGAGCGCGGGTGGCTGTTTCTGGGCCACCGTTCGACCGAGTGGTGTCCCCGCTGCGGGACCTCCCTCTCACAGCACGAGCTGTCCGTCTCCGACGTCTATCAGGACAAGTCGGATCCCTCGCTCTTCGTTCGGTTCCCTTTGAAGGGGCGCGAGGCGGAGTCGCTCGTCGTCTGGACAACGACTCCCTGGACGCTGCCGGCGAACGTCGCCGCGGCGGTCAACCCGGACGCCGAGTACGGCCGGCGTGACACCGGGGACTGGGTCGCCGTAGCGCGGTACCCGGAGGACCACTTCGTCGAGCGGGTGCGCGGCTCCGAGCTTGTCGGGCTCGAGTACGAAGGCCCATACGACCACCTGCCGGCAGCGTCGAGCGTCGTGCATCGGGTGATCCCGTGGGACGAGGTCTCGCTCGAGGAGGGGACCGGCATCGTCCACATCGCGCCCGGCGCCGGCACGGAGGACTTCGAGCTCTCTCAGGTCCATGACCTGCCCGTCCTGGTGCCGGTGGACGAGAGCGGCCGCTTCTACCCGGACTACGGGTGGCTCCACGGGAGCTCCACCGTGGAGGTCGCCGACCAGATCGTCGGTGACCTGCGCGAGCGCGGTCTCCTCGAATACTCGACGACCTATATCCACCGCTACGCCCACTGCTGGCGTTGCGGAACTCCCGTCATCTTTCGTGTCGTAGACGACTGGTTCATCGCAGTCGACGAGCTGCGCCCGAAGCTGCTCGCGGCGAACGCCGAGGTCGAGTGGAAGCCCGAGTTCTACGGCAAGCGAATGGACGACTGGCTGCGCAACCTGGGCGACTGGAACATCTCACGCAAGCGCTACTACGGCATGCCGCTTCCCTTCTACCCTTGCTCGTGTGGGCACTTGACCGTGGTCGGGTCGCTGGCAGAGCTACGGGAGCGCGCCGTGCGCGGGCTCGAGCAGCTCCGGGAGCTCCACCGGCCGTGGGTGGACGAGGTCGTAATCGCGTGCGAGCAGTGCGGCGCCGAGGTGCGACGGGTGCCGGAGGTCGGGGACGTTTGGCTCGACGCGGGGATCGTCCCCTTCTCGACGCTCGGCTGGCGCAACGAGACCTGGATCGACGGCGGTTACGGGACCGGCGCCGCGCACGGACTCACGAACGCCGCCCTGCCGGACCACGCCTACTCGGAGAAGTGGTTCCCTGCGGACTGGGTGACGGAGATGCGCGAGCAGATCCGGCTCTGGTTCTACTCGCTCCTCTTCATGTCGGTCGTGCTCGAGGGTCGCGCGCCGTACGAGCGCGTCCTCGGGCACGAGGACGTGCGCGACGAGCACGGGCACGAGATGCACGGCTCGAAGGGCAACACGATCGAGGCGAGCGAGGCGCTCGAGCGGATGGGCGCCGATGTTATGCGGTGGATGTACTGCGAGCAGGCGCCGACTCAGAGCGTCAAGTTCGGCTACGCGCCGGCCGGCGAGATCAAGCGCAGGCTGCTCACCCTCTGGCACTCCGTGTCGTTCCTGGTCACCTACGCGAACATCGAGGGCTTCCGGCCAAGCTACGCCGACCTGAAGAAGCCTTTGGCGGCCGAGCAGGCGCTCGATCGCTGGCTGCTCGCCCGGACCGGGCGGCTCGTGTCCGAGGCGACCGAGGCCTACGAGAGCTACTGGACGCCTGCGGTGATCCGGGCGTTCGAGTCGTTCGTGGACGATCTCTCGAACTGGTACATCCGCCGGTCGCGCCGCCGCTTCTACTCCTACGACGAGCAGGCGTTCCGCACGCTCTGGCACGCGCTTGTGCAGGGGCTGCGCGTGATCGCGCCGGTGACGCCCTTCCTTGCCGACCACCTCTGGCGAAATCTGGTCGCCGAGGCATGCGAGGGTGCGCCCGACTCGGTCCACCTAGCCGGCTGGCCCGAGCAAGCAGAGCCAGACGAGGCGCTCCTGGGGGAGGTGGCAGAGGTCCGCCGCGTGGTCGAGCTCGGCCGCCAGGCGCGCTCGGCCTCCGGGATCAAGCTCCGCCAGCCGCTGCGGCGGCTGGTCGTCCAGGGAGCGGACGGCGTCTCCGGCCACTCCCGGGAGATCGCCGACGAGCTGAGCGTCAAGGAGGTCGAGTTCGGTCCGGTGGACGCGACGGAGCTACGGGTGAAGCCGAACCTGCCGGTGCTCGGCCCGAAGCTCGGCAAGGAGTTGGCGGGAGTCCGGGCGGCCCTGGAGGCCGGGGAGTTCGAGGAGCTCGGCGAGGGCAGGCTGCGCGTGAACGGGCACGAGCTCGGCCCCGAGGAGGTGCTCGTCGAGCGCCGGGGCAAGGAAGGTTGGGCCGTCGCGGGCGAGGACGGCGTCACCGTCGCGCTCGACCTCGCGCTCGACGAGGAGCTCGAGCTCGAGGGCCGCACGCGCGACCTGATCCACCAGCTGAACACGATGCGCAAGGAAGCAGGCCTGGAGCTGACCGACAGAATCGTCGTCACCCTTCCGCAAAGCGAGTCCGAGCTACTCCGCCACGAAGACTGGATCAAGCAAGAAACCCTGGCGATTAAGATCGAGCTCGGCGCCATCACGGACCCCAAGATCGACAAGGCCTCCTAGGGTCGCTTCGCTCAGCCGCCGGAGCCGGGCTCCGCCCGGCGGGAGGCGAACAACGACAGAAACCATCGAGCCCGACTTCGAAGAGGCGGCTCCTGAAACCGTCGTCGCGAGCGGACGCTCGCAAGGAGGGGGCTCGCGGGTGAACCA
Source organism: Gaiellaceae bacterium (assembly GCA_036506915.1). Lineage (GTDB taxonomy): Bacteria > Actinomycetota > Thermoleophilia > Gaiellales > Gaiellaceae > AC-32. The sequence goes on along the minus strand of DASXQY010000017.1, from coordinate 2,838 downwards.
GGGGTTCCTCCGCGCTTCTAGGGTTAGAAGCCCGTCGCTCGGGGGGTGGTGGCGACGGGCTTCTCCCCATTGCTCGCCGTGGGCCTCAAGGCCAGGTACAGGGCTCCACGGCTTGCATCGCCCAGTACCAGAGAAGCTACCGCGCCCGCGTCCGCTTTCCAATAGGCCGTCCGGCCTATCTTTCCAACTCGCAAAGCCCATGTATGAAGACGGCCGCACCGGAGAAGGACGCCACGCCGGCGAAGCCGCCGTGGCCTTTCATGCGGCATCGCAAGCGATGCCTTGGCGGCACGGCCTCTTATGGTCGGCGTCGCAAGCGAGCGCCTTCGTTCTATAAGCGCGGCGTATCATCCGTAGGGCCCAGTGACCCCCGAAGACCAGGCTGTCTACTTCAACGCCGTCCCGCTGCTCGTGCTCGCGGGCGCGTACCTCCTGGTCGCCATCGCACTGGCCCCGACGCTCTGGCGCGAGCGGAGCCGCGTCGGCGTCACCGACCTCGCCCTGGCTCTCGTCTTCCCGGGGGTCGGCATCCCCGCGGCGATCTTCGGCGCGGTCGTGCTGTACGACAAGTCTCCGATCGGCGGGCACATCTGGTTGCCGTTTGCGGCGACGCTGATCGCCCTCGTGCCGGCCGTCCTCTTCCTGCTGCGCTGGGGCGAGCGGGCCGGCGTGGTGATCAGCGGTGCCCGCGCCCGCGAGGCCGAGGAGCTGGCCTCGCTTCGAGATCGCGAGCTTGACGCGGTCGCCGCGATCGTCAACTCGCTCGCGCGGATCCAGGACCCCGTATCCGCGGCGCGCATCCTGCTCGACGAGGTCTCGGCGCTCCTCGGGACTGAGTTCGCGGCCCTCGCCGTGGTGGACGAAGAGGGCTCCTTGGCGACCGGATTGCTCGCGCGGGAGCGGCGCCGGGACCTCGGCTGGTGGGGCGATGTCCGCCTCGACCTTCGCAACGAGCCGTCCGGCATCGCGAGCGCGTACTTCGAAGCGGCGCCGGTTGTGGTCTACGACGTCGAGTCCTCGCCGCTCGTCAACCGGAGGCTCGCCAAGGCCGCACACGCGGAGAGCGCGGTGTTCGTGCCGCTGGCCGTCGAGGAGCGGGTGATCGGCGTGCTGGTGGCCGCCTCCACCGGGGAGCGGCGGGCGTTCTCTCCGGACGAGGTCCGCCTGATCCAGGCGCTCGCGGCGGAGACGGCCATCGCGCTCGACCGCACGCGCTCGGCGCTCGAGCTCGACCAGGCTCTCGCGCGCGAACGGCTCGTCGGCAGGATCTCGCGACGCGTGCGGTCGGTGCACGACCTCGATGCGGTCACCCGCATCGCGGTCACCGAGACCGGCCGGGCGCTCGGCGCCTCGCGCTGCTTCATCCGGCTCGGCGAGCCGGGAGAGCCGCTCGTGATGCGCGCCGAGTGGTGGAGCGAAGGGCTGGAGGCGATCGGCGACGCCGCCCGGCACCTTCCCGTCTCGAACCTCGCCGCACGGGAGCGCCGGACCGTGGCCGTCTCCGACGTGACCGAGGCCTCCGAGCTCCAGGACCCGGCGCTCGGCGGCCTCGACATCCTGGTCAGGCTCGGTACTCGCTCGGTGCTCGCGACGCCGATCGTCGTCTTCGACCGGATGATCGGCGTGCTCGGGCTGCACCGTGCCGAGCCCGGGCCATGGTCGCCGGGCGAGGTCTCGCTGGGGGAGGCGGTCGCCCGCGAAATCGGGCTCGCCATGCACACGGCCGGGCTGCTCGAGGAGAACGAGCGCCGGCTCGAGGAGCAGGGCGCCCTCCTCAAGGCCGCGCAGGTGGTGACGAGCGAGCTCGAGCTGAACGCCGTCCTCCAGCGCCTCGTCGACGAGGTGGCCGAGCTCCTGAACGCCGAGGCGGTCGATTGCTACCTCCTCGATCCGGATCGCGGACGGCTCACCTGCGCAGCTGCCCACGGCCTCTCGGAGGAGATCGTCGGCTTCGAGTTTCCGGCCGAGAAAGGTCTCGCGGGGCGAGCGATCGCCCGCGGGAGGCCGGTGCTCTCGGACGACTACGCCCAGCTTTCCGAGAGCGTCCCGCACGCGTCCTACGAGAGCTTCCGCAGCGCGATCGTCGCGCCGATGCGCTGGTCCGGCGAGGTCAAGGGCGTGCTCGGCGTCGGGTCTCGCGACGCCGCTCGCTTCACGCCGGCTCAGGCGGACCTCCTCGACGCCTTCGCGAACCTTGCGGCGCTCTCGCTACGCAATGCCGAAAGCTATGAGGAGCGCTCCCGTCAGGCGCGCGTGCAGCGCGGCTTCTACCGGATCGCCTCGGTCCTGGGCGAGCCGATCTCCTTGGAGGAGACCCTCGACGCGCTCGCCCAGGCTGCGAGCGAAGCTCTCGGCGGCGCGAGCGCGGCCGTCCTGATGCCGAACGGGGACGACCTCCGGCTCGCCGGCCTGCACGGCCTGCCCGGCCTGCTCGTTCGCTTCCTCGAGGAGGGCCTCGGCGAGCCGGGCGGTCCGCTCCGCTCCTGCGCGCGTGGCCGCCGGGTGCTGGCCGCGTCCCGCCTCGCCGACGACGACCGGTTCGACGAGGCCTGGCGGGAGGTCGCGAGGGAGTGCGGCTACGGCTCGCTGCTCGCCGTCCCGGTGGAGGCCCCTCGAAGCGAGGAGGAGGAGGGTGCGCTCGTGCTCGTCTTCTTCGTCGAGGAGCGGCGTTTCGCCGACGACGATCTCGAGCTTGCGCGCAACCTCGCGGGGGCGGCCCGGGGCGCGCTCGAGCGGAGCGAGCTGTTCGAGGCCGAGCGCCGCTCCCGTGCCCTCGCGCAGCAGCTGGCCCGCACCGGCGGCCTGCTCGCGACCGAGCTCGACCCGGCGGCGGTGCTC
>DASXQY010000016.1:0-12155 GCA_036506915.1 Gaiellaceae bacterium | reverse complement strand
CCCTCGTCGATCGCCGCCAGGAGGAGCAGCATCATCGCCGCGCCGGCGTCGACGAACCAGAACGGGACCGGCCACTCGATCTCCTCGCCGCCGGTGATGGCGAGCTTGTCCGGCCGCTGGTAGCGCTCGTGGTAGTCGTCCTCGCGAGTCAGGACAATCACGTGCGCCGGCGCGACCGAGAGCCACGGCTCGTTGCCGCGCTCGACCCATTCGCGCTTGCCGACAATCTCGGCGATCTGCGCGATCGTGTCGCGATCGGTGACGATGAGGAGGCGCTGGCCCTGCGAGTAGCCGCCGCTTGGCGCACGCCGGACGGTGCGGGCAATCCGATCCAGCGTCTCGCGCGGGACCGGGTCCGGCCCGTAGTGCCGGACCATCCGGCGCTGCTTCAGGACCTCGCGAAAGTCCAGATCATTCCCACTCGATCGTGGAAGGCGGCTTCGAGGTGATGTCGAGCACGACCCGGTTGACCGCCGGGACCTCGTTCACGATCCGGCTCGAGATCGTCTCCAGCAGGTCGTAGGGCAGCCGCGCCCAGTCCGCCGTCATCGCGTCGTCGCTCATGACCGCGCGGATCGCGATCGGGTAGCCGTAGGTGCGCTCGTCGCCCTGGACGCCCACCGATCGGATCGCGGGTAGCACGGCGAAGCTCTGCCAGAGCTCGCGGTAGAGCCCGGCCCGCCGGATCTCCTCCTGGAGGATCGCGTCGGCCTCGCGGAGGATCTCGAGCCGCTCCCTCGTGACCTCGCCGATGATCCAGATCGCGAGCCCCGGGCCCGGGAACGGCTGGCGCCAAACCATCCGCTCCGGGAGGCCCAGCTCCTCGCCGACGCGGCGCACCTCGTCCTTGAACAGGAGCCGGAGCGGCTCGACGAGCTCCATCTCCATCTCCTCCGGGAGACCGCCGACGTTGTGATGGGACTTGATCTTGGCCGCGACCGCCGCGTCGCCACCAGACTCGATCACGTCCGAGTAGAGCGTTCCCTGGACGAGGTGCCGGATCTTCCCGAGCCGGTTCGATTCGCGCTCGAAGACGCGGATGAACTCCTCGCCGACGGCCTTGCGCTTGGCCTCGGGATCGGCGACGCCCTCGAGCCGCGCCAAGAACCGGTCCTGCGCCTCGACGTGGACGAGCGGCACGTGGAAGTGGCCCTCGAAGGTCTCGACCACCTGCTTCGCCTCCTCCTTGCGCAACAAGCCGTGGTCGACGAAGACGCAGACGAGCTGGTCGCCGACCGCCTTGTGCACGAGCAGCGCGGCGACCGCGGAGTCGACGCCGCCGGAGAGCGCGCAGAGGACGCGCTCGGTGCCGACCTGCGCGCGGATCCGCTCCACCTGCTCCTCGATGACGGCGGCGGCGGTCCAGGTCGGGGGCGCATCCGCCACCGCGTACAGGAAGTTCTTCAACAAGTCGGTGCCGTAAGGCGTGTGGACGACCTCGGGATGGAACTGGACGCCGTAGAGGCGCCGCTGCTGGTCCTCGAAGGCGGCGATCGGCGCGGCGGGCGAGCCGGCGGTCACGCGGGCGCCCTTCGGCGGGGCCGAGACGGAGTCCCGGTGGCTCATCCAGCCCGTCTGCTCGGACGGGAGGCCCGCGAACAGCTCGCTCTCCGCGTCCGCCGTGACTTCCGTCTTCCCGAACTCGGAGACGCCGGTGCGCTCGACGGCGCCGCCGAGCTCCTGGGCCATCAGCTGCATCCCATAGCAGATCCCGAGCGTCGGGACGCCGAGCTCGAACAGCCTCGGGTCGACCCGCGGCGCGCCCTTAGCGTAGACGGACGCCGGGCCGCCGGAGAGCACCAGCGCCCGCGGATTCCGCCTCCGCGCCTCGGCGGCCGAGATCCCGTGCGGGACGAGCTCCGAATAGACGCGGCATTCGCGGACCCGCCGCGCGATCAGCTGCGCGTACTGGCCCCCGTAGTCGAGAACGAGCACCGGCCGCTCCTCCGGGCCCGCTTCCGCGACCGGAAGAGCGACCACCTCACCCACTAGCCCATCCCGATCCGCTGGGCCTGCTGGAGCGACTTGCCCTCGGTCTTGATCGACGGCGCGAGCATCACCTCGGCCTTCTGGAAGTCGTGGATCGACTCGTAGCCGCAGGTCGCCATCGACGTCCGCAGCGCGCCCATCAGGTTGAGCGTGCCGTCGTTCTCCCGGGCGGGGCCGATCACGATCTCCTCCAGCGTCGCGCTCTGTTCGACGGCGACGCGGGCGCCGCGCGGAAGCGTCGGGTGGAAGGTCGCCATCCCCCAGTGGAAGCCGCGGCCGGGCGCTTCTTTGGCACGAGCGAGCGGCGAGCCGACCATGAGCGCGTCGGCTCCGCATGCGACGGCCTTGGCGATGTCGCCGCCGGTGCGCATGCCGCCGTCGGCGATCACGTTCACGTACTTGCCGGTCTCCAGCAGGTGCTGGACCCGCGCCGCCGCGGCGTCGGCGATCGCGGTCGCCTGCGGGACGCCGACGCCGAGCACTCCGCGGGTCGTGCAGGCCTGCCCGGGGCCGACCCCGACGAGCACGCCCTCGGCACCGGTGCGCATCAGGTGAAGGGCGGTCTGGTACGAGGCGCAGCCGCCGACGATCACCGGCACGGGCAGGTCGGCGATGAACTCCTTGAGGTTGAGCGCCTGCCCGTTCGACGAGACGTGCTCGGCCGAGACGACCGTGCCCTGGATGACGAGGATGTCGAGGCCGGCCTCGAGCGCCGCCTCGTAGTGCTCTCGCACGCGCTGCGGGGTGAGCGAACCGGCCGCGAGGACGCCCGCCTCCTTGATCTCGCGGATGCGCGCCGAGATCAGCTCTGGCTTGACCGGCTCGGCGTAGATCTTCTGCATCCCGCTCGTCGCCTGCTCCTTGGAGAGGCGGGCGATCTTCTGAAGCTCGCGTTCCGCGTTCTCGTAGCGGGTGAAGATGCCCTCGAGGTTGAGCACGCCGAGGCCACCGAGCTTGCCGAGCTCGATCGCGACCTTCGGCGAGACGACCCCGTCCATCGCCGAGGCGATCAGCGGCAGCTCGAGCAGGTGCGGGCCGAGCTTCCAGCCGATGTCGACGTCCTGCGGGTCGCGCGTGCGCCGGGAGGGCACGATCGCGATGTCATCGAACCCGTACGCCTGCCGCGCCTTCTTGCCGCGACCGATCTCGACCTCCACCCCGCCACCGTAGCACCGCCCCTGGATAACGGACTAGCGGCGGCGGAGGTACGCGACGCAGAACGCGTTCGGACAGTGCGCGGACTTGACCGAGTTGTTCGAGACGTCGCGGTAGCTGACGAACGGAAGCCCGTCAGAGCCGACCGTGACCGAGGTGCTCCAGCCGACCGTCCCGGCGCTGTCCACCACCGTCGAGGTCGCCGCCGAGCACGCGACATTCGAGCAGTGCGCGAGCTTCAGGTCGAGGTTCGCGCCGGTGTTGTCGAAGTAGCTGATCACCGCCAGCCCGTCGGCGCCGACCGTGTTGGAGGTGTACTGCCCCACGTTGCCGCTCGGGTCGATCGTCGTGGTCGTGGCGCTCGAGCAGGCCGCGTCCGAGCAGTGGGCGACCTTGAGGTCCGAGTTGCCGTTGTCGAAGTAGCTGATCAGGCCGAGCCCGTCCCAGCCGACCGTCACCGACGTGTCGAACCCGACCGCGCTCGCGGGGTCCGGGGTCGAGGAGGTCGAGCTCGAGCACGTCACGTCCGTGCAATGCGCGACCTTCAGCTGGGTATTCGTCCCGTCCAGGTAGCTGACGAGCCCGAGCCCATCGGCGCCGATCGCGATCGAGGACGAGCGGCCCACGTCGCCGGCAGTGTCGACCGGGGTGATCGTCGCGCTCGAGCAGGCGACGTTCGAGCAGTGAGCCACCTCGAGGTTGCCGCCGGCCCCCTCGTAGTAGCTGATCAGGCCGAGCCCGTCGGTCCCGACCGTGACCGACGTCTGGGCATCGCCGACATTGCCGGAGGAGTCGATCGTGCCGAGCGCGAAGGAGGAGCACGCGAGATTCGTGCAGTGCGCGACCTTCAGGCGCCCGTTCGTCCCGTCCACGTAGGCGATGAGGCCGAAGCCGTCCGCGCCGACCGTCGCCGAGGGGTAGCGGCCGACGTTGCCGGTCGTGTCGAGGACGGTGGTGGTGAGCGCGCTGCACGCGGCGTCTCCGCAGTGGACGACCTTGAGGTCGTTGTTCGTCGAGTCGTAGATCGCGACGAGCGGGAGGCCGTCCGCGCCGGACATCGCGGAGGAGAAGGCGGCGTTGCCGCTCAAGGTCGCCTTGGCGACCGGGCCGCGGCCGAGGTTCAGGAGACCGAAGCCGCCCGGCGGGCCTGGCGGCCCCTGCGGCCCCACGGCGCCCGCCGGCCCGGTCGCACCGGCTGCGCCCGTGTCGCCCTTGACTCCCTGCGGCCCCTGTGCCCCCTGCGGGCCTGCGGGGCCGGCAGGGCCGCGCGAGCCTTCCGGGCCGGCCGGGCCCTGAAGGCCGGCGGGGAGCACCGAGATCGGAAACTTGCCGTCCTTGCCGAGCGGGACGAGCTTGCCCGGCTTCGGGCTCCTGGCGGCGGCGATCCCGCCGACCTTGCCCGCGTTCTTCGCGAACAACGCGACCTTCACCACCCCGTTCACGGCCGCGCCGCCGTAGGGGGTGGCGCCGAGCACCGCGACGACCAACGCCGCCGCAGACAGCACCGCAGGCAGGCGCCGACTGGTCACGACCCGCGTTATCGGCGCGAGGATCGCGCCGCTTTAGACGGCCGCACCGGCAAAGCCGGCACGGCCTCTATGGTCGGCGTCGCAAGCGACGCCTTGAGGCTACTGGCCGCCGGAGACGGGCTCGAGCTGGTCGACCTCGACGCCGGCGACGAGCCGGCCGGATTCGCGCGGCTCGAAGCGGCCGGCGCCGAGCTCCAGCGTCGAGGCCGCGCCTGCTGCGACCGCGGCGCGGAGAGCCTCCTCGTCCGAGCGGCCCTCGAGCCGCGCCGCGATGAACCCCGCCAGCAGGACGTCGCCCGAGCCCACGGCAGAAACGGGGTCGACGCGCGGCGCCAGGGCGCGATAGCGGGTCTTCGCGCGCTCCGAGCGGAGCAGCGCCCAGCAGCCCGACTCGCGCGTGATCAGGACGTTGCGCGCCCCGAGCTCGGCGATCGCCTCCAGGCCGGCGAGGAAGTCGTCGTCGTCGTGGAACTCCTGCCCCGCGAGCCCTTCTGCCTCACGCTCGTTCGGGGAGACCAGGAACGGCTCGCTATGCGCGCCGAGGCGCAGCGGCTCCCCTTCCGAGTCGAGCACCGTCCGCACCCCGCTGCGGTTCAGGTCTCGCAGGGCCTCGGCGTAGAAGCCGTCGTCGACGGCACGCGGCAGCGAGCCTGCGAAGACGACGTAGTCGGCCCCTCGTGAGAGGTAGGCGAGCTTCTCGCGGAGGATCTCGAGTTCGTCCGGCCGGACGGCCGGCCCCCACTCGTTCACCTCGGTGTAGCTGCCGCCGGTCGGGTCGACGATCGCCGTCGACGTGCGCGAGTCGTCCTCGATCCGGACGAAGTCGTTCAGGATCGCCTCGCTCGTCAGCTCCTCGACGATCCGGGTGCCGGTGCGGCCGCCGGCGAGGCCGGTCGCGACGACGGGGACGCCGAACCGCTTCAAAGCGCGCGCGATGTTGATCCCCTTGCCGCCGGCGAGGGTCAGACCCTGGGTCGCGCGATGACGCTGGCCCCGCTGGAAGTTCGGCACCGTGAGCGTGCGGTCGATCGCCGCATTCATCGTGACCGTGACGATCACGGCGTGAGGAGCCCCCACATGTGGTGGAGGGTACGCCTCGCGTACCAGCCCGCGCGCCCGCCGACGCCCGGCTGCTCGACCGAGCGGCTCGCGACCAGGGGGACGCTCCCGAGCAGTCGCCCACGCTGGAAGATCTGGACACGGCCCAGGGTCTGACCCCTGGACACGGGAAGCTCGGCCGCCTCCGCTGCGACCAAGCGCCGGACGAGCGGGAGGTCGACGCGGACGGTGGGAGCAAGCGAGCGCGCTGCGACCAGCGCGAGCCGCCTGCGGCCGTAGCCGAGCTCGGCGTACGCATACACGCGTCCCTTCACGACCGCGTCCACGGGCCGGTACCGGGAGAAGCCCCAGTCGAGCAGGCGGACAAGACTCGCGTTTCGGGTGTCGCGGTCGGGACTGTCCAGCAACGTCGCGTAGATCGAGACGCCGCGCCGCCGAGCCGCTGCGACCTCTGACCAGCCCGCCGAGGTGTGGCCCGTCTTGACACCGTAGATCCCGGGGTAGCTGTAGAGCAGGTCGTTCCAGGTGTGGAGCGTTCGCCCGCCGGAGATCGTGGCCGTCCGCTGTCGCACGATCTGGCGCACTACGGGCCGGTGCATCAACAGACGCGCGAGCAGAGTGACGTCGCGGGCGCTCGAGAAATGACCGGGAGCGTCGAGCCCGTCGGGTCGCGCGTAGTGTGTGTCCGTCAGGCCGAGCTGCCTCGCGCGCGCGTTCATCATCGCCACGAACCGCGCCTGGCTGCCCTTCCCGACGTGGATCGCCAGCGCGTCGGCGGCGTCGTTCGCGCTCTGGATCAGCGCCGCCTCGAGCAGCTCGCGGACGGTCAGGCGGTCGCCGGCCTCGAGGTTCGCGCTCGACTCGCCGACCGCGGCCGCCTGGCGGCTGACCGTCACGACGTCGCCGAGCCGGGCGTGCTCGAGCGTCAGCAGGACGGTCATCAGCTTCGTGATGCTCGCGATCGGCACCCGCGCCCGCGCGTCGTGAGCCAGCAGGATCTCTCCGGTGGCACCGTTCTCGACGAGATAGGCCCGGCCCGTGACCTGGGGTGGCGCGCCGAGCACGGGAGCCGCAAGCGCGAGAGCCGCGGCGGCGACGACCAGGCGCTTCACGGCCTGGGATGTTAGATGGGGCTCTCAGCTCACGCGGATCCGCTGGCCGACCCTGAGCGCGTTCGGCTCGATCCCCGGATTCAGCGCGAGCAGTTGCTCGACGGTCGTATCGAAGCGGATTGCGACGTCGCTGATCGTCTCGCCCTGCCGCAGGTAGTAGTAGCGGCGCGGCCGAGCGAGGGTCGTCGTGGCGGTCGAGGTGGAGGCGGTTCGCGTGGTCGTCGCCGTCGTCGTGTTCGTCGAGGCGCCGGTGTGGAGCCCGGCCCGAACGAGGAGGACGGCGATCGTGACCGCGGCCAGGAAGGCAGCCGGCGCGCCGTACCGCTTGAACTCGGCCCGCCAGCCCCGGCCTGCCACCGCCTACCAGCCGGAGACGGCCCAGACCTCGCGCCGCAGCCTCGCAGCCTCGAAGCCGGCAGCCGTGCGCCAGTCAGCGGCTCCGGCGCGGAACGCGTAGATGACGCTGCGCGACGCGTTGACCAGCGCGCTCGCCGGGCCGCTGGTGAAGGCCCGGGCGAGATCGGCCGGGGTCGCTCCCTGCGCCCCCACCCCCGGTAACAGGAGGATCGCCTGCGGCAGCAGCCGTCGGGCCTCCCCGACGGCGCGCGGATGTGTCGCCCCGACGACTGCGCCGACGCTCGAGAGGCCGCGCTGCCCGACGAGCTCCTCGCCGAGCTCGTGCACCATGCGGGCGACGTGCTGCCAGAGCGGCCGCCCGTCCGAGAGAGCGAGGTCCTGCACGTCCGCGCCGCCCTCGTTCGACGTCTTGACGACGCAGAAGATGCCGGCGCCGTCGCGGCGGCAGGCGGCGAGAAACGGCTCGAGCGAGTCCCGCCCGAGGTACGGGTTGAGCGTCATCGCATCCGCGAGCGGCGGCGCGTCACCGCGGGCCTCGAGGTAGGCGTGCGCGTAGGCGCGCGAGGTCGAGCCGATGTCGCCGCGCTTGGCGTCGGCGAGCACGACGAGACCGGCCGAGCGCGCATAGCCGCAGACGTCCTCGAGCGCCCTCATCCCGTCCGCGCCGAGCGCCTCGAAGAACGCGAGCTGCGGCTTCACCCCGACGACGTGCGGAGCGACAGCATCCACGATCCCGCGGCAGAACCGCCCGCAGGCCTCGGCAGCGGCGGTACGTGAGACATGCGCGTCGCCGGCCAGCTCGACCGGGAGCAGGTCGGGCCGCGGGTCGAGCCCGACAAGAAGTTGAGAGCGCTTGCGCTCGACCGCCTCCGCAAGCCGGTCGGGAAAGAGGGTCGTCGCGACTGCCGGCTCCGCGCTCACGCGAGAGAGGCTATCTCCAGGCTCGGTCGCGAAACGTGAGGGGCCGCTCTCGCGGCCCCTCGGGAAACTTTGAAGGAGCTCGTGCGGCGCCTAGTATCCGCCGCCGCCGTCGCCGCTGCTGCTGCCGCCGCCGCGGACGGCCTGCTTCAGCGTGCTGCCGGCCGAGAACTTCGGCACGGTCGCCGCCGGGATCGTCACCTTCTGGCTCGGGTTGCGCGGGTTGACGCCCTGCCGCTCCTTGCGGTGCTGCGTCGTGAACTTTCCGAAGCCGGTGAAGTTGACCTCGCCGCCCGAGCGCAGCGTCTCGGTCACCGTCTCGAGCACGGCGTCGACGGCCTCGCCGGCCTCGCGCCGCGACATGTTCGCCTTCTGCGCCACGCGATCAACGAACTCTTGCTTCGTCACCTTCGCTCCTCTCGTCCCGGTTGTCGGTTGGGCTCACGGCGCAAGACCCTACCAGGTGAGCGCTTTCGGCTCAACCATGCGGCTTTGCGGCACTTTTTGCGCTATTTACGAGCTCTGAGGCACGAAAAAGGGGCCTCAACCGCACTCCGACCCGCGCGAGCGCGTCGGCTCCGCCCTCCTCCCGGTCGACCACGCAGACGGCCGTTCCGACTCTCAGGCCGGCCTCCCGGAGGGCCTCGACGGCCTCCACCGCAGCTCCGGCGGAGGTGACGACGTCCTCGATCAGGCAGACGACCTCGCCTTCCTCGAAGTGCCCCTCGAGCCGGTTGCCGGTCCCGTAGCCCTTCGCCTCCTTACGGACGATCAAGAAGGGGAGGCCGGACGCGAGCGAGGCCGACGCGGCGAGAGCGACCGCGCCCAGCTCGGGGCCGGCGAGCCGGACCGCCTCTGGCGCGAACTCGCGCGCGGCCGCCGCGATGCGCTCCCCGAGCGGGCCGAGCAGGTCGGGGCGGGTCTCGAAGCGGTACTTGTCGAGGTAGTAGCGGGAGCGGCGCCCGGAGCGGAGGAGGAAGTCGCCCTCGAGGTAGGCGTGCTCGCGCAGAGCCGCCCCGAGCTCGGCCGCGTCCACTAGGCGCGCGCGGCCGCGAGGAGCTCGCGGGCGTGGAGGAGCAGGCGGTCGGCCTCGGCCGAGCCCTCCGTCAGCGAGACCATCGAGCCGTCGCCGAAGTAGAGCTCGACCCGCTCCCGGCGGCGGGCGGCGCGGCGGCGGTAGAGGACGGTGCCCGCGGCGGAGCCCGCGGCGAGAAGGAACCCGGTCAGGAAGCTACGGCTTCTCATCCGTCTTCTTCGCGGCTGAGGTCGCGCGCTTGGGCTTCTTGGGCTGCCCTTCTCCGAGCCCCCTGAGGCAGCTCTTGAGGTCGTAGAAGACGAGGCCGACGGTCGGCTCAGGCGTGGTCGTCGCGGCGATCAGACGGTCCTCGTCGCGGACGACGAACACGCTGCCGTCATTGAGCGCCACGTCGAGCTGGGCAGGCTCCTCCGCCTCCGCATCCGGTTTGGCCCTGTGCTCGGCGGCTGCCCGGAGCAACTCGAGGGCCGAGCCCGCCAGCCTGCCGGCCTTCTCGTCGTCGACGGTGGATGCGACGACGGTGCCCTCGCGGTCGAAGACAACGGCGGTCTCGATCTGGGTCGAGATCTCGGTGAGGTCGGCAAGCGCACGCGCGGTCGTCGGCATCGGTCTGACGCTAACACAGCCCATACTCCCGCCATGCCGGCTCTGCCGCAGCCGCTGGGAAAGTTCTTCGGCGACCGCGGGCCGCACCTCGCCGCGATGATCGCCTACTTCGCGCTCCTCTCGTTCGTGCCGCTGCTGTTTCTGACGGTCTCGCTGCTCGCGCTCGCCGGCCGGCCCGACGAGTCGAGCTACCTCGTGACCGAGCTGAAGCGCGCCTTCCCAGGCAGCTCGGTGTCGAGCATCGTCCACACGGTCCGGCAGATCCAGGACCACGCCACCGCGCTCGGGGTGCTCGGCGGGGCGGCCTTGCTGTGGACCTCGCTCTCGCTCTTCAGCGTGCTCGAGTCCGCCTTCAACATCGTCTACGGACAGCCGAACCGGTCGTTCCTCCGCGGCAAGCTCCTCGCGGTGGTGCTGATGCTGATCTCGCTCGTGATGCTCTTCGTCGGGCTGCTGATCGGGTCGTTCGGCTTCGACCTGCTCAAGCGCTACACGCCGGGGTTCGCCGACAACTCGTACGTGGCGTACGGGCTCTCGGTCGCGGTCTCGCTCCTGGCGGTGTTCGTCTTCCTGGTCTCGGTCTACTACCTGCTCACGAACGTGGAGCACACGTTTTTCGACGTGCTGCCGGGCGCCGTCGTGGCGGCGGTCGTGCTGGAGGCGAGCTTCCAGGTGTTGCCGCTGTACGTGCGTTTCTCGAGCAACGTGGTCGCGCTGAAGGCGTTCGGCGGGCCGGCTCTGCTGCTGGTCTGGCTGTACGTGATGGCGAACGTGATGGTCTTCGGCGCCGAGGTGAACTGGTGGCTCTCGCAGCGGCGCCGGCCCGCCGAGGCGGAGGAGGCGCCCGGCCTGGCTTAGCCCGTTTGGGACAGGTCCTCGACAAGGGCTCGGGCGGCCCGGGCTCGGTGGGAGTTCCGCGACTTCCAGGCGTTGCCGAGCTCGGCAACGGTTCGCGTCTCGCCCTCGGGGACGAAGACCGGGTCGTAGCCGAAGCCCTCCGACCCGCGCGCCTCCTCGGAGATTCGTCCCTCGAGGATGCCCGTCCCACGCACCTCGGCGCCCTCCGGCGAGAGCGCGACCAGCTCGCAGACGTAACGCGCGCCACGCCCCGCGCTCTCGACCCCGCGCAACTCGCCGAGCAGCTTCGCGACGGCCTCCGGCCCTTCTGCCGCGAACCGGGCGGAGCGAATGCCGGGAGCGCCGCCGAGCGCCTCGACCTCGAGCCCGGAGTCCTCGCCCAGCATCCAGGCCTCGCGGTCGCCGTGCTCCCGGCCGAAGCGCGCCTTCTCGAGGGCGTTGTCGTAGTAGGTGAGCCCCACCTCCTCGGGAAACTCAGCCGCGCCCAGCAGCTCCAGCTCCCACCCGGGCAGCAACGCCCCCAACTCGCGCAGTTTGTTCTCGTTGTGGGAAGAAAGAACCGCCTTCAGTCGGTCCACCTGACCTCGAGCACGTCCTCCACGTCGGCGAGCCTCGCGACGATCCCCGGCATGTCCGCCCCGGCCGGAAGCGCGACGTCGAGCTCGACGTTGCGCCGGTCCGCCTCCTGGCTGATCTCGAGCGAGTCGAGCCGCGCCCCCAACCGCTCGACCTCCGTGACCACCGGCCCCGGGCTCGCCCCGGTCGGTAACTGGACGAGCAGCCGTCCCGACTCGGGCCGGAACCGCGAGACGACGCGATGCGCGACGATCCGGAGCGGCCCGAGCGAGACCAGTGCGATCACCGTCGTGAACACCGCCGCCCAGTAGTAGCCCGCTCCAACCGTCAGGCCGATCGCCGCGACCACCCAGAGCGTCGCCGCCGTCGTCAGCCCCCGCACGGACAGCCCCTGCCGGATGATCGCGCCCGCGCCGAGGAAGCCGATCCCGGTCACGACCTGGGCCGCGATCCGGGTCGGATCGGTCCGGACGATGTTGCCGCCCGACACGAGGAAGTCGCGGAAGCCGTAGGCCCCGGCGATTGTGAAGAGGGCGGAGCCGACCGCGACGAGCATGTGCGTCCGGAAGCCAGCCTCGCGTTCACGCAGCTCCCGCTCGAGGCCGACAGCTCCGCCGAGCCCCGCCGCGACCGCCAGCCGAAGCAGCGCGTCGGCCCAGTGGAGCGACGGAACGCTAGACGCGAGCAGCATCGAGCGCCTGCTCCTGCGCCTGCTCGATCGTCTCGATTCCGGCCGCCGCGAGGTCGAGCAGTTCGTCCAGCGCGTCGCGCCCGAACGGCGCCCGCTCCGCGGTCGCCTGCACCTCGACGAGCCGCCCGTCGCCGGTCATGACCACGTTCAGGTCGACCTCGGCGCTCGAGTCCTCCACGTAGTCGAGGTCGAGCAGCCGCTCGCCGTCCACGATTCCGACCGAGACGGCGGCGACCGAGTCCTTCAGGGCGCGCGAGAGCCCCGCCTTG
>DASXQY010000015.1:0-11119 GCA_036506915.1 Gaiellaceae bacterium | reverse complement strand
TCTTTTTGGAAGGATGACCAACGAGATGGCGATTTCACGAGACGAAGTGCTGCACGTGGCACGGCTTGCCCGGCTCGAGCTCTCCGAGCAGGAGCTCGAGCGCTTCGCCGAGCAGCTGAACGCGATCCTCGAGGCGGTCGGCACGGTGTCGGAGCTCGATCTCTCGGATGTGGAGCCGACCGCGCACCCGCTCGAGCTCGCAAACGTCTGGGCGGAGGACGAGCCGCGACCGTGCCTCAGCGTCGAGGAGGCGCTCGCGAACGCCCCCGACCGTGAGGACGACGCGTTCCGCGTCCCGGCCGCCTGATGCGTACGGCGCGGTTCGAAGCGACCGGAGCCCGATGACCTCCCTCGGACCGGCACAGATTCGTCACGAATCGGGCACAGACACGTGCGCTTTCGCAAGCTACGGTGTCTGTAGGGGTCCCGGGGGGCCCCTGGGGGCAGTTTGGAGGCCGGTTGGGGGTGACCGAGCGTGATCGACACCCTCCGCCTCACCGTCGAGGAGGCCTCAGGGCTGCTCGAGCGGGGCGAGGTCTCGGCCGCCGAGCTGCATCGCGCCTACCTCGACGCCGCCGCAAGGCGCGACGACGAGCTCCATGCCTACCTCTGCACGGTCGACGAGCCGGCCGGGGAAGGGGTGCCGATCGCGATCAAGGACGTGATCTCGACGAAAGGGGTCGAGACCACCGCCGGCTCGAAGATCCTCGCCGGCTACAAGCCCGTCTTCGACTCGACCGTCGCCGCACGCTGCAAGGAGGCCGGCCTGCCACTTCTCGGCAAGACCAACATGGACGAGTTCGCGATGGGCTCGTCGACCGAGAACTCGGCATACGGGCCGACGCGGAACCCCTGGGATCCAAGCCGCGTTCCTGGCGGCTCCTCCGGCGGGTCGACCGCCGCCGTCGCCGCCGGGATGGCGCCCTGGGCGCTCGGCTCAGACACGGGCGGCTCGATCAAGCAGCCCGCCGCGCTCTGCGGCGTCGTCGGCCTGCGCCCCACGTACGGCACCGTCTCCCGGTACGGGATCGTCGCCTTCGCGTCGAGTCTCGATCAGGTCGGCCCGATCGCAAAGACCGTCCGCGACTGCGCGCACCTCTACCGGATCATCGCCGGCCGTGACCCATGCGACTCGACGACCGTGGAGCTGCGCGAGCCCGTCGAGCTGCCCGAGGCCGAGGATCTGCGCGGCCTGCGCATCGGCGTCCCCAAAGAGCTGAACGACGCCGAGGGAATCGAGGCTGGTGTCACCGAGAGCGTCGGCCGCGCGATCGGCCTCGCCGGCGAGCTCGGCGCGGAGATCGGCGAGTGCCGTCTCCCGCGGTCGGTCGAGTACGGCCTGCCGTGCTACTACCTGATCGCCCCGTCCGAGGCGTCCTCGAACCTCGCCCGGTACGACGGCGTCCGCTACGGCCTCCGCGCCGAGACGAACGGTGACGTGCGCACGATGTACGACCGCACCCGCCACGACGGCTTCGGCGACGAGCCGAAGCGCCGGATCATGCTGGGCACCTATGCGCTCTCGGCCGGCTACTACGAAGCCTTTTACGGCCAGGCGCAGAAGGTGCGCACCGTCATTCGCGAGGAGCACGCCGCCGCGTTCGAGGACTTCGATCTCCTCGTAAGCCCGACCTCGCCGACCGTTGCCTTCGAGCTCGGCGCCCGCACCGCGAACCCGCTCGCCATGTACGCCGCCGACGTGCTCACGATCCCATCGAACCTGGCCGGGCTGCCGGGGCTGTCGATCCCCTGCGGCCTCTCGGACGGGCTTCCGGTCGGCCTCCAGCTGATCGGGCCACAGTTCTCGGAGAACGCGCTCTTTCGGGCGGCCCACGCCCTCGAGCGCGCGCTCTCTTTCGACTACGTCCCGGAGCGGCTCCGCTGAGCTGGGAGCCGGTCATCGGGCTGGAGATCCACGTCCACCTGAAGACGCGGACGAAGATGTTCTGCCGCTGCCCGGTCGCGTACTTCGAGCCGCCGAACTCGCAGACCTGTCCCGTCTGCCTGGCTCACCCCGGAGCGATGCCCGTCCCGAACCGGAAGGCGGTCGAATGGACGATCCTGCTGGGGCTCGCTCTCGGCTGCGAGGTCGCTCCACACGCCGTCTTCCACCGGAAGAACTACTTCTATCCTGACAACCCGAAGGGCTACCAGATCTCGCAGTACGACGAGCCGCTGTGCGTGAACGGGCGGGTCGTCGTGCCGGGCCCGGACGGAGAGAGCGAGGTCGGAATCGTCCGCGCACATCTCGAGGAGGACGCGGCGAAGACGATCCACGTCGGAGGCGCCGAGGGTCGGATCCACGGCTCCGACCGCTCGCTCGTCGACTTCAACCGGGCGGGGACGCCGCTCGTCGAGATCGTGACCGCACCTGACCTGCGCTCGGCCGAGCAGGCGAAGCGCTTTCTCCAGCTCCTGCGCCAGACGGTGGTCGAGCTCGGCATCTCGGACGCCGAGATGGAGAAGGGCTCGCTTCGCTTCGACGTGAACGTCTCGGTGCGCGAGGCCGGGGAGGAGGAGTACCGGACACGCACGGAGCTGAAGAACATGAACTCGTTCGCGTTCGCGGCCCGAGGGATCGAGCGGGAGATCGAACGGCAGATCGGGATCTACGAGGCCGGGGGAACGGTCGAGCAGGAGACGCTCCACTTCGACCCGAGCCGGGTCGAGGCGCCGCCGCTGCGCTCGAAGGAGGAGGCGCAGGACTACCGCTATTTTCCGGAGCCCGACCTCGTGCCGCTCGAGCCCGATCCCGGTCTCGTGGAGCGGCTGCGCGGGGAGCTGCGGGAGTCGCCGGCAGAGCGGATCAGCCGGCTCGAGCACGAGGTCGGCTTCGCGCTCGCCGAGGGGCTCGTGACGAGCGGCCGCGACGAGCTCTACTCGCGCACGCCGGGCGACCGGAGCGCCGTCGCGAACGTGCTGATGAACGAGCTTGCGTCGACGGGCGTCGATCCGGCCTCGGTCGATGCCGAGGAGCTGGCGAAGGTGATCGAGCGGCGGGCGGAGATCCCGCGCACGGCGTTCATGGAGGCCCTTGCCGCGAGCGGCTCGCCGGGGTTCTCGGCCGAGCGCTACCTCGGAGAGACGGCCATCGCCGACGTCTCCGAACTCGACCCGGTGATCGACCGGATTCTCGGCGAGCACGGCTCGCAGGTGGACGCCTATCGCGCCGGCAAGGAGGGCCTGCTCGGCTTCTTCGTCGGCCAGGTGATGCGCGAGACCGGCGGCAAGGCGAACCCGAAGGTCGTGAACGAGCGCCTCCGCGAAAAGCTGCGGGCCTGAGCCACGCCGTCGTGGGCAGTCGAGCTGACCGGGGTCGCCGTGAGCGTCCGGTCCTTAGCGCCGGGGCCGGCCCCATCCCCAACCCCCACCCACCCAAGGGGAATGAACAACGCTAGCGGCCAAAAGCGCACGCGTGGGCGACGGGTCCGTGTCGGAAGTCGAACTTCTTCTCCACAACGCCGCAGGGTCCGGCGATGCCTCGTACGCTCCGCCCATGAAGCACGCGACCGACTACCTTTGGTTCGAGACGCCGAACCGGCGCGACTACCTGAACATCACCGGTGAGGTCGAGGCGTTCGTCGAGCGCTCCGGGATCGAGGAAGGGCTCTGTCTCGTGACGCCCATGCACATCACCGCTGCGGTCTACGTGAACGATGCCGAGCCCGGCCTCATCCAGGACTTCGACGACTGGCTCGAGCGACTCGCGCCCCATGCACCGACCGAGCAATACCGCCACAACAACGGCGAGGACAACGCAGACGCCCACCTGAAACGGCATCTGATGAGCCACCAGGTCGTGCTTGCGATCACCGGCGGCAGACTCGACCTCGGCCCGTGGGAGCAGGTCTTCTACGCGGAGTTCGACGGCCGCCGCCGGAAGCGCGTCCTGCTGAAGGCGATCGGCGAGTAGCGCCGGAGCCGGAGCGCCCGGCCGTCTGGGGGGATCAAGACCCTCCACCCGGGGGCTGGCGGCCTCATCGGAGGCTGCCAATGCTTGCTCCCGTTGCACACCGGCGGATTCCGGCATGCCCTTTCGCTCACGGTCGCCGCGCTGGTCCTCGCTCACCCGGCGGCCGCGTCCCGCGATGCCGGAATCGCCGCGCTCCAGGTCGCGCTCCATGCCAGGGGCCTCTACACCGGCACGATCGACGGGGTCAGCGGGCCCGACACGGCAAGCGCGGTGAAGCGCTTCCAGCGCCGCGCCGGACTGCGCGCCGATGGCATCCCGGGGCCGAGGACCAGGGGCGCGCTCGGGCGCTACGGCCGGCACCTGCTCGGCTCTCGTGCGCTCGCCCGGGGCGCCGCCGGCTGGGACGTCGCGGCGCTCCAGTTCATGCTGGCATGGCACGGTTTCCCCTGCGCCACCTTCGACGGCGGGCTGGGCCTGCACACCGAGCGGGCTCTCCGCCGGTTCCAGCAGTGGGCGGGAATCGAGGCGGACGGCGTCGCCGGAGCGGAGACAATCGCCGCCCTGCGGCGACCGCCGCCCCGGTCTCCGCTTCGGCTTGCGTGGCCCGTGCGAGCGCCGGTCGGAGATCCTTTCGGCCCGCGGGGGACACGCTTCCACGCCGGCCTCGACCTGACCGCGCCGCAGGGGACGACGGTCGGAGCGGCTGCCGCCGGGCGCGTCGTGTTCGCGGGGTTCGCCACAGGCGGCTGGGGAAACCTCGTGGTGGTCGCCCACGCGGGAGGCGTGACGACGAGATACGCGCACCTCGCACGCATCGACGTCCGGCCTGGGCAGGTCGTTGCCGCCGGAGCCGGGCTCGGAACGGTCGGGGCCACCGGTCGCGCAACGGGCCCGCACCTCCACTTCGAGGTCCGCGTCAGGGGTGCGGCCGTCGACCCGCTGCCGGCACTTCCGTAGCAGGTAGTACCCTCAGAAGCGAGTGGCGGAGAAGCGCTACCTGATGACTCCCGGGCCGACCCCCGCGCCCCCGGAGGTGCTGGCGGCGATCGCGCAACCGGTCATCCACCATCGCGGCCCGGATTTCAAGAAGCTCTACGCCGAGTGCCTCGGCCGCCTGCGCGAAGTCTTCAGGACGGAATTTGAGGTGCTCCTCTTCGGCGCCTCCGGCACGGGCGCGATGGAGTCGGCCGTCGCGAACCTCTGCTCGCCCGCGGAGCGGGTGCTCGTCGTCTCCGCCGGCTACTTCGGGGAGCGCTGGGCCGCGATCGCCGCCGCCTACGGGGCCGATATCGACCACCTCCGCTACGCCTGGGGCGAGATCCCGAGCCCGGAGGATGTCGCCGGCCGCCTGCGCGAGCGGCCCGCCGCCGCCGTCTACCTGACCCAGTCCGAGACCTCCACTGGAGTGGTCTCCGACCTCCCACCGTTCGCAGCAGCCGCCCGTGACGCCGGGGCGCTCTCGGTCGTGGACGCGATCTCGAGCCTCGGCGCGGTCCCGCTCGAGACCGACGCCTGGGGGATCGACGTCGTCGCCTCGGGGGCCCAGAAGGCGCTCATGACCCCACCCGGCCTCGCGCTGCTCTCCGCCTCTCCCGCAGCCTGGCATGCCCGCGAGCGCGCGAGCTCACCCCGCTTCTACTTGGACTGGGAGCGGACCCGCAAGGGCCAGGCGACCCTCGACGCGCCGGTCACGCCCCCGGTGTCCCTGGTCGCGGGCCTGAACGTCGCTCTCGGGATGCTGCTCGAGGAGGGCCTCGAAGGCGCGTTCGAGCGCCACGTCCGCCTCGGGCGCGCCTGCCGCGAGGGCGTGAAGGCGATGGGGCTCGAGCTCTTCTCCCCGGACGACGACAGCTCGGCCGTGGTCACCGCGGTCCGCGCTCCCGACGGGATCGACTCGGACGAGCTCGTTCTCCTCCTCCGCGATCGGCACGGGATCACGCTCGCGCCGGGCCAGGGCGAGCTGAAGGGGAAGATCTTCCGGATCGGCCACATCGGCTACTACGACGTCTTCGACATCACGACCGCGCTCGCCGCGGTCGAGCTCGCGCTGGTCGAGCTGGGCGCGGACGTCGAGCGCGGCGTCGCCGTCACCCGCGCGCTCGAGGCCTTCGAGCACACCCCCGTGTGAGCCGCCCGAGGGTCCTCGTCAGAGAGCCGATCGCCGACGCCGGGATCGACCTCCTGCGCGCGCGCTTCGACGTGGACGTCGATCCGAACGCGGACCTCGCCGAGAAGATCGGGGGCTACGACGCGATCGTGATCCGCTCGGCCACCAAGCTGACAGCCGACGTGCTCGAGCGGGCGGAGCGCCTGAAAGTGATCGGCCGTGCAGGGGTCGGCGTCGACAACGTCGACGTCGAGGCCGCGACCCGCCGTGGGATCGTCGTCGCGAACGCGCCCGAATCGACGGTCACCTCGGCCGCCGAGCACACGGTCGGCCTCCTGGTCGCCCTCGCGCGAAACATCCCGCAGGCGCACGCGGCGCTCAAGCAGGGTCGCTGGGAGCGCTCGGCCTGGGGCGGGGTCGAGCTTGAGGGCAAGACGCTGGGCGTGCTCGGCTTCGGGAGGATCGGCCAACAGGTGGCCCGCCGGGCGCTCGGCCTCGGGATGCGCGTGGTCGCTTTCGATCCGTTCGTCGCCCGCGAGCGCTTCCGGGAGCTCGGCGCGGAGCGGGCGGAGAGCGCCGACGACGTCTTCGCGGCCGCCGACTTCCTCACCCTGCACCTCCCGCTGACCCCGGAGACGGAGGGCTTCCTCGGCCGCGAGGCGATCGCGAAGCTACGCGACGGCGTCCGCCTGATCAACGCCGCGCGAGGGGAGCTGGTCGACGAGGCGGCGCTGGTGGATGCGCTTCGCGAGGGCAAGATCGCCGCGGCCGCGATCGACGTCTTCTCGAGCGAGCCTTACGACGGGCCGCTGCTCGAGCTCGACAACGTCGTCACGACGCCGCACCTGGCCGCATCGACCGAAGAGGCGCAGGACCGGGCGGGAGTGATCGTCGCCGAACAGGTCGCCGCCGCGCTCGAGGGCGCGGTCGTCACGAACGCGGTCAACATCCCGGCGATCGGGGCGGAGGACCTGGAGGTGCTCGGGCCCTACATCCCGCTGGCCGCGAAGCTCGGACGCCTCGGGATGGAGCTCGCCGGGGGCCGCGCCGAGCGGATCACGCTCGCGTACTACGGCAGCCTCTCCGGCTACGACACCCGCCTCCTGACGGTGGCCGCGCTGAACGGCGCCTTCCAGGGCCGCACGGAGCAGCCCGTCAACTACGTGAACGCGCCGCTCGTCGCCGCCGAGCGCGGGATCGAGGTCGCCGAGGAGCGCCGCCGCGCCAGCCGCGACTTCACCAATCTCGTGCGGGTCGAGATCCGTTCCGACGGCGGCCAGGTCAGAGTCGCCGGCACGACGATCGGGAACGAGCACCGGCACTGGCTCGTGAGCGCGCTCGGGTTCGAGCTGGAGATGGAGCTTGCGCCGCTGCTCGTCTTCTTCCGCTACGACGACGTGCCAGGCGTGATCGGCCGCGTCGGCACGCTCTTCGGCGAGGCGGGCGTGAACATCGCGAACATGGCTGTCTCGCGCACCCGCCGCGGCGACAAGGCGCTGATGGCCCTGTCGCTCGACTCGGAGCCGCCGCCGGAGCTCGTCGAGGCACTCGGCGCCCAGGGGTTCGACGACGCTCGCGTGATCTCGCTGGACTGAGCCGAGTTCCCCAGGCGGTCGAAGGTTGCGCGGCTACCCTTCGGGCCCGTGACGCCGAGAGTCTGGCCGGAGCCCGTCGAGCGCGTCACCGCCTACCTGCGCGAGGCGGGGGCCGAGGCGCGCGTGGAGGAGTTTCCGAGCGGGACGCCCACTGCGTTCGAGGCGGCCCAGGCGATCGGCTGCGACCTCGCGCAAATCGTCAAGTCGCTCGTCTTCGACTGCGGTGGCCGTCCCGTCCTCGTGCTCGTCCCCGGCGACCGAAGGGCCGACTCCGACAAGATCGCGCAGGCGGCGGGCTCCCCTTTCGCGCGCATCGCCGGCACCGAGGAGGTGCGAGACGCAACCGGCTTCGAGCCGGGGGCCGTCGCGCCGTTTCCGCTCCCCCGGGTCGAGCGCGTCTTCATCGAGCGCACGCTGCTCGCCCATCGCACCGTTTGGATCGGCGCCGGCTCGAGCAGGCACATGGCGGCGCTTTCGCCGGCGGAGCTCGTTCGCCTCTCGCGGGCTCGCCCGATGGACGCCGTCGAGGCGGCCACATAACATTCGGTTCAGAAAAGGAGGTCGCTGAATTGCGCGAGACCGAGAAGATCTGGATGAACGGCGAGCTCGTCGACTGGAACGACGCCCGCATCCACGTGGGCGCCCACGGGCTCCACTACGGGTCCGGCGTGTTCGAGGGAATCCGGGCCTACGAGACCCCCAAGGGCACCGCGGTCTTCCGGCTCACCGACCATCTGAAGCGGCTGGAGAACTCCGCCCGCCTGCTGTACATGGAGCTCGGCTACACCGTCGACGAGCTCCGCGAGGCCTGCCACGGGCTGATCGCGGCCAACGGCCTTCCCGAGTGCTACCTCCGCCCGATCGCGTTCTTCGGCTACGGCGAGCTGGGCGTCTCGGCGGTCGGCAACCCCGTCGACGTCGTGATCATGAGCTTCCCGTGGGGCACCTACCTCGGGGAGGACGGGCTCAAGAACGGCATCCGCGCCAAGATCTCGAGCTGGCAGCGGGTAGGCCCGAACGTGATCCCGCACGCTTCCAAGGCGACCGGCGTTTACGTCAACTCGATGCTCGCCGTCACCGAGGCGAACCGGGCCGGCTACGACGAGGCGATCCTGCTCACCGCCGACGGGTTCATCGCCGACGGCTCCGGCGAGAACGTCTTCGTGGTCAAGGACGGCGAGATCTTCACGCCCGACCTCTCCGCCTCGATCCTGCCGGGGATCACGCGGAACACGGTGATCCAGATCGCGCAGGACCTCGGCTACACGATGCACGAGAAGCAGCTGATCCGCTCGGACCTGATGCTTGCCGACGAGGCGTTCATGACCGGCACGGCGGCCGAGGTGACGCCGCTGCGGGCCGTCGACGACGTCGAGATCGGCGTCGGGCCGATCACGCTCGAGATCCAGGAGGCCTACCTGGACACTGCGCGTGGCCGCACCGAGCGCTGGGCCCAGTGGCTCGAGTACGCCACGGCTGCGCCCGCGGAAGCTTGAGCACAGGCACGCGGGAGATCCCTCTCGCACGACCGCTCCTCGACGAACGTGAGGAGGAGCTCGTCCTCGAGGTGCTGCGCTCCGGCCGGCTCTCGCTCGGGCCGACGATCGAGCGCTTCGAAGAGCTGGTCGCCGAGCGGATCGGCGCCGCGTACGCCGCAGCCGTGTCGAGCGCCACCGCCGGGCTGCACATGCTCTGCCGGATCGCGGGCCTCGGTCCGGGCGACGAGGCGATCACCTCGCCGCTCTCCTTCGCCTCGTCCGCCAACTGCTTCGTCTTCGAAGGCGCGACGCCGGTGTTCGCGGACGTCGACCCGCGAACCCTGAACATGGATCCGGCCGCGCTCGAGGCCGCGATCAGCGAGCGGACGAAGGCGGTCGTCGCGGTCGACATGTTCGGCTACCCGTGCGAGCTCGACGAGATCCGAGCGATCTGCGAGCGCCACGGGCTTACGCTGATCGAGGACGCAGCCGAGGCGCTCGGCGCCGAGTACAAGGGCCGCTCGATCGGCGGACACGGCGTGCCCGCGGTGTTCGGCTTCTACCCGAACAAACAACTCGCCACCGGCGAGGGCGGTGTCGTCCTCACCGACTCCGAGCACGAGTGGCAGCTCCTGCGGAGCCTGCGCAACCAGGGCCGCGACTACGAGGGCGGGGCCTGGTTCCACCACGTCCGGCTCGGGTTCAACTACCGCTGGACGGACATTCAGGCTGCGATCGGGATCGGCCAGCTCGAGAAGCTCGACCGGATGCTCTCGCTGCGCGCCGAGGTGGCCGAGCGCTACGCGCGGCTCCTGGCCGGCGTCGAGGTCGAGCCGCTCTGCGCCGACGACGCCGACCACCAGCGCTCGTGGTTTGTCTACGTGGTGGCGCTCCCGCCTGGCACGGACCGCGACCGCGTGATGGCGGAGCTGCGCGCGCAGGGGATCGGAACGGCCGAGTACGTCCCGTGCGTCCATCTCCAGCCGTACATGCGCGAGATGTACGGCTTTGGCGAGGGCACCTGCCCGGTCGCCGAGGACGTAGCGAGCCGCACTCTGGCCCTCCCGTTCTTCCCGCAGCTCGAGGCCGAGGACCAGGAGCGCGTGGCCGAGTCCCTGCGCGCAGCCCTGTAGTCCGTCAGTCGGGCACCGGCTAGTCACGCGGCCGCGTCACGCGGGCATGACCTTGTAACAGTCTGTTGCTTGGAGTTCGGGGACGCTCCGCGGTGGCCGCCTCCGCTCCTCACGCCGTCCCGGTCGCCCCAAGTAACAGTCTGTTACTTGGAACGGTTGCGCCGCTCCGCACTTCATAATCGCCCCATGGACGGGCAGCGGATGGTCTTTCTCGGGTTCGGCAAGTACGCGCGGGCGGACAAGATCTACGCGATCGAGCCGATCCGGGACGAGCGGCGCGGGCACGGGCGGCGGACGCTGGTCTGGGTCGAGGGCGTGAACGAGCCGATCGTCGCCTCGCGCACGGAGCGCACGATCCTCGCCGACATGGGCCAGGACGCCGCGCTGCGGAAGCCCCTGCTGGACGACGCGCTCGATCTCGCCGAGCGGCTGGCCGAGCAGTCGCAGAGCGGCCGCGTCGACCTCGCCGACCTCGGGCGCCGAGCGCGCCGGTTGCTCGAGGCCACCGCCCGCCCGGAAGAAGAGAAGCTCTTTTAGGGAGCCCCTTTCAGACTGAAGCCTTGTGCCGCCCGGACACGCTGCGCGGCGCGTGGAGGCGTCCTCAGTCGCGCCGTATCCTCCGGATACGAGCGCTCTCTGCGTCCTTGCCACCCGCCACCCATCGCGCCCGAGCGGCGAAGCGTCAATCTGAAAGGAGCTCGTAGTTGGAACCGGCGGAGGTCAGGCCGCCGGGACGGCTGCGCCGCCTCGCCCTCGACATCGGCCCGCTGCGACGCTACCCGGCCTTTCGCCGGCTGTTCGTGGGCCAGACGGTCTCCACCTTCGGCAGCGAGGTTGCCGCCGTTGCCGCACCGTTCCAGCTCTACGACCTGACCCATTCGACGCTCCAGGTC
>DASXQY010000014.1:0-8716 GCA_036506915.1 Gaiellaceae bacterium | reverse complement strand
TACGTGGACGCGCCGGCGTCGTTCGAGACCGACCTGGCCGAGCTGCGGAGGATCCTCGGTGGCTGAGCTCACTTTGGTCGAGGCGATCAACGACGCGTTCCACGTCGAGCTCGGGCGCGATCCCGATGTGATGGTGATGGGCGAGGACGTCGGCCGGGCGGGCGGGGTCTTCAGGGCGACGGCGGGTCTGCGGGACCGCTTCGGCCCGGAGCGCTGCGTCGACACGCCCCTGGCCGAGGCCGGGATCCTCGGGAGCGCGGTCGGCCTCTGCATGGCCGGCTGGCGGCCGGTCTGCGAGATGCAGTACGACGCGTTCTCGTACCCGTGCCTCGACCAGCTGATCACCCATGTGGGGCGGTACCGCTGGCGCACCGGCGGGGCGATGGAGTTCCCGCTCGTCGTGCGGATGCCTTACGGCGGCGGGGTGCGGGCGCCCGAGCTGCACGACGACTCGCCCGAGGCGTACTACGCGCACACGCCCGGGGTGAAGGTGGCGATCCCGTCGACCCCGGGGGACGCGAAGGGGCTGCTGACGGCGGCGATCCGCGACCCGGACCCGGTGGTCGTGCTCGAGCCCAAGCTCCACTACCGGACGATGCGCGGGGACGTGCCCGACGGGGAGCATCTGGTTCCGCTCGGCAAGGCGCGGGTCGTGCGCGAAGGCGAGGACGTGACGCTCGTCGCCTACGGCGCGATGGTGCCGGTGGCGGAGGCCGCGGCGGAGGAGCTGGCGGGCGAGGCGTCCGTCGAGATCCTCGACGTGCGCACGCTCAAGCCGCTGGACGAGGACGCGCTGCTCGCGGCGGCCGCGAAGACGGGCCGGGTCGTGATCGTCCAGGAGGCGCCGCGCGTCGCGGGCTACGGCGCGGAGCTGGCTGCGATCCTGGCGGAGAAGGCGATGCTCGACCTGCGCGCCCCGGTCGTCCGCGTGACGGGCTACGACGTGCCGTACCCGTACTGGCAGATCGAGGACGCGTACATGCCCTCCGCAGCGCGGGTCGCGGATGCGGCGCGCCGGCTGCTCGAGTTCTGATGGCCGCGTACGAGTTCCGGCTCCCGGACCTCGGCGAGGGCCTGACGGAGGGAGAGATCGCCCGCTGGCTCGTCGCCGAGGGACAGGACGTCGCCGAGGACGACCCGCTCGTCGAGATCCAGACCGACAAGACGACGGTCGAGATCCCGTCGCCGGCGGCCGGGAAGGTCGCGCGCATCCTCGTCGCGGAGGGCGAGGTGGTACCCGTCGGGACCGTGCTCGTCGTGATCGGCGAAGCAGACGGCCACGACGGCGAAGCCGCCGTGGCCTCTGATCGGCATCGCGAGCGACGCCTCAGCGGCGCCGCGGCCCACGAGTCGGCCCCGGCGGCCGAAACGGTCACGTCCCGGGGTCAGACCCCAGGACGTGACCAAACGGGACGCGTCCGGGCGACGCCGCTCGTCCGCCGCCTTGCGCAGGAGCTGGACGTCGATCTCCAGAGCCTCCGGGGAACAGGGCCGCAGGGACGGGTGACGGAGGAGGACGTGCGCGGAGCAGCCGTGTCCAGGGGTCAGACCCCGGGTCCGGTCCGAGAAGGACGGCGGGAGCCGCTCCGGGGCGTGCGCAGGCTCGTCGCCGAGCACATGACGCGGGCCCACCGCGAGGTGCCGCCGGTCACGTGGGTCGAGGAGTGCGATTTCGGCGGGATCGATCTGAAGCGGCTCGTGCCCACCGTGCTGAAGGCCGCGGCCGCCGCGCTGAAGGAGTTCCCGGAGCTGAACGCGAGGCTCGAGGGCGACGAGATCGTCTACCTCGACCGCCATGACCTCGGCGTCGCCGTGCAGACCGAGCAGGGCCTCGTCGTCCCGGTCGTGCGTGGTTGCGACGAGGCCTCCCTCGACGAGCTTGCCGCCGAGGTCGAACGCCTCGCCGAGGGCGCACGGGCCGGCAGCCTGAAGCCGGAGGAGCTGCGCGGCTCGACCTTCACGGTCACGAGCGCCGGCAAGCTCGGAGGACTGCTGACGACGCCGATCGTGAACCATCCCGAGGTCGCGATCCTCAGCATCGGCCGGATCGCCGAGCGACCGATCGTCCGGGACGGCAAGGTCGTGGTGCGTCCACTCGGCTACGTGTCGGTCACCTTCGACCACCGCGTGGTCGACGGCGCCCGCGCAGCCGAGTTCGGTCTCTCCGTGATCGGCCGGCTCGAGCGGAGCTGACGAAGGGAGAGCCCGGCGGCGAGGGTCCGCCGGGCTCTCTCTCGAGGGGACTAGAGCTGTCCCCGCATCGCACCGGCCGGGTGCTTGGCGTTGTGCACGTTCACGTAGTAGCCGGCCGGTCGCTTGACGATTGCCGCTACAAGCGTCTTCTTGGCTCTCGCGCAACCGCGAGCCACGTACGTCTTGCCGTTCGCATAGAGCGGAACGACGACCGGGCCGGAGACGCCCTTGCGACCCTTGTGGATGTGAGCCTGGTTCGGCTTGCCGTCGATCTTGGCAAGCGCGAACGTCCAGCAGACCTTGCCGGAGGCCGGTGTGACCTTGAGCGTGACGCTTCCGCGGTTCGAGGCGGGAGCGGCCGGCGTCTCGTTGCTACCTCTGAGCTGCACCATGAACGTCGTCGTCCCTGCGCCGGACGCCGCGCCGGCGGCGAGCGCAGCTGCAAGCGCTGCTGCCGCGACCCCACAGGCGATGACTGCTCTACGCATCTCGCTCCTCCTCTCGGTCAGACAGTCGACCGGGTAATACGCAGCAAGCTGGACTCCGGTTTTCGACGGCCGGTCTCTAGGCGGCGAGCTCGTCCGGGAGGTGAGGCGCGAGCATCCGCTCGATCCGCGGCGCGCTGACCCGTCCTTCGAGCCGGCCGACGACGCGCTTGTCCTTGACGAGCGCGAGCGTCGGAACCGTCTTCACGCGAAAGCGCTCGGCGAGCTGCGGCTGTTCGTCCACGTCGACCTGAGTCACGCGCAGGCGGCTGCGCTCCTTTCGCGCGAGGTGCGCTACGAGGCTCTCCATCCGTCGCGCCGGCCCCGAGTGGGCCGCGGCGAAGAAGACGAGCAACGGACGGGAATCTCGGGCCACGGGCTCTTGTTTCCCCTGCAAAAGAAGGCTCGAAACCCAGGAACAGGAGCACGACTACACTCCTGGCGAGATGTGGGAGTGGTACCGGATCGGCCTCTCGCTTGGGCTCGGGATCGGCCTCGGATCGTTGCTCGCGGCGGCGCTCGCGCCCAGGCGGGCCGCCCTGATCGCCGCGACCGGGGTGGTGGCGATCGCCGCCGGAGCGGGTGTCGGGTACGCGATCGGCGGTTGGCACGAAGCCCTCGCGGGCGGCGTGGGCGGCGGGCTGAGCGCCGTCGTCGCGGCGCGGCTCGTGCTCGGGACGCTGCAGCGCGGGGGAACCCGCGGAGGCACCGCCGCGCTGGTCGGGCTCGGCGCGCTGATTCTCGCCGCCCTGGCGCTCGTGCCGGCGGTCGGCTACCTCGAGGCGGTGGCGCTCCCCGCGCTCGCGGCGAGAGCGCGTGGACGGCGGGTGGAGCGCGTCGCGGGCCTCCGCAGCCTGGCGCGCGATTAGTGGCCGAGCGCCGGAAGCTGATCCTCGTCGTCGTCGACGGCCTCACGCCTGCCGTGTTCGAGGACGCGGTCGAGAGTGGCTCGGCGCCGGCGCTCTCCTTCCTGGCCGCCAACGGCACCTACCGCCGCGGCGTCTCGACGTTCCCGTCCCTGACACCGGTCTGCCTCTCGTCGATCGTCACGGGCGCTCACCCCGACGTCCACCGGATCCCCCACCTGGTCTGGTACCACCGGGGCGAGCGCCGGCTCGTCGAGTACGGCTCCTCCTTCGCAGCGATCCGCGCCGCCGGGACACGCCGCTCGATTTTGGACGCGATCTTCAACATGAACGAGCAGCACCTCGGGCGCGAGGCGGTGACGGTCTACGAGGCGGTCGAGGACGCCGGCCTGACCGCCGCCGCGGTGAACGTGACGTGCTACCGCGGCCGCTCGCGCCACCTGCCGCTGCTGCCCGGACTCGTGCGGCCGGCCTACGGGCCGAAGCGATTCTTCTTCTTCAACCTGTTCGAATCCGACGTGACGGGCGCCCCCGTGGCGGTCTTCGGCCGCTCTGCGGGCTCGATCGACGCGTACGCGGCGGCCGTCGGCCGCTGGCTGGTCACGCGCGACGGCTTCGATTTCCTCCTCTACT
This sequence comes from Gaiellaceae bacterium, assembly GCA_036506915.1. GTDB lineage: Bacteria > Actinomycetota > Thermoleophilia > Gaiellales > Gaiellaceae > AC-32. The sequence continues at coordinate 4,539 of DASXQY010000014.1, read as the reverse complement.
ACCTGCCCGACTACGACTTCGCCTCGCATGCGTTCGGCCCGGGGGCGGCCCAGGAGGCGCTCACTCGTAGCGATGCGGCGATCGGCGCGCTGATCGACGCCGCGGGCGGCCCGGACGGCTTCCTGGAGCGCTATGCGGTCGTCGTTTGCTCCGATCACGGCCAGACCCGCGTCGACCGCGCGGTTTCGCTCGAGGCGAGCCTCGCGAAGGTCGACGGCCTGGTCGTCGCGGCTTCGAACCGGGCGGGGATGGCCTACCGGCTTCCCGGTTGCCGCGAGGACGCCGGAGACATCGCCCGCCGTCTCGACGGAGAGGTCGGCACCGACGTTGTGCTGTACCGCGAAGCCGAGGAGGCGGTCGCCCGGCGGGACGGGGAAGAGCTCCGGTTCGCCCCCTCGGCCGGCGGCTGGCGGACGAGCGGCGACCCGGGGCTGCTCGACCAGCCGGACGCGCTCGAGCGGGCCTGGGCCGCCCTGGCGAACCCGAACGCGGGCGACCTGATCGTGTCGCCTCCGCTCGGGGTCGAGTTCGTCGACCTGGCGGGACGCAGCCATCTCGGGGGCGGGAGCCACGGCTCGCTCGACGCGGGCGACTCGGAGGTGCCGATCCTCACGGTCGGCTTGATGGGCCGGCCGCGCCGGATCGTCGACCTCGCGCCGCTCGCTCTCGCCCATTTCGGCGTCGAGCCACCCGCGTACGCGCGCGGACTCGCGGATGCCGCCTGACCCGTCCGCCGAAGCGCGGCGCGCCATGGTCGAGCTCCAGCTGCGCGGGCGCGACATCGTGGACGGGGCGGTGCTTCGGGCAATGGAGCGGGTGCCGCGTGAGCTGTTCGTGCCGGAGGCGGAGCGACACCGTGCCTACGAGGACGCCGCCCTGCCGATCGGGCACGGGCAGACGATCTCCCAGCCCTACATGGTCGCCCGGATCTCCGAGGCGCTCGCGGTCCGGCCCGGCGAGCGAGTCCTGGACGTCGGTACCGGGTCCGCGTACCAGGCTGCCGTTCTGGCCGAGCTCGGCGCGGACGTGATCACGATCGAGCGGATCCCGGAGCTCGCCGAGCAGGCGCGCGAGAACCTGGCCGCGGCGGGCTACGGTGATGTGGAGGTGCTCGTCGGCGACGGAACGCTCGGTCTGCCCGACCGCGCTCCGTTCGACGCCATCGCCGTCGCCGCGGCGGCACCGAATTTCCCGCAGACCCTGTACGAGCAGCTGCGGCCGCGGGGCCGGCTGGTCGTCCCGGTGGGCGGGTGGCGCGGTCAGCGGCTCGAGGTGATCGTCCGCAGCCCCGAGGGCCCCGCGGTGGTGCATTCGGTGCCGTGCCGCTTCGTCCCGCTCGTCGGGGAGGAGGGCTTCGCCGGTTGAGCCGCGCGCGCATGCGGGTACGTGTGCGCGGGCGCGTGCAGGGCGTGTTCTTCCGGGCCGAGACCCGTGCGCGAGCCGAGTCGCTCGGTCTCGCCGGATGGGTCCGGAACGCTCCCGACGGGAGCGTCGAGGCCGTCTTCGAAGGGGAGCCCGAGCGGGTGGAGTCGATGGTCGACTGGTGCCGCCGCGGGCCCGGCGGCGCGATCGTCGACGAAGTGGAAGCCCTTCCCGAGGAGCCGACAGGCGAATCCGGTTTTCGGGTCCACTAGCCGGGCGGTCGTGCCCGAGCCGTCGCTCGCCCTGTCGAAGGCTCCGCGGCTGCGACGGTTGGTACGCTCGCCCGCCGATGGCCTTCTCGCCCAGCACGGTGTTCTCGCGCTCGCGAGCCGGGCAGGCTTTGAGGCGCTCCCACAACTGGGTCCAGCTCGCCAAGTTCTCGGCCGTCGGCGCCAGCGGCTACCTGATCAACCTCGCCGTCTACACGGCGCTCCTGAAAGGGGCCGGCTTCCATTACGCCGCCGCGGCGACCTGCTCGTTCGTCGTTGCCGTGACGAACAACTACACCTGGAACCGGCTCTGGACGTTTCACGCGCAACGAGGCCACTACGGGTGGCAGGGCCTGCGCTTCCTCGTCGTCGCCCTGATCGCCTACGGGGCGAACCTCGCTCTTCTGGCGGGCTTGATCGCCCTCGGCCTCGACAAGATCCTCTCCCAGGCCATCGCCGTCGTCCTCGTCACCCCGCTCAACTTCATCGGCAACAAGCTCTGGTCGTTCCGCTCACGTCCCTGATCGGCTCCGCTCCCGGCCGGCGGAGCCGGCCTCCGCGGAGCCTCGCGCCGCTGGGCGCACTCCAGCCACGAGGGCGTGCGTCATAGCACTGCCCTCGCGTCCTCCGTGCACCCAGCGACACGTCAGGGACGTGAGTCACGGGCGCCAAAGAGAAGCGAGCGGGCGGGGGAGCTACGCTGAGCGGAATGGGCCGCGCCTTCGTCACGGTCATCGCCGCCCTCGCGCTGGCCGCGCCCGCCGTGGCCGCGCCCAACGCCGCAACGACGCAGACTGGGCTGCCAGGGTCGCTGAAAGCGGGCTCGCCCGCCTCGCCGCAACCGCGCCTGACCGAGTCCGAGGCGACCCGGATCTTCCTCGACGACGACAAGGTCGCCGACTGGCTCGAGCACTACCCACCCCGCCTGCGCGTCACCGATGCGACCTACAAGGACAGCCTCTGGACGGTGAAGGTCTGGGCCGGCAAGGCCGGCGAGGTCGCGATCGGCAAGGTAGACGACTCGAGAGGCGCGGTCACCGAAGCCTGGACGGGCCCGCAGGTCGCGTGGAAGATGGCGCGTGGGAGCGACGGCGCCTTCGGCGGCAAGAAGATCAACAGCCTCCCCGTCTGGCTCGGCTTCTGCGCGCTCTTCCTGATCGGGCTCGCCGACTTCCGCCGGCCTCTCAACCTCCGAAATCTCGACCTCCTGGCCCTGCTCTCCTTCTCCGTGTCCCTCTGGTTCTTCAACCACGGCGACGTGTTCACGAGCGTTCCGCTCGTCTACCCGCCGCTGCTCTACCTGCTCGGGCGGATGGTCTGGAGCGCCTGGCGCGGCCGGCTGGCAACGGGCTCGGTACCCCTCTGGCCGGTCTGGGTCCTGGCCGCCGCGACCGTCTTCACGGCGGGGTTCCGGATCGGCCTGAACGTGAAAGCCTCCAATGTGATCGACGTCGGCTACTCCGGCGTGATCGGCGCCGACCGGATCGTGCGGGGACAGGCACCGTACGGGCACTTCCCGGTCGAGGAGACGCTCAAGCCGTGCGGGCTGCCCGATGCCGACGGCGAGATCCGGGACCGGATCCAGACCAACGGCCGCTGTGAGTCGGCGAACCCGCAGGGCGACACCTACGGCCCCGTCGCCTACGAGATGTACATCCCCGGGTACCTGATCCTCGGCTGGAGCGGCAAATGGGACGACCTTCCGGCGGCGCACCTGAGCGCGATCCTGTTCGACCTGCTCTGCCTGCTCGGGCTCGCGCTCGTCGGCCTCCGCTTTGGGGGCGCGCGCCTGGCCGCGACGCTCGCGTTCGCCTGGGTCGCCTACCCCTTCACCCAGTACGCTGCGAACTCGAACACGAACGACGCGTTGCCGCCGCTGTTCCTGATCTGGGGCTTCTGGCTGGTCACCTCCCCGGCCGCCCGAGGCGTCTTCGCCGCGCTCGCCGGCTGGACCAAGTTCGCGCCGCTGCTGGTGGCGCCGCTATGGGCCTCCTACCCGGACGGGCTGCGCCGGCCGCGCGACAAAGGCGTCTTTGCGGTCGCCTTCGCGGCGGCGACGCTCGTGGCCTTCTCGGTCCTCCTGCTCGAGCCGAATCTTCTCCACGCCGTGCGCGTCTTCTGGGACCGGACGCTCAGCACGCAGATCAACCGCCAGTCGCCCTTCTCGATCTGGGACTGGCGGCAATACCACGCCGGCCTGCCCGACCTGCACATCCTCCAGCGGGTGCTGGAGGTGCTCCTCGTGATCGGGGCGGTAGGCGTCTACTTCGTCCCGCGGCGGAAGTCGCCGCTGCAGCTCGCCGCGCTGACCGCAGCGCTCCTGCTCGGCTTCGAGCTGGTGCTGACGCACTGGTTCTACCTCTACCTCCCCTGGTTCTTCCCGTTCGCCGCCTTCGCCGTGCTCGCTCCGGCGGCGGAACCCGTCCGTGCGCGCGCGTCGCAGCCGGTTGAGCGTCCTCGCCAAGAGCTGGTCGGCGTCGAGTGACCCGCGGCGGCTCGCGTACGCGGCCGCCGGGTTGTTCCTCGCCGCTCTCGGGATTCTCCACTGGGGCTTCTACCAGCACCACCTGATCCTCGACACGGTCGAGTACCACCGGTACGGCGAGGCGATCAACCACGGGCAGGTTCCCTACCGCGACTTCGAGGTGGAGTATCCGCCCGGCGCGCTCGGGGTCTTCGCGCTCCCGGCGATCGGGCACCCCAGCTTCAACGTCTACCACCGGGTGTTCCAGATCCTGATGGCCCTCTGCGGCGTCGGAGCGCTCGCGGCGATGGCGGTGGTGCTCCGCTCGCTCGGCGCCGGGACCGTGCGCGCCGCCGCGGCGCTCGGGTTCGCGGCGCTGGCACCGCTCGTTCTGGGCTCGATCGTGCTCTACCGGTACGACCTCTGGCCCGCGGCGCTCGCCGC
>DASXQY010000013.1:0-8536 GCA_036506915.1 Gaiellaceae bacterium | reverse complement strand
AACTGCGATGCCTCGCCCGAGACGCTAGGCGTCACCGGGCCCAGCGCCGCCCAGGCACCCGGATCGGCCGCCTGGGCGGCGACGAACGCCGCGGTTGAGGAGAATGCCGAGGCGCCGAGGTCGCTCGGCTTGTTCTTGAAGACGGCACGCGACTTGATGGCGAGGCGGTCGTCCACGTACGTGCGCGGGTACGCCCGATCGGCGACCTGCTCGGCGGCCGGGCTCCGGGGCCCGCCGCGGTCGGCCTCGCCGCCGGCGGCGCGTTCGAACGCCGCCTCCTGATCAATATTTTTCGGACTAGGGGAACGAGCGCGGGCTCGTCGAGCCCGGCGGCGCGGATCGGGCCGTCACCGCTACGCGTGTGCGGGCTGCGGCCGCCCGGCGAGCACGGCCGCGAGCGCGGAGTCGAGCATCTCGACCGCGAGGTCGATCTCGTCCTCGGAGATCGTCAGCGGCGGCGCCATCCTGAAGCAGTTCGCGCTCGTCCCTGCGCGAACGATGTTCATCGAGAGCCCGCGCTCCAGGCATTCCGCCGTCACGGCCGCCCCGAGCGCGTCGGCGGGCCGGCGGCTCTCCCGGTCCTCGACGAGCTCGAGCCCGACCAGTAGGCCGCGGCCGCGGACGTCGCCGATCTGCTCGTGGGCCGTCCGAAGCTCGCGCAGCCGTCCGAGCAGGTACTCGCCTCGCTCGCGGGCCTGCTCGACGAGCCCTTCCTCCTCGATCACATCGAGCACGGCGAGCCCGGCCGCCGCCGGCAGCGGGTCGGAGACGTGCGACGTGACGTGGAGGAAGCCCTTTCCAACGCAGTCCTGCTCGATCGCGGAGGTGGTAATCGTGGCGGCGAGCGGGATCCCGCCGCCGAGCGTCTTCGAGACGGCGACGAAGTCGGGGACGATACCGTCGTGCTCGAACCCGAACATCGTCCCCAGCCGTCCGAACCCGGTCTGGGCCTCGTCGAGGACGAGCAGCATCCCGCGGTTGTCGCACAGCTTGCGCAGGCGGCGGAAGTAGCCGTCCGGAGGGACGATGATCCCGCCGGCGGAGAGCACCGGCTCGGCGATCACCGCGCAGAGCGAGCCGACCGACTGCTGGTCGACGAGCTCGAACCCCGCCTCGAGGCAGGTGCAGTCGCACGCCCCGTCGCAGTGCCGGATCGGGCAGCGGTAGGCGTACGGGGCGGGGAGGAGGAACGCGCCGGGCAGGAGCGGCCCATAGCCCGCGTGGGCCATCGAGAAGTTCACCGACGAGATCCCTGCCAGCAGGCCGTGGAAGCTCCGTGCGAGGCCGACGACCTCGAACCGGCCGGTGTGCATCTTCGCCAGCTTGAGCGCGACCTCGTTCGCCTCGGAGCCGGTGTTGAGCAGGATCACCTTGTCCAGCCCGTCCGGGAACAGCGACGCCATCCGCTCGGCGAGCGCGAGGACCGGCTCCGAGAGCATCCACGAGTTCAGGTGGACGACCTCGTCGAGCGCCTCCCGGACCGCCGCGGCGATGCGCGGGTGGTTGTGCCCGAGCGTCGAGCAGATCTGGCCGGAGGTGAAGTCGAGCACGCGCCGCCCGTCCGTGGTCTCCACCCAGGCCCCCTCGGCGCGGGCGGCGACGAACGGCGCAAACCCGCCCGCGTACCGGATCAGGAACCGCTCACGGGGGTCGGTCACCGGAGGAGTCTCTCACGACCGCTCCTGCTAGATCTTGCCGCTCGCCATTCCGGCGACGAGGACGACCCCCTGCTTCACGGGCGGGGGACGATCGTGACGACGCCGTTGCGGACGCGCCAGATTCGGCTGCGAGGCGAGTCGCCCTCGACCACGTAGAGGGTCCCGGCGGCGTCGAACGCGATCCCGAGCGGATGGTGGACTCGGTCCACGACGGTCGTCGCCGCGCCCGATGGAGCGATCCGCCGGACGCGGTTGGCTCGATACTGCGACACGTACGTGGCCCCGTCCGGCCCGATCGCGAGGCCGAACACCTCGTCGACGCGCGAGACGGTGGTGATGACGTGCGTGACCGCGTCGATCCGTCGCACGCGGTTGTTGAGCGTGTCGGCGATCAGGAGCGCGCCGCCGGGTGCGATCGCGAGGGAGTGCGGCGTGTCGATCTGCGCGCTGAGCGCGGGACCGCCGTCGCCGCCTCCGCCCTGTTCTCCCGTTCCTGCGCACGGCTCGCCGCGCCCGCCGGTGGTATCGAACCGAAAGACCTGCGCATGGGTCGCGACGAAGACATTTCCATTCGCGTCGCAGGTCACCGGCCCCGCGTCCGAGCCGAACTCGGCGACGGTCGAGGTCGAGATGCGTCCGGACGAGTCGACTCGCCGCAGCCGGTGCTCGTTCGTCAGGTAGACGTCGCCGGACGGGCAGGCCGCGACGCCGAAGGGCCGGCCTACACCCGCCGCCGACGCGGGCCCTCCGTCGCCCGTCGATTCTTCCCGGCCCGTGCCCGCGAAGCGGGTCGTCGCCCCGGTGGCGGGATCGACGCGCATGACGCGGTGGAGGCCCGACTCCACGACGAGCAGGGTTCCTCCCGGCTCGAAGGCGATCAGGGCCGGATGCACGAACCTCAGCGAGGGCGGCCCGATGACCACGACGTGGAAGCGTGCGGGGCTGCGCGCGCCGGACAGCCCGACCGCGACCACCCGGAGGATGTGGCGGGCGGAGCCGAGCCGTTGCGAATAGCGCGAGCCGCAGCGGTGAAGGGGTGTCGCGTCGAAGGAACAGCGAAAGCCGACGGCTCCGCGGGAGCGGAACCGGAAGACCGGCTTGGCCTTCGAGGTCTCTTCCGGACCAGAGATCGTCGGGGGAGCCGGCCGCTGCGGCGGCCGCGCGGTGGTGCCAGGGGCCGCCTGGGGAACGGCGATGATCGCGGCCGCCGCAGCGAGGAGCACTGGGAGGTGCATGCTCGCCGAAACTAGCGCGGATCCGCGCTAGTTTCAAGCGGATCCGCGGTAACTCAGGCCGAGGCCGTGCGCCTCAATTCCGCCGCAGCGTCCTCCGCCAGGATCTCCTGACAGGCCTCGCGGAGGCGGACGAGCAGCCTGCGGTACTCGTCCATCGAGGTCTCCGTCCGCTCGCCGAGAGCCTGCTCGGCCGCGCGTGCCGCCGGCATCGCCGCGCGAAGGAAGTCGTCCCCCGCCGGAGTGGTGTCGAGGAAGTGCGACCGCCGGTCGGCCTCGTTCGGGATCCGCTCGACGAGGCCCGCCTCGATCAGCCCCTGCACCCGTTCGCGCAAGGTGGTCGATGGGAACGCGCTCCGCTGCTCCAGCCCGGTGGGGGTGATCGGACCGTCCTGGTGGATCAGCGCCAGCAAGCCGACTTGCGTAGCGGGGTTCAAGCCCAGGCGAACGAGCTCGCGGTCGAAGGCCTGGCTCGCAAAGGCATTCGCGACGGCGAGCTCGAGCAGGACGTAGTCCTTGAAGTACTGACGGCGCTTCGCCATGCGGCGATCATAGGCTCGCACGGGCCGGGGTAGGCTGGCGGCGTGAACGATCCCGGCTGGAGGATCGCGCGGCTTCGGGACGTGCCCGCCTCCTCGGAAGCGCCCGGCTTCTCGCGCGAGGACTATCGCCGGGGAATGGAGCAGCGCGCGCCGCACATCCTCGAGCGCTGGGCCGACGCGGGGGAGCGGTTTCAGCACGACAACCGCAAGACGCACGACCTGCGCGGCTTCCTCGGCGTGGAGTCGTTCGGGGTGAACGCCTTCGAAGCGCACGAGGGCGAGCTGCTGGTCGTGCCGCACGACGAGCTGGGCGAGGGCGAGCAACAGGAGGAGCTCTACCTCGTCGTGGAGGGGCGGGCGCGTTTCGTCTGCGACGGCGAGCCGGTCGAGCTCGGACCGGGCGACCTTCTCGTCGCGCGGCCGGGCGTCAAGCGCGAGGCGGTCGCGCTCGAGACCCCGACAATGCTCTTCATCGTCGGCGGCCGCCCCGGCGAGCCTTACGCGCCGCCGATCTGGGCGAGCGACTGGCGCGGCCCGACCGGGTAGCGGAGGTCGATTTCCGCGACGGCCAGGCGTATGCTCGCCGCGAATCCGCGCGTGGAGGGGCGGAGTGCCGTTCAGTAATCCCGCAGGCGACGGCCCGGCACGGGTCGTGCTCGAGCAGGTCGACGACACCCAGTTCCGCGTCCTCGTGCCGTTCAAGTACATCGACGCCGCCGGCAAGGAGTACGACGTGCCGGCGAGCGATCCGAACGATCCGAACGACGTCACCGACCTCGCGTCCGTTCCGTGGATCCTGAGGTGGCTCGTCGCAAGCTATGGCCAGCACACGACGGCGGCGCTGCTGCACGACCGTCTCGTCCGGCCGGGCATGACGCTGCCGGAGCGGGTGGAGGCCGACACCGTCTTCTTCCGAGCCGTCGAGGAGAGCGGGAACAACTGGATGCGCCACCGTCTGATGTGGGCGGCGGTCGCCGTCGGCGGGACGATGTGGAGTCACAAGAAGAAGCTTTGCCTCCTCTTCTTCGCGCACCTGGTCGCGTTCTGGGCTGCCGTCCTGTGGGCGACCGGCCTTCTCCCGTGGCTATCCCCGCTGTGGGCTGGGATCGCGGCCATCGTTCTGTTCCTGCTCGGATTCGCGTGGCGGCTCGCACCGACCGCCGATCCTTCGCTCTCCTGGTGGATGTGGGTCGCGGCGGCCGTCGGCGTCGGCTTGATCGTCCCTCCGTGCGCGCTGATCGCGGCGAGCGTTCGCGTCGTCCAGCTGATCGACCATATCGTCGCGGCCGTCAAGGGCGCCGGCCCGCAGGCCTACGAGCAGCCCAGCCCGCTGAAGCCGTCAGACCTGGCGAAGGCGGAGGCCCGAAAGGCGTCCGCCATGTGGACAGCCGAACCGCCCGCTGGCTGACTCGGCCACCGTGGCCCCAACAACGACTATTTCGGGAGGTGCTTCGATGTGGGCAACTGAGCACAGTATCGAGACGACTGCGGCGCCGGAAGCTGATCTGGCGGTTGTGGGCAGACGTGGCGCACTGGCCTGAGTGGAACCTGGATCTCGCGCGGGCCGAGCTCGCAGGCGCGTTCGTCGCCGGGAGCACGATCCGGATGACGTCGGTCGACGGCGAATCGGTCGATCTGCGCATCGCCGAGGCCGTGGAGCCGGAACTGTTCGTCGACGAGGCCAACCTCGGCAGCGTGAAGGTGCGCACCACTCACCAGGTCGAGCGCGTGGACGCCGATCTCTCACGCGTCGTCTACCGCATGGAGATCACCGGCCAGGACGCCGACAGCCTCGGCTCCGAGCTCGGTCCGCAGATCAGCGGTGACTTCCCCGAGGTTCTCGCAGCCCTCGCAAGGCGCGCAGAGGGCTGATGCCGCTCCACCCGAACGACAGGCCTGACCTGACACCAGTCCTTCGAGGGAAGAAAACTGCGCAGCGCGGGCGCAAGCCCAAGGCCGATACATCCGCCTGACAGGCCGTTCAGCGCGCCGAGCAAGAATGAACGGCAAGATCGAGCGGGCGACGAGGCTTGGCGAGGATACGACGGGGCGGCTCGGGATCAGCCAAGACGAGCGTGTTCTGAATGCGCTGAAGGAGCTGCGAGCCACGGGCGACTTTCTCAACCCCTTGTGCGCCTAGAACGAGCGATCCAAGGCAAGATCGACCGCGAGCACTAGCCGCCGGAGCCCAGTGTCAGGTCTCGCAAGTGAGCATGCGCCAATGCAAGACCTGACACCAATTTCTACGCCTGCGCTATCGGCCGCCGTTCGCGGACGAGGCGGCGACGCTGCGCGAGATCGCGGACGGGCTCGGCGTCGACGAGGAGACGGCGATATCAGAACCACGGTCGGCGGCGCGGTTGCCCGCGAGCCGGCGCCCGCCTAGTCCGCGTCGGCCTCCGCCTCGGCCATCGACCGCGGCGCCGTCGCGTCCTCGAAGCGGAGGTTGCCGACCGGCACCATCCACGTCATCACCTGAACGGCCAGGCGGCCAGCCTGCACAGCGGGATCCTCCTCGGAGAGCCGGCGCGCCGTCTGCAGGTCGACGGACATGATCGAGATGCCGCGCAGACGCTCGTCGTCCTGGTCCAGAAGTGGGCCTCCGCCGACGAGGACTCCCCGGTCGCGCAGGTCGGCGCGGAAGGCGAGGTGCCGGTCCTGAAGCTCGGCCGCCTTCTCCTCGGAGAGCTCCGGCGCGTCGAGCGGACGCACGAGCAGCACGAGCGTGTGGCGGTCGAACCGCACGAGCGGACCCTAGACGAAGGCGCCGAGACGCACGCGACCGATGAGCCCCGGCGACACCGCGGGCTTGAGCCGCTCCTGAGGCCGCCGGCGAACCGTCGGTGTCATGACGCCAGGGCGGCCATCACTTACCCGTCCTCGCGCCGTAGCCGGCTCGCGCGGCCGCGCCGCCGTAGCCCTGCGGCAGACCGCCGCGGCGCGTCTGGCCTGATGGCGCTCCTCGACGCCGCCTGCCGGGGCTGGGTCGAGGCACGGTGTCGGACCCCGTTTGGCCGGCTCGTGGTGGCCGAGCTCAGGCGTTCCAGACGACTGCTCCGCCGTCTGCCTCAGCGGTGGCCGATGGCGGAGAGCTGCTCGGCCAGGCGGCGGCGGAAGGCCGGCACGCGTGCGAGGAGGCGTAGCGCCACATTGCGCAGCGGGCGAACCGCCGGCGGGGCAGTGGCCAGTCGGGTGAGCCGATGGGCAAGTGCCACCACACGCATGGCCTCGGCACGACTGTCGGCCGCGTACTCGGCAAGCTTGTCCTCGCGACCTTCCCGCAGCGCGACCGAGAGCGCATCCCCGAGAGTCACCGCATCACGCAGGCCGAGGTTCATGCCTTGCCCACCTGCCGGGCTGTGCGTATGTGCGGCGTCGCCGGCGAGCAGTACCCGCCCGGCCCGGTATTCGTCGGCCACCTGCTCGTGGATCCGAAACCTGGAGCCCCAGATCACTTCAGTCACCCTCACCGTCGTACGACGCGGCCCCCGGGTGTCGAGCAGGCGCTGCGCATAGGCGACGTCCGGCTGCTCTGGCGCATCGTCGACTTCGGCCACGAGCCGGAACGATCCATCCGGGAGCGGCGCCACGACCAACATGCCGGGTGTAGAGAAGAACAGCAGGACCTGGTCCCCCGGCAGGCCGCCCTCCACCCGGACGTCAGCCAACGTGAACGACAGCGACAGCGCATCGTCGCCGTCGTGCCCGAGTCCGGCCAAATCGCGGATCGTGCTGTTCATGCCGTCGGCCGCAACGACGTACTGCGCCTTGATCATGTCGCCGCTGTCCAGCGTGATCTCGGCACCGTCGGCGGTCTGGCTCACCCCGGTGGCGAGGTACGGGCGGTGGACCTTGCCGCCGAGCTCCTCGAGGCGGTCGAGCAGGACCTGCTCGGTGATGTTCTGCGGGACCATCAGCGTGTACGGATAGTCCGTCGGGAGCCGGTCGAACCGGACCGGCACGAGCTCGCGATCACCATCGCGGATGCTGAACTTCCGAGCCTGGATACCGAGCCCCGCCAGTCGCTTCGAGACGCCGATCCGCTCGAGCATCTCGAGGGTCCGGGCGTGCACGACAGCGGCGCGTGAGGTATTGGCTCCTGTGGCCTGCCCGTCAACCACCGTTACGTCATGGCCATGCCCGGCCAACGAGGCGGCAACTGCCAACCCCACCGGCCCCGCACCCACCACCAGCACCTCGGTTTGACCAGGAAGCTCAGTCATCACGATCTCCTTTATTGCACAGTCAACATCTGTTTGGGCCCAATACTTGTTGACTCCGCCGCTCTGGCGGCTGTACCGATCGTCGGCGCGCTGCCAAGGACGGCGAGGCGGTTGCCAAAGCCTTGACACGAGGACTTCGCCGACGTGGCCCCTCCTAACTTCGCCTGCGGAAAGCGGGTCTTATCCGGCGAGCTATGACAATGTCTCCCTGGTCACTGGTCATACCTTTCGCCCTCGCGGCAGTGGCGCTTCCAGCGGCGGCTTCCTCAGCACCGGTCTCGACCAGCTTCAACATCGTCGGCTACGAGTACGCCTTCACCTCGACGGTCGGTTCCTTCGCCGGCAACGGCACTGGGGACGCAGGCGGGACGGGGTACTGGAACGCGACCGTGAAGCACGACCGGCTCGGCTCCGACCCGACCTACGTCAACGGCGGCTCGTTTGCGATGACGATTCGCGGTCCCGGCAGCTCGGTCGATGCGGTCGTCGGGACCTTCACGCACCACGGAGGCAAGATCACGACCCTCGACCGCGGAGCGAACTGCACGAACCAGAAGTACCTGGTCGCCGACACGCTGAAGGCTGTCTCGACGCCGACGACGTCAAACGGCTCCGGCAACTTCAGGGTGACGCTGACCCATTACCGGCACCGGCTCCTCGGCCGCTGTGTCGCCTACAAGGCGAGAGTGTCCGGCACGGTGAGCTTCACGTACTAGAAGACTGTGGTCCGGTGTCGGACCGTGAGGGGCACCGAGTCCCCCAGGAGAGTGCCGCTCCACCGCCGCTGCCGGCTTTGCCGGCTTCGGCTCCCCCCGGCTAGTCGTTAGAGGGGACAACATCAGGCGAGATGCGGTCATCGCCGCCGGGTACCGGGGCTGCGT
>DASXQY010000012.1:0-7435 GCA_036506915.1 Gaiellaceae bacterium | reverse complement strand
CGCACGGCCGCGTATGTCGATCGTCCTTCGCTCTCCGCTCGGCAAGCCAGCGGCCTCCGCGGCCGCAACGCTGGCCATCACCTCGCCCGCGCGGGCCGCCGCTGCGAGCCGAGCCGCGGTGTTGACGACGTCGCCGAGCGCGGTGAAGTCCTCGACCGTCCCGGCCGGCCCCGTCGCTCCGACGAATGCCTCGCCCGTGTGGACGGCGGTTCCCACCGGGATTGGCCCCGACGGCGTGGCGTCTGCCCGTGCAGCCCGCTCGGCCAGCTCAACTGCGGCCGCAACCGCGGCTCCGGGGTGGTCCGGCCCGCTGATCCCCCCGAAGAAGAGCGCGACGATCTCGTCGCCCACGACCTTGTCAACGAGGCCGTCGTGGGCAAGGACCGCGTCGGAGGCCAGCCGATAGAAGCGGTCGAGGAACTCGTGAAACTCGGTTGGGCGCAGAAGTTCGCCCATCGCCGTCGAGCCGCGGACATCCGAGAAGAGCAGCGTGACCGGAATCTCGACGCCGCTCATCCCTCGTTTGCGAAGCTCGGTCACGCATTTGGTGCACAGGGCCGGATTGCCAGGGGAACGCTTGAAGCCACCGGGCCGGAGGACAAAGCCTCCCACTCCGGCGAACGGCGCCGCGCACAGCTTGCAGCGTGGAGGGGAAGGGATCCGTCGGAATGCTCGCCGCCGTCGGGCCAGCTCAGCGCTCTCCCCGGTCAAGGCGGAACGAACTTCCTCTAGCGTCATCGCCTTCGCAGAAGTGACGTCCGTCACGCCAGAAAGGGTATGGGCCGCGAGCTTCGAGTTCTAGGCTCGCGGCTGCACGACTCCGGACTCGTAGGCGTAGATCACCGACTGGACGCGATCTCGGAGGCCGAGCTTCAGCAGCACATGCGCAACGTGGCTCTTGACGGTGCCCTCGCTCACCACCAGCTCCCGGGCGATCTCGGCATTCGAGAGCCCGCGGGCTACTAGGGAGAAGACCTCGCGTTCGCGCGGGGTGAGCTCGTCCAACCTCGCAGCCAGCTCGCGGCGTACCGCCGGTTTGGCCGCGAACTCCTCGATGACGGATCGAGTGATCGCGGGATCGAGGAGCGCGTCACCACGGGCAACGACGTGAACGCCTGCGAGCAGCTGCTCCGGAGGGACGTCCTTGAGCAGAAACCCGCTCGCGCCTGCGCGGAGCGCGTCGTACACGTACTCGTCGAGCCCGAAGGTCGTGAGCACGAGGACGCGGGGGCCGTCGTTCCCCTGGTCGACAAGTTGCCTTGTCGCTTCGAGCCCGTCCAGGCGCGGCATGCGGATGTCCATGAGGACGACGTCGGGCGCGAGCGCGCGGGCGGCTTCGACCGCCTCGAGCCCGTCGGCGGCTTCGCCGACCACCTCGATCTCAGCGTCGGCCTCGAGGATCTTCCGAAAGCCTGCGCGGACGAGCGTCTGGTCGTCCGCGATGAGAACTCGGAGGGTCACTCGTGCACTGCAGCGAGGGGAAGGCGGACGCGGACGACGAAGCCGCCGCCGTTGCGAGCGCCTGCGTCGAAGTCGCCGTCGTAGAGCGCAACCCGCTCGCGCATGCCGACGAGCCCGTGACCTGCGTCGCCCGCCTCCCGCGGGCCTTGCCCGTCGTCCGCGATCTCGAGCTCGAGCTCCCCGCTCGCGTAGCGGACAATCACCCGCGCGTGCGCCGGCCCGGCGTGCTTGAGGACGTTCGTGAGCGCCTCCTGGACGATGCGGTACGCCGACACCGCCACCCCGGGGGGAAGCGCGACCTGCGGGCCCTCGATGTGCAGCTCGACGGGAACCCCGGCCTCACGCACCTGCGCCACCAGCTCGTCGAGCTCGGCCAGCGTCGGCTGAGGCGCATGGGCCGGCGGCTCGTCGGAGACACGCAGCATCCCCAACAGTCGCCTCATCTCCGTCAGCGCCTGCCGACCGGTCTTCTCGATCGCCTCCAGCGCCTCCGCCGTGACTGGCTTTCCACTTCCCAGCGCCATCCGCTCAGCGCCGGCCTGGACAACCATCACGCTCACGCTGTGCGAGAGAACGTCGTGCAGCTCGCGGGCGATTCGCGCCCGCTCCTCGGCGGAGGCGGCTCGGACATTGGCCTCACGTTCCCGGGCGAGTGCTGCGGACCGCTCCTCAGCGACCTGCGCGTGGACGTCGCGCTGGCGAACGAGGCGACCCGCGAGCCACGCTCCCCCGAAGACGACGACCGGGAAGAGGAAGTCGCCGATCCCCATCCAGATCAGTCCCGCGGCGAGAGCCATGGCCCCACCGGCGAGGGCGGCAACCCCGTCGCAATGTGCGGCCACGGTGTAGATGGCCAGCAGCCAACCCACGAGCTGGGTGTCCGGCGTCGGGGCCGACCCCACCGCGAGTGACTCGAAGACGAGCGCGCCCATCACGATCGCGGCGACTGGGAGCGGCGCTTTCCGGCGCCACGCGAGCGGCAGCGTCATGAGCAGCGCAGCCGGCACGTAAATGGCCTTCGACGCCGTGTAGTAATCGCCTGACCCGAGGAGATCCGAGAAGACGAAGGCCGCAAGCGCGACCGCGATCGCGGCATCGCTCGCAAACGGATGCCGCTCGACTAGGCGCCAGGCTCTTCGGAACCACTTCACGCGTCTGACCGTAACGCGTGGGCGCGCGTTCGTCATCGGCCTAAGGACAGAGATGAGGGCGCGAAAAGATCCCTCTTTCGGCAGAGGCGAAGTTCGGCATCACGACAGACGACACGGTCCACCCGGCCTCCTAGGCTCGGAACTCGACAGGCAAGTCGCTCTGAAAGGAGAAGTGATGCTGAATCCGTCTCGCTCCCTCGTGGTCATCGTCGCTCTCGTCGCCTTTGCGGGGCTCGTCCTCGGACTGGCGACGGATGTCGGGCTCTTCGGCTGGAGCCTGGCCGTCCTGCTCGCGCTCTACCTCGCAATCGCTGTCATCGCGCAGCACGTCCGCCGGCGGTCCGTCTCCTCCGGAAGGCCGGCATGAGCGGGCGCGGAGGTCGGCTCCTCTTCGCCGCGCTAGCCGTCGTCGCTCTTGCGCTGGCTCCGGCGGCCCTCGCGGCGCCGGCCGAAACGATCACCGTCGTGGCGCGTCAGATCGACGTCAACCCCGGCGAGAACAATCCCTGCACCGGGACGACGGGAACCATCGTCGACGACGAGCAGGACGTCTTCCACATCACGACGCTCGCCGATGGAAGCACCCGCCTGACCGGCCACGGCACGACCAGCGTGACGTTCACACCCGATGATCCCGGGGAGATCGCCTACGCGGGGCACGAGACCTTCGCGTTCAGCGAGAAGAGCACGAGCCGAACCTTCGTCACGACCATGGCGACCCACCTCCGTATTAGGGGCACCGATAACACGTTCCTCACGATTCGGGAGGTCGCCCACTTGACCGTGAGCCCGACCGGCGTCAAAGCCGCGTTCGACGAGCCTATGTTTGCCTGCTCGTGACGTCCTGAGCTGCCAGCGATGTCATCCAAAGGGAGGGCCGCAGGAGCGGCCCTCCTCGTTTCTGGATCATCCATAAAGCACTGGCCCCGGAACACTCCGGGGCCAGCGAGATCCATCTAGTGTGACCCGCGTTCTCGGCCGAATCAGCCGGCCCGCGTCGGATTGCATCCTGTGCCCGGGAACCCGAAGATCGCAGGATCGAGGCCCAGCTGAATATTCGTGCCGTAGTTCTGGGTGATGCGGAGCTTCTGGCCCTGCACGTAGTCGTTCAGCCCGTTGAACGCGCACGCGGACGCCGCGACACCGTCCGCAATTGGCGTGGGCGTGCCGGGCTGGTTGGCGGCCCCCGGAGGCCCCTGCACCTCACCCGCGAGCGCAGAGCCCGCACCTACCGCGGCAATCAGAGCAGCGGAAGCCGTAGCCGCAAACTTCCTTCGCATCGTCTACCTCCCGTCGTAGAACGGCCTTCCCCCTGGCGCGAATGCTCCTATGGCGCTCCGCCGCTGTCAACCAGCGCCCGAACACGGCCTTCGCAGAGGAAGCGAAGAGGGCCGCCGAAGCGGCCCTCTTCGCTTCCAGGTCATTCGCTGTCAGCGAACTCCGCGAAGCGACACAGCGCGTTCACGAGCCTCATCTGCTCCACGGTGCGGCACTCCGTGTCGAGCAGCCGCGGGCTCGCGATGACGTAGGCGAGGCATCGTGCACGCGACACCGCAACGTTCAGCCGGTTTCGTGAGAAGAGGAAGTCGATGCCGCGCGGCACATCCTCCCCGCTCGAGCTCGCCATCGAGAAGAAGGACACCGTCGCCTCCTGGCCCTGGAACTTGTCCACGGTGCCGACGCGCACCGCGTCAGGCAGTGCCTCGCGCAGGCAACGCACGTGGGAGTTGTAGGGCGCGACCACGATGAAGTCGCCGTAGCCAAGCGGTCGCTCGACGCCGTTCTCCTCGTATGGCGTCCCGACCATCCGCTCGATCTCCGAGGCCACCTCTTTCGCCTCCTCGGGCGCAGCCGTCCGATGCCCGGAATGCGTGACCGGAAGGAAGCGCACCCCGCTCCCGTCGGCGATCGAACGGGTCGAAGTCACCTCAGCCGGCTCCAGCCGTCCTTCGTAGAAGGTCTCCGAGACGTAAACGTTTACCTCGGGACGCAACCGCCACGTGTGCTCGAGGAAGACGCCCATCCCGGGCCGCAGCGTCTCGTCCTCGCCGAGTAAATGGCCCAGCACGGACGCGTCCGCCCCTGGCGGATGCGAGCCCTGAGAGACCTGCGGCAGCTGGTTCGGATCACCGAGGAGGACGAGGTTTCGCGCCGCCGTCCCGACGGCGAGCGCATCGGCCAAAGAAAACTGCCCGCCCTCGTCCACGAAGAGGGCGTCCACGTGCTGATCGAGCTCCGCGCGCGCGAAAAGGTAGGACGTGCCGGCGATAAGCTGCGCGTCCTCGTCGAGCATCCCGTCGTTCTCCCGCTCGTTCGCGATGAGCCCGCGACCCTCGTACTGAGTCCCCGGGTCCTCCCCGCACTTCTTGAGGCCTCGAAACTCGAAGCCGGCCTCGAGCGCCGCGTCCTCGACCTCCTCGAGGAACTTGTGGATCGCCTTGTGGCTGAGCGCCGTCACGCCCACGCGCCGGCCCTCCCGCATAAGCGTGATCGCCATGCGCGCGCCGTTCCACGTCTTCCCCGAGCCGGGCGGCCCCTGCACCGGGAGGTAGCTCCCGTCGAGTGAGAGAGCGGCCTCCTCGAGCGTCCTGTCGAGACGAGCCCGCGGCGGCCGTCGTTCGAGGACCTCGACGAGCGCGGGATAGGACTCCATCGCCTTGGCGAAGCGGAGAACGGCGTCGCGCTGCGTCCAGGTGGGGAACGGCTCCGGCGGGATGAGCGCCTTCGGCAGCGGCTCCGCAGCGAGCGCCACCGCGCGGCGAAAGGTCACCGTCCCCTGCTCGTCGTCGACGCGGACGTTGTAGCGCTTCTCCGTCGCCGGGTCGATCGCCGGCCCGCCGATCTTGTGCTCCTGCGCTGGGAACTCGAGCGTGTACTCGTAGGACTGCTTGATCTCCACGGGCTCGCCTGCGAGCTCGAGCCCGCCGATCGTCTCGCTCGAGTCCTCCAGCTCCTCCGGGTCGAGAGTCAGGTTGTGGAAGTAGGCCCACCACTGCGGCCGTCCTTCGCGGCGGTGGTAGTCGAGGAGCTGCGCGAGGAGCCAGCGCGGCTGGCCCTCCTCCGCCCCGGCGAGAAGCTCGTCACGGACGCGGTCGCGCTCCTCGTCCCGCTTCTCGGCCTCCTCCGAGCGTTCGCGCTCGTCGGGCGGCGCCCGCCCGGGGATGTCCGGGCGCAATTCGAGGAGCCAGCGATGGAGCCCGAGAGTCGAGAGGCAATCCTCGCGGTTGTAGGCCGCGATGCGGTCGAGGAGCGAGCCCTCCCCGGTCTCGAGCCAGGTC
Organism: Gaiellaceae bacterium; assembly: GCA_036506915.1. Classification (GTDB taxonomy): domain Bacteria; phylum Actinomycetota; class Thermoleophilia; order Gaiellales; family Gaiellaceae; genus AC-32. Next base: position 1,545 of record DASXQY010000012.1, on the reverse strand, counting down.
TCGAAGTCGTAGACGGCCTGGCTCCCGCCGCCGATCTCCGCCTCGCGGACGAAGCCGTAGAGCTCCTCCACCCGCTTGATCGAGTAGCCGGGCACCGACGCGCGGAGCGCCTGCTTCGTCACGCGGAAGAGGTCGACGAGCACCTCGCCGCGCAGAAGGTCGTCCACCTCCTCCTCGCGCGTCCCGTGCTCGCCCGCGAGGCGCGTGAGCGCGGTGCGCTCGTACTGCGCGTAGTGGTAGACGTGCATGCCGGGGAAGCGCCGGCGGCGCTCGACGAGGTAGTCGACGAGCTGCTCGAAGGCGCTCCGCTCCTCGTCGCGGTCGCGGGCCCAGAGGGTGCGGTAGAGCTCCTCGCCGTTCTCCGCGAGCTCGACCCAGCCGAAGAGGAACTCGAGCCCCCGCCCGGGCTCGTACCAGGGGTCGCCCTCGAAGTCGAGCCAGATGTCGCCCGGCGAGGGCTCCGGCATGAGGTTGAAACCGCGCTCTTCCTCCTGCGGGAGGAGGTCGACCTTGTGCTCGTGTGTGCGCCGGTAGTGGAGCTGGAGCGAGGCCTGGTGGCGGAGGCCCTGGAAGGTCGTGGCGCGCATGCTCGGGACCTTCATCTCGGGGTCCGCCTCAGCGAGGGCGGTGAGCGTGTCGATGTGGGCTTTCGTGAGCCGCTCGACCTGGAGGCGCGAGACGCCCGCGACGAGCGTCAGGTGGTCGTCCTCTTCCCACTGCTTCTCGCAGAGCTCGAGGAAGTCGCAGAGGCCGCAGTGCTCGACCGGGTACGGGTAGGTCGGGGCGCCTGATTCAACGGCTTGGACGAAGCGCTGTCGGAGGCGCCGGTAGTAGGCGCCGTAGTCCTCGGGGCGGAAGGTCTCGCGCTCGTTGAGCCCGGTGACGACGTGCATGAGCTCGGGCGGGCGGCCCTGGATGCGCGCGAGCTGCTCGGTGTAGAAGCAGAGCTGGAGGACGTGCTCGGGCCGCGCGTGGCGCGCGAGCTTCGTGTCTACGACCTCGTAGGAGCCGTCAGGGAGGCGCTCCAGGAAGTCGGCGATCCCGCGCCAGCCATCGTGCTCGAGCTGGGCCTGGTAGATGATGTCGACCTCGGCAGCGCGGATCGCTTCTTCGGTTTCGTCGGCGGTCGCGGGCTCGGCAATTGCGTTGCCCTGCGCCCGGAGCTCGTCGAGATACCGCCGCTCGTGCTCGTCGCCCTTTCGCCGGATCAGCTCGGCGTGGAGGTTGACGCGGTAGGGCTTCTCGAGCTCACTGCGCGCGACGGCCAACTGGAGCGTCGTCAGGTGCGGGCACGCGAGGAACGCATTGAGATCGGAGGGGGAGAACGTGAGGCCGTCTCTGCCTTGGCGCACATCTCCACTCTGGCACGCACCCAGGAGGCAGCTCGCTCCGCGAGCCGAGCTGGCGGGTCATTCTCCTGAGCCTTCTACCGTTCTAGGCGCCAGAAAACGGCTTGAGCAAGCCGTTTTCTCTGCTAAGTTTCAGCTCGTCAGATCATAAATGGCCGGGCGCTGCTGGAACAGCCCCGGCCCGGCACAGGAGGTA
>DASXQY010000011.1:0-2316 GCA_036506915.1 Gaiellaceae bacterium | reverse complement strand
ACCCTCGAACAGCGCGCGCAGGACCTGGTCGAAGTGATCCTCGGACGGAGGAGCCGCACCGGGAGCCTGGAGCCCTGCTTCCTGCCTGAGAATGGCACCGTGCAGCTGCTGGAGGTCGCGGCTGGGCTCGATCCCGAGCTGCTCGACGAGAAATCTGCGTCCCTCCTGATAGGCCTGCAGTGCCTCCGCCTGCCGACCCGAGCGGTACAGCGCGAGCATGTACTGGCCCCGCAGCCGCTCCCGCACAGGATGCTCCTCGACGAGGGCCTCGAGCTCGCCGACGAGTGCGCCGTGGCGCCCCGCCTCGAGATCCGCCTCAACCCGCTCCTCGAGGGTCGCCAGACGAAGCTCCTCGAGGTGCGCAATGTGGGGTTGCGCGAACGACTCGAACGCGAAGTCGGCCAGGGGAGGCCCGCGCCAGAACCCTAGGGCCTCACAGAGCTTCGCGGCCCGTTGCGCCGGCTCCAATGCCCGAGCGTTCTCGACCGCAACCCGGAAGCGGTCCAGATCGAGCTCACCCTTGCGGACACGCAGGCGATAACCGGGCGGCTTGGTCTCCAGGATCTCGGGCCCGAGCGACTTCCGTAGCTGGGAGACGAAGTTCTGCAGGGATGTCACGGCCGTCCGCGGCGGTTGTTCACCCCAGAGAGCCTCGACGAGGCGGTCCACGGAAACGACCCGGTCCGCATCCAGGAGCAGCAGGGCCAGCACGGCGCGCTGCTTCTGTCCGCCGAGCAGGAGCGGCCCTGTCTCATCCGAGACCTCCAGCGGACCCAAGATCCGAAAGTCAGGCATGTGACGGTTGTAACACGGATTCAATCCTTTGAATAGCGGCGCGTACCCCGGCCGAGGGAGGCCGAGCTCGCACTGTCGCGCCCCGCTCTAACCGGCTCCTAATCCCGCCTCGCTCGCGTTAGCGGCCCGTTAGGCCGCGCTGAGGGTTCGGTTGAGGCCTCGCCGGACGGTGGCCGCATGGCTACCAACTCGCACCTCCCGTCCGCGGCGCCGCACCGCACGTGCCGCCCCGCCCTTCTGCTTCTGACCGCCCTGACGGCGGTCCTCGTGACGGCCGTCTTCGACGTCGACGCTTCCGCGCAGGCGCGATCGATGCGTGCTGCCAACGCTGCGGTCAGCACGTGTGCCGGCGCCTCGGCGGCCCGGACTCTGGCGTCCGCGCCGTCCGCACCTCCGCAAACACGCTTCGTCGGCGCGGCCGCACCTCTTGCCGGCTCGTACGACTGGCCGGTGAAACCTTTCAATCGGCAGCACCCCGTCCGCGCGTTCTTCGATGATCCTCGGATCGGGCGGTACGAGCACGTCTTCCATTTTGGGATCGACATCGCCGCGCCCGACGGGGCCGCCGTCTACGCCGTCGCTCCCGGCCGGGTTTGGCTGGCCGGAGAGTCGGTCGCGGTCGTCTCGGACGGCCGCGTCTTCGGCTACTGGCACATTCGCGCCGCCGTCACACGAGGCCAGTACGTGGCTCGTCACCAGCTGCTCGGCCACGTCATGACGGGCTGGGGCCACGTCCACTTCGCCGAGAGTCACTCGCACCGCTACGTGAATCCCTTGCGACCGGGCGGGCTCGAGCCCTACCGCGACCTGACGCCGCCGACCGTCGTCGCCGCCGGAACGGATCGCGGGAAACCGGGTCCCCTGCACGGCCGCGTGACGCTCGTGGCCGATGCGTTCGACACGACGACTCCGCGAATCGCGGGCCCGTGGCACGACGAGCCCGTCACGCCGGCGCTCGTCCGGTCGCGCGTCCTGAAGGAAGGCGTGCCGGTCATCGATTGGCACACGGCTGCGGACTTCCGGACCGAGCTGATGCCCCCGTCCGCCTTTCGCCGAATCTACTCGCCGGCGACGAGGCAAAACCACAAGGGAGAGCCCGGGCTGTTCTGCTTCAACCTCATGCGCGCCTTTGACACGACTTCCCTCGAGGACGGGTCGTACCGCTTGCAGGTGGAGGTCAGCGACACTCGCGGGAATCGTTCGGTCGCCTTCATCGCCTTCTCGGTAGCGAACGAATCCCACCGCTGAGGCGGGCTGTACGCCGTCGTACGGCAGGGCTAACCTTCGGCCGGCCGATCCGTCTAACGAGCCGTGCGCGGGCGCCTCTTTCTCATACTCGCCGTCCTCGTGGTCGCGCTGTGCGCGACCACGACTGCTTCGGCCTATCCGTGGCCGATCAGGCCGTTCGACAAACAGCACCCGATCCGGGCCAACTTCGGCGATCCGCGCACGCGCTTCTGGAACACGCTCCTCACCGACGGCCTCCAGGGGCCGGGCATGTTCCAGTTTCACAACGGCATC
>DASXQY010000010.1:0-1815 GCA_036506915.1 Gaiellaceae bacterium | reverse complement strand
TGGAGACGGGAGCGGCGGCGAGGCGCGACCTGCTCGGCGCCTCCGCCCACGCCGGCCCGAGGTTCGAGCGCGTCACCCTTCGCGGCCGAAGCGTCGGCCAGTACGTCTACGTCGACGTCTTCCTCGCCAGGAAGGTCGCCTCGGCCGGCTACTCGCTCAGCATCGCGGCTTCGGGCAAATAGAGATCCCTCTAGTCGCGCGGCGCGGCCCGGAGTAGTGTCTGCCGGGCTTGCGCAGGGTGGCAGTGATCTGGGTTGCGGTGCTGGTGTGCTGCTCCCCTGCCGGGGCGGCCCAGTCGCGTGCCGGCCGCCCGCTCCTGCCCGATCCGCTGCCGCGAGCATCCCGGCTGCACAGCCTGCTCCTCTACCCGCGCACGATCGTCGAGCTCGACCGCGTCCGCGGCCCGGCGGCGACCCCCTCGCTCAGGCTGGCCGGAGGCCGGCTGATCGTGCCGGAGCTCCAGCTCTGGCGGCTGCCCACGAGCCGGGCGTTGCCGCTGCTGCCTCGACTGATGCGCGCGGGCCTCGTTCGCTCGATCACGCCCGACGCTCCCCTTGGACCTGACCTGTGGAGCCTCCTCGCGCCACACCTCGCCGACCCGCTCGCCGCGGACGAGTGGTGGATAGGCCACATCGGCCGGGACCGGTGGACGCCGCCGGGGCCGGGGGTGCCGCTGACGGTGATCGACTCGGGCCTCGACGTCTCGCACGAGGAGTTTCGCCGCCGCCCGAACACGAGCGTCCTCAATCGGCAGACCTTCTCCGAGGACGAGTCCGAGCTCCACGGCACGGCCGTCGCCTCGGTTGCAGCCGCGCCCTCGAACGGAGTCGGCGTGGTCGGCGTCTACCCGCGCGCGAGGCTGCGCAACTGGGACATCAGCCCGAACGGCATTCCGTCGCTCGGTGACGAGCTCCAGGCGCTCGGTTACGTCATCCGGCACGGGCGCGGCGTCGTGAACATCAGCTTCGGCGGCGCGACGCTCTTTCCGGTCGAGGAGCACGCGATCCTGGCCGCGTTCGGGGCCGGCTCGCTGATCGTCGCCTCGTCAGGGAACCTGCGCGAACTCTTGAGCATCCCGGAGTACCCGGCGAGCTATCCCCACGTGCTCACGGTCGGCGCCACGGACGAGAACGACGAGGTGACCGTCTTCTCCAGCGCGTCGCCGGCGCTCGATCTCGTCGCCCCCGGGCTGGACATACCGGTCGCCGCGCCGAGGTCGCTCGTGCCGGAGGGCTACCTCACCCTTGGCGGCACGAGCTTCTCCGCGCCCCTGGTCTCGGGCGCCGCGGCCGCACTCTGGACGGCCAGGCCGAAGCTCGACAAGACGCAGATCTTCGAGCTCCTGCGCGGCACCGCCCGCGACGTCGGCGAGCCCGGCCGGGACGTCGACACCGGCTTCGGGCTGCTCAACCTGCCCGCGGCGGCGCGCGCAACCGCACCGCGAGTCGATCCCCAGGAGCCGAACGACGACGTCTATCTCGTCCGGCCGAACGGGCTCTTCCGTGCGGGCCACTATCCGCTGACGACGCCGCAGCGGTCGCGATCGCGCCTGACGGCGCGGCTTGACGTGACCGAGGACGTCAAGGACGTCTACCGCGTCTGGGTCCCGGCGGGCAGCAAGCTCGACCTGACGGTCCGGCCGACGGCGAACGTGAACGCCGAGGTCTGGGGACCTCGGACGAGCAGCGTGGCCGAGCGGGGGGCCGCGCTGCGGCGCGACCTCCTGGCTGCCTCCACGAAGCCGGGCAATACCGTGGAGACGCTCGTCGTCGGGGGCCGCCCCTTCGCGGGACGGTACGTCTACGTGAATGTCTT
>DASXQY010000009.1:0-28468 GCA_036506915.1 Gaiellaceae bacterium | reverse complement strand
GGCACGGCCTCTTATGGTCGGCGTCGCAAGCGAACGCTCGAGACGGCCGCACCGGCAAAGCCGGCACGGCCTCTTATGGTCGGCGTCGCAAGCGAACGCTCGAGACGGCCGCACCGGCAAAGCCGGCACGGCCTCTTATGGTCGGCGTCGCAAGCGAACGCCTTAGCAGCCGCGGCCGGCTATTTGATGGTGAAGTCGATCGTCGACCGGGTCCTCGGGCCTTGGCTGGTCGGGACCGCGAGCAAGAGGATCCGAAACTTCCCGCGGCGAAGCAAACCGCCCTCGGGGTTCCGCCCCGTCAGGCCGATCGCGACCCGGCCGGGCAAGAGGTCGCGCAGGCGCGCCAGCAGGCCGAGGCGCCTCTTTCCGCGCCAGAGCTCCACGTCGAGCCTGGCCACCGGCTGCACCTGCGGGCCGGTCGCCTCCTGGAGCAGGCTGCCGGCGCGCAGGGACAGCACCGCCGGTGTCGTGTCCGAGGGTTTGAAAGAGGTCGCCGAGAGCGCCACCGCCGAGATCAGGCCCTGCGGCGGGGCGCCGAACGTGATCGCCCACGGAACCCGCAGAGGCCCCGCACCGCGCGCGATCAGCACGATTGCCCCTTCCGCAGACCCCCCGGCCGGAGCGGCGCCGACGAGCCGCGCGTGCAGCAGCACCTTCCGCGTGCCGCCGGGCCTGAGGTAGACGCGCTCGGGCGTGGCCGCGATCTCGAGCCCGCCCTGCCCGACCGCGTGCACCCGGACCGGCAGCCAGCGCGAAGACGAGTTGAGCAGCGTCAGCTCCTGCGTCGCCTTCCACCCGTCGCCCTGGGCGCGACCGAAGGCGAGCGTCGCCGGATCCGTCGCCAGCTCCGCGACCGAGGCCGCACCGAGGTCGAGCAGGCCCGCGCCCTGGGCGGCGACGCCGGCTTCGCGCAGGGGCGTGGCCGTCCCGGTCAGCAGGCCTTTCAGCTCCGGCGCGCTCAGGGCCGGCCGCGCCTGGGCGAGCATGGCGGCAGCGCCGGCGACGACCGCCGCCGCGGGGCTCGTGCCGTTGACGGTGCCGAAGCGGGCCGAGCCGTCCTCGTTCGTGCCGGGCTCGGAGGTCGCGAGGCCGACCCCCGGCGCAGCGAGATCGGGCTTCACGCGGCCGTCGAACGCGAGCCCGCGGGACGAGAACGGCGCAATCTCGCCGAAGCTCCCGTTACGGGCGGGGACCGGCACGCCGATCGAGACCGCCGGCCGGCGATGTCGCGCCAGCGCATCGAGCGCGAGCCGCGCCGCGCGCTCCGGCACGCTCACGACCGGGACGGTGACGTTCTCGTCGAGTCCGAGGCCGCCGGCGGGGAGCTGGGTGGTGCCGTAGAGGACGACGGCGGCCGCTCCGGCGCGGGCGGCGTACTCGGTGGCAAGCTGGGGATCGTCCCCGGCATGGACGAGCGCGGCGCGCCCGGCGACGAGGCTGCGGCCCCGGCTGTCGAAGAAGTCGCCGAGCTCGGGAGCCGCGCTGCCTGACTCGCTCGAGCGGGGCGTGACCAGCTCGAGCTCACGCGTATGCGACGACGCCAAGGCACCCGCCAGCGGAAGCGGGCGGTTGAGCAGGACCTCGAGGCCGGCCCGCAGCATGATCGGGACATCCTCGGCCCGGTCGTGCAGGTCGGCGGCCCCGACCGTCAGGGCCTCCGGCGCGCCGCCCGGGCTCGCGACGCTGCCGTAGCCGGGCCCCGCCGGGCCGTCGTTTCCGGCCGGCGCGACCACGAGCGTGTCGAGCCGGAGCGCGCCGCGGATCGCCCGGGCCTCGGGGGAGTCGGCGAACGCGCCGTACGAGGCCGCGAGCCCGATCAGGGCGACCCGGGCCGCATCGTGCGCGTCGCCGTCGAGATTCGGGTCGACCGCTCGCTCGAGCCCGGCCACGATCTGGTCGGTCCGGCCGTAGACGGCCCAGTTGCCGGTCAGGTCTCGTTGCCAGCCCGCGACCCGGATCGGCAGCACGGAGGCTCCGGTGGCGACCCCGGCTATGCCGCCGGGCCCTCCTCCGCCGGCGAGGATGCCGGCCAGCTCGGTGCCGTGCCGCTCTAGGCGGCTGGGATCGTCCGGGTCCGCCGCCGCGGGAGCGCCGCTGTAGTCGCCGAGGACGTCGACCCCGTCTTCCACCCGTCCGCGCAGGTACGGGTGCAACCGGTTGACGCCGGTGTCGAGGAGCGCGATCGTCACGCCACGCCCGTCGTACCCCGGGAGCTGGACCGACCGGACCTGGCCGGCCTCGAGCGCGAGCCCCTTGCGGTCGAGCTGCTCCGACGAGATCGAGGCCGGGTAGGCGACCCGCACCGGGTAGACCCCCGCCACCTCGGGACGGCGCTCGAGCAGCGCGACCGCGCGCGCGTCGAGCGGAGCCGAGAAGCCGTTCAGCACGCGGACGAAGCTGAACTCCGGCCGCATCCGGATGCCGTGGATAGCCAGCTCGGTCAGGAGACGCTTCTGGGCGGCGATCGCTGCCTTCGTCCAGGCTCGCTCCTGCCGCTCGGTGGCGAGGCCGCCGTTCTCCCACACGCGCTGGGCGAGGGAAGGCTCCTTGAGCACGACGAGCATTCGCTGGCCGACTGTCACGCTCGGGCGGGCACCGCCCACGAGACCGCGCCACGACGAGGCCTCGGACCCGACCGAGCGTTCATGCGAGCCGCTGACGCCGAAGCCGACCGCCAGCACCGTCGCCACGAGCGCGATGATCGCCGGCAGGGCTACTCGTCCAGCTCGGGCCTCAGGCAGCCGAGGCGTACGCATCGATCGCAAGATAACGAGGGTACGGGATCGCCTCGACGAACCGGGCGGCCGACGCGATCATGGCTGCGTTGTCCGAGCAGAGCTCGAGCGGCGGCGCCTTCGCCTCGGGAAGCGAGGCGCGCAGCTCGGAGTTGGCCGCCACCCCGCCGACGATCGCGACCCGCTCCGCGCCGGTCTGCTCGGCGGCGGCTCGGGTCCGCTCGACCAATGCCCGCACGATCGCCCGCTGGTACGAGGCCGCCAGATCGGGCCGGCGCTCCGAGAGCTCGCGCTCCAGGCCGCGGACCTCGTAGAGCAGCGCCGTCTTCACCCCGGAGAACGAGAAATCGAGCCCGGAAACCCGCGCGACGGGGAAGTCGAACGCCTCCGGGTCGCCGGCCCGCGCGAGCCGGTCGAGCTCGGCGCCGCCCGGGTAGCCGAGGCCGAGCAGTCGCGCGCCCTTGTCGAAGGCCTCGCCGGCCGCGTCGTCGAGGGTCGTGCCGATGACCTTGAACGAGCCCGGTTCCCGCACGTCCACGAGCATCGTGTGCCCACCGCTTGCGAGCAGACAGAGAAAGGGCGGCTCGAGGGGCTCCGGCTCGAGATAAAGGGAGGCGACGTGGCCGTGGAGATGGTCGATCGGAACGAGGGGCAAGCGGCGCGCCCAGGCGAGCGCCTTGGCCGCGGAGAGGCCGACGAGGAGGGCGCCGATCAGGCCAGGCCCCTGGGTGACGGCGACCTTCTCGACCTCGCCGAGCGTCGCCCCTGCCTCGGCGAGGGCCTCGCGGACGACCGGGATGACGAGCTCGAGATGCCGGCGCGAGGCGATCTCAGGAACAACGCCGCCGAAGCGCGCGTGGAGGTCCGCCTGCGAGGCGACCACGTTCGAACGGATTCTCCCGCCCGGAGTGACGAGCGCCGCAGCGGTCTCGTCGCAGGAGGTCTCGATTCCGAGGATCAGGAGTGCGCCGCCGGCTCCTGCACCGGATCCTTCCACATGATCAGGGCGTCCTCGCGGTTGTCGGTGTAGTAGCCGCGGCGCACCCCGCGTGGGCGGAACCCCAGCCGCTCGTAGAGCCTGATCGCGCCCGCGTTCGAGACGCGCACCTCGAGCGTGTAGCCACGGCGGCTTCGCCCCGAGGTGAGGTCGAAGAGCCGGCGCATGAGTAGCGAGGCGATCCCCTGCCGCCGGCGCTCGGGCGCGACCGCGATGTTCATCACGTGCCAGGCGTCCACGTAGCGCGAGATGACGAGGTAGCCGACCAGGCGGCCGGAGTCGGAGTCAAAGGCGCCCAGGCAGAGAGAGGACGGCTTCGCCAGCTCGCTTGCGAACATCGAGCGGGACCACGGCGTCGGGTACGAGCGGCCTTCGATCTCCTCGATCTCGTTCAGGTCGCGCAGCTCGAGGCGGCGGAGCTCGACGTTCGTCACGCGTTCCTCTCGGCGTCGGGCACCCGTACGTACAGCGGCTCGACCAGCTCCGCGGGACCAAACTCGCGCGCGAGCTCGGCATGAAAGCGGGCGCGCGGGAGATGACGCGCGTCGTCGTCCGGGGGGACCCTCGCCCCGCGCTCTTCGAGCACGGCGCGATAGCGGAGGGCGCCGTCGCCGACGCAGGCCGCTCCCGCCAGGAGCTGGAGGTCGTCTGGCCTGACCGCTGCCGGCTTCCCGCCTACCAGCGTGAAGACCTCGCGCCGTCCCGCATCGACGACCGCCAGGGCGCCGGGGGCCCCCTTGGCCAGCGCGTCGAGCGTCGAGACCCCAGCGACCGGGAGCTCGAGTGCCAGCGCAAGCCCTCGCGCAGCGGCCAGGCCCATGCGCAAACCGGTGAAGCTGCCGGGCCCCGTGCCGACAACGAGCCCCGTCAGGTCGCCCTGCCCAACGCCCGCCTCGCGGAGGAGCTCGTCCGCGTCCTCGAGCACGCGGACCGCGCGCGAGACGCGCTCCCCGAGCAGCTCTCCGTCCCGGACGAGCGCGGCCGTCGCTGCGCTCGTCGCGGTGTCAAACGCGAGTGTCAGCACCCCCGAACAAGCGGTCGAGCAAGGCGTTTTCCGGGCTTTCGAGCGTGATCAGTCTATGAGTGGGATCCACGTGGGACAAACGTACCTCGACCCGGACGGGCGGGAGCGCGCCCGCGGCCGCCTCGGGCCATTCGACGAAGCAGATCGCGTCCGCGAAGTACGGCTCGAGGTCGCCCCACTCCGCCGCGGAGAAGCCGCGGAAGCGGAAGAGGTCGAGGTGCGAGACGTCCGGATCGGCCGCGTACCGGTGACCGACCGTATAGGTCGGGCTCGTCACCGGAACAGTCACGCCGAGGGCCCGGCAGGCGCCGCGGACGAAGGTCGTCTTGCCGCTGCCGAGCTCGCCTGAGACGGTGACGACGTCGCCGACGGCGAGGACGGAGGCCAGCGTCGCCGCAACCGCCTCGGTCTCCGCCGGGGAGGCGGAGCGCAGCTCCACGGTCTAAAAAAGGCCGAGTTGGACCGCGGGCTCTGGTGCGACCGGCGCGAGCTGCGCTTCAGAGGCGAGCACGAGCTCCGGAACGGCGCGGCCGAGCAGCTCGGGCAGCCGCGCGAAGTCCTCCTCGAGCACCTTCAGCATCGCCGGCGTGTAGAGGGCGGCGGCCGGGTGGTAGAGCGGATAGAGGAGCACCCGGCTCTCCCCGAGCGTCACCTGCTGTTCCGCGCCGTGCACCCGCGTGATCCCCGCCGGCTTGCCGGAGAGAAGCTTGGTGGCGAAGTTGCCGAGCGTCGCCACGACGCGCGGGCGGATCAGCTCGATCTGCCGGAAGAGGTGGCCCTCGCACGCCTCGATCTCATCCGGGGCGGGGTCGCGATTGCCCGGAGGCCTGCACTTGAGGACGTTCGCGATGTAGACGCGGCTGCGGTCGAGGCCGATCCCTGCGAGCAGCTTGTCGAGCAGCTTTCCCGCCTGGCCGACGAACGGGTAGCCCTGCTTGTCTTCGTGGAAGCCAGGCGCCTCGCCGACGAACATCAGGTCGGCGTGGGCGTCGCCGACGCCGAAGACGACCTGCGTTCGACCCTGCGAGAGCCGGCAGCGCGTGCAGCCCGCGACCTCGCGGCCGAAGACCTCGAGCTCGGTCAGCTGTCGCTCAGCCGCAGCCACACGAACCACCGCAGCAGCCGCCACTTCCACCGTAGGTCGGCTGCTCGGCGGCGCCGTGCGCTGCGAAGACCGAAAGCTGCTTGCGCACGTTCGAGGCGGCGCAGTCCGGGCAATTCGGCTCCTCGCCGTTCCGGACGAGCTCCTCGAAGTGCGACTCGCACTCCATGCAGACGTACTCGTAAATCGGCACCGTCGGGGACCCTAGCAACTCGACCACGCGGGGATCTTGGACCCCGCGTCGGACAGATCAGGCCGAGGGCAGCTCGAAGAAGAACGTCGAGCCGGCGCCGACCTGGGAGCGCACGCCGATCCTCCCGCCCATCCGCTGGACGAGCTCGCGCGAGATGTAGAGACCCAGCCCCGTCCCGCCCGGAACCTCCTTCAGGTGAGGGTCGGCGCGGTAGAACTTCTCGAAGATCGCAGACTGCTCCGTGTGCGGGATTCCGACCCCCTGATCCTGGACCGTGACTCGCACGGCCTCGGGAACGCGGGCGGTGGAGACAACCACGGCGCCCCCGTCGGGCGAGTACTTGATCGCGTTGTCGAGCAGGTTGACCAGCACCTGCTCTACCCGGTCGCGATCGCCGACCGCCGCGCCGTTCGACTCCAGCTCCGTCGTCAGCGAGATCGACGACGGGAGGCGGTGGCGCATCGTCTCGACAGTCGTGCGCACGAGCTCGCCGAGGTCCAGCCGGGCCGTCTCGAGCCGGAGCTCGCCGCGGTCGAGCCTGCTCGCGAGGAGGATCTCCTCCGTGATCTGCGTCAGCCTCGTGCCCTGGTCGCCGATCATCTGGAGAAGCTGCCGGCGCCGCTCGGGGCCCAGGTCGATGTCGTCGCGCAGCAGCGTCTTCGCGGCGCCGAGAACCGCGGTCATTGGTGTCCGGAGCTCGTGCGAGACAGTCGCGATGAAGTCGCTCTGGACCTCGTCGAGCCGCCGCTCGCTGCTCAGGTCGCGGAACGTGTAAACGACCCCGGCCGGGCTGCGGACCGCCACGAACGAGAGCCACAGCTCGCGCCCTGCGCAGTCGACCGGGAGCGTGACGGGCCGCGCCGGCGCATGCCCCTCGGCGACCGGAATCTCCTGCGCGATGGTCTCCCAGCGGTCAAACAGCTCGCCGACCGGGCGGCCGAGCGCGTCGTCCCTGCGCCGTCCGGTGACCAGCTCGGCCTCGCGGTTCCAGAGTCGCACGACACCGTCGTCGTCGAGCAGGAAGACCCCGTCGCCGACCGCCTCGAGCACCCGCGCGGCATGCTCGCGCTCGGCCGCCGTCGCCTCCGCCCGCGCTCGCGCCGCCGCCTCGCTCTGCGCCTCCTGGTACAAGCGTGCATTGCGCGCCGACGCGCCCATCAGGCCGACGAGCCCCTCGGCGAGCTCGAGCTGCTCCTGCGTGTACTCCAGCCGGTCGGTCATCAGCTGGACCACGCCGACGACCTGGCCCTCGTGCTTCACCGGGAGCATCATCGCCGCGCGCACGCCCGGCGGCCCTTCCTCCGGCACCTTGCGCAGGGTCCCCTCGCGGTCGACGTCGTAGTAGACGCCTTTCGGGTCCTTGACCTGCTCTCGCACGTCGTTCACGAGCAGCGACTCCCCGGTGGTGATCACCCGGCTCTGCATCCCGCCGCCCTCGCGGTTGAGCGGCAGCGGCGGGAAGATCGCTGGATCGAGCCGCTCGCCGTCGACCCAGGCGTACTCGCACCGGATCAGCTCGTCGTCCTCGTCGTAGGAGGAGACCACCACGCCGCCATGGTCGATCGCGTCGGTCAAGAGCTCGTGGAAGCGGTCGTAGACGCGGCCGGGCTCCAGCGTCTCGTTCAGGTAGCGGGCCGCCTCGAGCAGGAGCCGCGCCTTCTCGGCCTCGCGTTCGACCGTCATGCCTGGATGATGCCCGCGCGGCGAGAATGCGCGAAATGGTGAATCAGCTCGCGACGCGGTTGGAAGGGCGGCGGGTCGTGCTGGAGCCGCTCGAGCCCGGCCACGAGGAGGGACTCTGGGTTGCCGCGCAGGACCCGCGGATCTGGCGGTGGATGTCGGAGCTCGCAGCGGAATCGCGCGAGGCGTTCCACGACTGGTTCGAGGAGGCGCTGGCGACGCGGCGCGCGGGCGAGGCGGTCCCGTTCGCGACGCTCGATGCCGCCTCGGGCGCGCCGATCGGGAGCACTCGCTATCTGGCCGCGCGGCCCGAGCACCGGGTGGTCGAGATCGGCTGGACGTGGGTCGCGCCGTCCCACTGGAGCGGCGGCGCGAACGTGGAGGCCAAGTACCTGATGCTGCGACATGCCTTCGATGTCGGCTTCCTGCGGGTGGAGTTCAAGACGGACGCGCTGAACGAGCGTTCGCGTGGGGCGCTGGCGGCCCTTCCGGCCGAGTTCGAGGGCGTCCACCGGCGGCACATGCTCGTTCGCGGGGGCGAGAGGCGCGATTCGGCCTGGTACGCCGTGATCGACGAGGATTGGCCCGAAGTCAAGGCCGCGCTGGAGCGCAGGCTGGGCCGCGCGGGCTAGTGCCCCTCCCAGCAATGAGCGCCGGTCTCTCGGCACCATCACTGGAAGAGGCACTAAACTGCCGGCGCCCGGTATCCGTTACGGAACTGGAGCACACGATGGTCGAAAGCGTCACCGTCATCGGTCGCGGCCGCGTCGGCTCGGCGATTGCCGCCCGCCTCGAGGAGCGCGGGATCCCGCTCGTGGAGCGGAACGGCGAGCTCGTCCTGCTGGCCGTTCCGGACACAGCCATTCGGGACGTGGCCCGGGGTCTGACCCCGGGACAGGGCTGGATCGGACATGTCTCCGGCGCGACCCCCCTCTCGGCGCTCGATCCGCACGAACGGCGCTTCTCGCTCCACCCGCTGCAGACGTTCACGCGCGCGCGTGGAGCTGAGCAGCTCGACGGAGCGTGGGCAGCCGTCACCGGGGAGACGGACGAGGCGCGCGCGCTCGGCTTCGAGCTCGCCCGCCTGCTCGGGCTCGAACCGTTCGAGCTCGCCGACGCCGAGCGGCCTCTCTACCACGCGGGCGCGGCGATCGCCTCGAACTACCTGGTCACCCTCCACCGCGCCGCCTCGGCGCTCTTCGCGGCCGCGGGCGCGCCGCCGAAGGCGCTCGAGCCGTTGATGCGCCGCACGATCGACAACGGCTTCGAGCTGACCGGGCCGATCGAGCGCGGCGACTGGGAGACGGTCGAGGCCCATCGCGCGGCGATCCGCGCCGCCCGGCCCGACCTCGAGCCTCTCTACGACGTGCTGGCGGAGGCGACTGCCCCGTGAGGACCGTCCGCACCACCGCCGAGCTTCGCGAGGCGCTTGCGCGGCCCGGCTCGATCGGCCTCGTGCCGACGATGGGCGCCTTCCACGAGGGCCACCTCTCGCTCTTCAGCGCCGCCCGCGAGGAGTGCGATCTCGTCGTCGTGAGCCTCTTCGTGAACCCGGCGCAGTTCGCAGCCGGCGAGGACCTCGAGAGCTACCCGCGCGACGAAGAGCGCGACGCGAGCCTCGCAGAGGACGCCGCCGTCGACGTCCTGTTCGTGCCGGGCCCCGAGGAGATCTACCCACCCGGCTTCCAGACCTGGGTCGAGGTCGAGGAGCTCGGCCGCATCCTCGAGGGGAGGTTCCGGCCAGGTCACTTCCGCGGGGTCGCAACCGTCTGCCTCAAGCTCTTCAACCTCGTCCGCCCCGACCGGGCCTACTTCGGCCAGAAGGACGCGCAGCAGGCCGCGGTGATCCGGCGGATGGTGCTCGATCTCGGCCTCGATCTCGAGATCCGGGTCTGCCCCACCGTCCGCGACCCCGACGGCCTCGCGCTCTCGTCCCGCAACGCCTACCTCTCGCCGGAGGAGCGGGAGGCCGCGCTCTCCTTGCCCCGGGCGCTGAAGGCAAACGATCCGGCCCTCCTCGACGGCCTCGAGGTCGACTACTTCGAGGTTGCCGACTTCGAGCCTCGCGTGCTGGCCGCCGCCGTGCGCATCGGCAAGGCGCGACTCATCGACAATTTCGTCCTGGAAGGAGACCCGCAGTGACCGAGAAGCCCCGCTACGCGTCCTGGACCCACGGCAAGCTGCCCCTGACCGAGCTCGCCGAGCTGAAGCGCCGCGGCCAGAAGATAGCGATGGTGACCGCGTACGACTTTCCGAGCGGCCGCATCGCCGACGCCGCCGGAGTCGAGCTCGTGCTGGTCGGCGACTCGGCCGCAATGACCGTGCTCGGACACGACTCGACGGTCCCCGCGACGATGGAGGAGCTGCTGATCCTCACGCGCGCGGTCACGCGAGGAGCGAAGCGGCCGCTCGTCATCGCTGACATGCCCTTCGGCTCGTTCCAGGTCTCCGACGAGGCTGCGGTCGAGAACGCGATCCGGTTCGTCAAGGAGGCGGGCGCGGACGCCGTCAAGCTCGAGGGCGGCGGCCCGACGCTCTCACGCGTCCAGGCGATCGTCGGGGCGGGCATCCCCGTGATGGGCCACGTCGGGCTGACCCCTCAGTCGGCGACGATGCTCGGCGGCTTCAAGGCGCAGGGCCGGACGGCCGAGAAGGCCGAGCGGCTCTACGAGGATGCGATGGCGCTCGAGGCGGCCGGCTCCTTCGCGGTCGTGCTCGAGGCCGTTCCCGCGCCCGTGGCGGCGCGCGTGACCGAGGCCTTGAACGTGCCGACGATCGGGATCGGCGCGGGATCGAGCTGCGACGGCCAGGTGCTCGTCTGGCACGACCTGCTCGGGCTCTACGAGGGCAAGGCGCCTCGCTTCGTCAAGCGCTATGCGGACCTTGCCGTCGAGGCCAGGCGGGCGATCGAGGCCTATGTCGCCGACGTGCGCGAGGGTCGGTTCCCGGAGGAGCGGCACACCTATGCGATCCCGGACGAGGAGCTCGAGGCCTTCGAAGCCTGGCTAGGCGAGCACGTGCACGAGCACCATTAGCGGCGGTACAGCTCGCGCACGCCGAGCACGAGGAGCCCGACCGCCCAAACGGCGAGAGCCAGCTCGACCACGACGAAGATCGTGTTCCCCGCTCCGTGGTCTGAGCCGCCGCTGCGGAAGACGTCCTCGCCGTAGACCGCGAGCCGGACCGGCCAAACGAAGAGCAACGAGAGGGCGAGCGGCGCCGAGGCGAAGGCGAGCACGTGCCGGGCCTGGCGGTACGTCGTGCCGCCGACGATCCTCGTTGCCCAGTGCAGGACGAGACCGCCGGCGAAGTAGACGGCCACGGCGTAGATCCCGCCGCCCAGGAAGGCCCAGACCGCCGCGTCGAGCCAGTCGAGCGTCACGTCGTTCAGCAGCGTCCCCGCGACCGGCGTCCAGAGCACCGTGCCAATCCCGGAGAGCAGGACGAGCGCGAGCACCGCCTCGCTCCGGGCCCGGGCCGCCGCGTCCGAGTCGTCCCGAAGGCCGGCGAAGACTTCCCGCGGAACGACGAGCACCGTCACCGCGCGCCGCAGCCAGAGCCGCTCGTCGCCGACCGACTGCTCGGCCCGCGCGTTCAAGCTGCTGCTGCGACGCCGGCCAGAATCTCGCGCAGATACTGCCCTGTGTACGACTCTTCGACCTCGGCGACCTGCTCCGGCGTTCCGGTCGCGATCACCTCGCCCCCGGCCTCACCGCCCTCCGGCCCGAGGTCGACGATCCAGTCGGCCTGCTTGATCACGTCGAGGTTGTGCTCGATCACGAGCACGGTGTTGCCCGCGTCGACGAGCCGCTGGAGCACCTCCAGCAGCTTCTCGATGTCTGCGAAGTGGAGCCCGGTCGTCGGCTCGTCGAGGATGTAGAGCGTCCGCCCGGTCGCGACCTTGCCGAGCTCCTTCGCGAGCTTGACGCGCTGTGCCTCGCCGCCCGACAGGGTCGTCGCCGGCTGGCCGAGCTTGACGTAGTCGAGCCCGACGTCGTGCAGCGTCTGGAGCCGCCGGCGCAGCTTCGGGATCTTCGCAAAGAAGCGCAGCGCCTCCTCGACCGACATGTCGAGCACGTCCGCGATCGACTTGCCCTTGAAGCGCACCTCGAGCGTCTCACGGTTGTAGCGCTTGCCGCCGCAGGTCTCGCAGGGGACGTAGACGTCGGGCAGAAAGTGCATCTCGATCTTGATCGTCCCGTCGCCCTTGCAGGTCTCGCAGCGGCCGCCGCGCACGTTGAACGAGAAGCGTCCCGGCTTGTACCCGCGCACCTTCGCCTCCGGCGTGAGCGAGTAGAGCTCGCGGATCGGCGTGAAGATGTCGGTATACGTGGCCGGGTTCGAACGCGGCGTCCGGCCGATCGGCGACTGGTCGATGTCGATCACCTTGTCGAAGCACTCGATCCCCTCGCAGCCGAGGTGGTCGCCGGGCTTCACGCGCATCCGGTGCAGCCGGTTCGCGAGCGCCTTGTAGACGATTTCATTCACGAGCGTCGACTTGCCCGAGCCGGAGACCCCGGTGACGCAGACGAACTTGCCGACGGGGAACTCGACGTCGATGTCCTTCAGGTTGTGCATCGTCGCGCCGCGGATCCAGAAGGAGCCGAGGTCGTCGTCGCGCCGGCCCGGCACCGCGATTTCGCGCTTGCCCGCGAGGAACTGCCCCGTGACCGAGTCGCGCACCCGCTCGATCGCCTTCGCCGGCCCCTCCGCGACCACATGGCCGCCGTGCTCGCCGGCGCCGGGGCCCATATCGACGAGGTGGTCGGCCGCGCGCATCATCTGCTCGTCGTGCTCGACCACGAGCACGGTGTTGCCGAGGTCGCGCAGCCGCTCGAGCGTGCCGATCAGCTTGCCGTTGTCGCGCTGGTGGAGGCCGATCGACGGCTCGTCGAGGATGTACAGCACGCCGACGAGCTGCGAGCCGATCTGGGTCGCCAGCCGGAGCCGCTGCGCCTCGCCGCCCGAGAGGGTCGCGGCGGCCCGATCGAGCTGGAGGTAGCCGACCCCGACGTTCTCGAGGAAGGTCAGCCGCTCCCGGATCTCCTTGATGATCCGCGCCCCGATCAGGAGCTCGGTCTCGCTCAGCGAGATCTCGTCGAGGAACTCGATCGCCCGTTGCACCGACATCCGCGTGAACTCGTGGATGTTCTTCTCGCCGACCGTCACCGCCAGCACCTCGGGCTTGAGGCGGGCGCCGCCGCAGACCGGGCAGGGGCGGAAGCTCATGTACTCCTCGATCCGTTCCCGCTGCTGGCTCGAGTCGGTCTCGCGGTAGCGCCGCTCGAGGCTCGCGACGATCCCCTCGAAGGCGAGCATGTACGAGCGCCGGCGCCCCATCCGGTTGCGGTACTGGATGTAGACGCGGTCGCCGTTTGTGCCGAAGAGGAACAGGTTCTGCTGTTCTTCCGAGAGCTCCTGCCAGGGCACCTCGAGGTCGATCTCGTACCGGTCGGCGATCGCCTGGATGACCGACTCGTAGAAGCTCGAGTTGCCGAGCGACCAGGGCACGAGCGCCCCCTCGCCGATCGAGAGCTCCGGGTCCGGGACGAGCAGGTCCGGGTCGATCTCCTGCTGGGCGCCGAGGCCGGTGCAGCGCGGGCAGGCGCCGTGCGGGGAATTGAAGGAGAAGATCCGCGGCTCGAGCTCGGGCAGGCCCACGCCGTGCTCGGGGCAGGCGAAATTCTCCGAAAACAGCATCTCGTCGCCATCGACGACGTCAATGGCGACTAGGCCCTCGGCTAGCTGGGCCGCGGTTTCGACCGACTGCGCCAGGCGCTGCCGAAGGTCCGGCTTCATCACCAGCCTGTCGACCACCACTTCGATGGTGTGCTTGAACTTCTTGTCGAGCTCGATCTCCTCCTCGAGCAGCCGCTGGTGGCCGTCCACCTTCACGCGCGTGAAGCCTTCCGCGCGGAGCTCCTCGAGCAGGTCCTTGTACTCGCCCTTCCGGTCTCGCACGACCGGCGCGTTGACCGTGAACTTCGTGCCCTCGGGGAGCTGGAGCACCTGGTCGACGATCGCCTCCTGGCTCTGGCCTTCGATCGGCCGGCCGCAGATCGGGCAGTGCGGCTTGCCGATCCGCGCGTAGAGCAGGCGCAGGTAGTCGTAGATCTCGGTCACCGTGCCGACGGTCGAGCGCGGGTTCCGTGAGGTCGTCTTCTGGTCGATCGAGATGGCCGGGCTGAGGCCGTCGATCGAGTCCACGTCCGGCTTCTCCATCATCTGGAGGAACTGGCGCGCGTAGGCGGAAAGGCTCTCGACGTAGCGCCGCTGGCCTTCCGCGTAGATCGTGTCGAAGGCCAGGCTCGACTTCCCGGAGCCGGAGAGCCCCGTGACGCAGATCAGCCGGTTCCGCGGCAGGCG
Source organism: Gaiellaceae bacterium (assembly GCA_036506915.1). GTDB lineage: Bacteria > Actinomycetota > Thermoleophilia > Gaiellales > Gaiellaceae > AC-32. Next base: position 14,371 of record DASXQY010000009.1, on the reverse strand, counting down.
GACGGTGATGTCCCTGAGGTTGTGCTCCCGGGCGCCGTGGACGACGAGCTCTTCCTGGCCCATAACCGAGCCAGTTTAGCCGCCTCGGGTCGTACGAACAAGTGTTCGGTTCAAGTCACGTCGGAGCGCATGACCGCGAACGTTCCGGCAAGGGCGAACACGGTCAGGTAGACGAGGGTGACGAACGCTCCGGCCCACGCGTCGAGCAGCTGGCTGCCGCCGCTGCCGGCTGCCACCAGAGCCGCGATCGCGTGCCCCGGCGCATACCTCTCGACTCCCGCAATCGCCAGCACGGGCTCGCCGACGAGGAGCCAGATCAAGCTCAGCACGATCGCGGTCGTCTGCCGGCGAAGCACCGCGCCGAGACCGGCACCGAGCGCGCCGCCCAGGGCCGCCGCCGCGAGCGTCGTCGCGTACGTCGTCCAGATCGCGCCGTCGGCGAGCTGGAACGGCACCGGCTTCGCGCTGATCCAGATCGCCGCGATTGCGTAGGTGACCACTTCCGCGAAGAGCGTCACCCCGACGCCCGCGATCGCCGCGCCCAGCAGCTTCGCGCCCACGACGCGCTCGCGCCGCGGGGTCACCAGGAAGGTGTAGTTGATCGTCCCGTGCTCGTACTCGCCAGCGGTGCCGACGATCCCGGCGATCAGGGCGATCAGCGTCCCGAATGCCGCGAACTGGACGATCGAGCGCTGCTCGCTCAGCTGTGCCAGGTCGTCGCGGGACATCGAACCGGCCCTCGTAGAGACCACCAGGGCCGACAGCCCCAGGATCAGCAGGCCGAGCCAAAGCAGTAGGCGCGTCGTCGTGAGCTTGAGCAGCTCGGCCCGGACGAGCCGGATCACGCCGACTCCTCCGCGGTCAGCTTCAGGAAGACCTCCTCGAGGCTTGCCTCCTCGCCGCGGAGCTCGTGCAGCACGATTCCCGCCGCTGCGGCGACCTCTCCGACGCGCTCCGGCGGAGCTGCGGCCCGCAGCCCGCCGGCGGCGACGAGGGTCGTTTCGACACCGGACTGCAGCAGGCGGTCCCGCAGCTCCTCGGCCTGGGGCGTGCGCACCACCGTGCCACCGGCGGCCCGCGCCGTCAGCGCCTCCAGCGGCTCGTGGGCGATCAGCCGGCCCCGGTGGATGATCGCGACCTCGTCGGCGAGCCTCGCCACCTCGGCGAGCACGTGGCTGGAGATGAAGACGGTGCCGCCGCCGTCGGCGAACGAGCGCAGGAATTCACGCAGCCAGCGGATCCCCTCGGGATCCAGTCCGTTCGCCGGCTCGTCGAGCACGAGCAGCATCGGCGCGCCGAGCAGCGCGGCGGCCACGCTGAGCCGCTGGCGCATTCCCAGCGAGTAGCCGCCGACGCGGCGGTGCGCGGCGCCCGTCAGCTCGACATCGGCGAGCACATCCTCGACGCGGCCGCGCGGGACGCCCGCGGCCGTCGCCAGGACGCGGAGGTGGTTCCGCCCGGAGCGGGCGGGATGGTAGCTCGAAGCCTCGAGCACCGCTCCCACAGTCCCCGTCGGCTCGGCAAGCTCCCGGTACGGGACGCCGGTGACGAGCGCCTCTCCGGCCGTGGGCGCGACGAGGCCGAGCAACGCCCTGAGCGTCGTCGTCTTCCCTGCGCCGTTCGGGCCCAGGAAACCGGTGATCCGGCCGGCAGGGACGGCGAAGCTGAGGTCCTCGACGGCCGTCGTCTCGCCGTAGCGCTTCGTGAGCGCCCGGACCTCGAACGGCGGCGCCATCAGCCCGCCAGCTGCTCGACCATGCGGTAGACGCGCTTCGCCCGCGGCACGTGGTCGAACTCGACCGGCCCGGCCACGATCGTGCCGTAGCCAAGCAGGCGCCCCGGGAGGCTCTGCTCCACCTCCAGCGTCTGAAGCGTCCGCAACCGAACCGCAGTCGATCGCCTGCGATGGCTTCCCTTGATCACGAACAGCTTCTCGGTCGTCACCACCAGGCGCGTTCGTTCCCAGCGCCACACCGCGCGTAGCAGAGTTAGCGCGCCGAGCGCGACCAGGAGCGCGCCCGGACCGAGCAGCACCCAGGCCTGGGTGAGCATGATCCCTCCGGCGGCGGCCAGGACGAGTGCCCGCGCGAGCGCCGGCGCGAGAACGACGCCGTGCCGGCGCGCCTCGAGGCAGACCCGCTCCTCGGGAGTCGCGAGCATCGCCAGCTCGGCTTCTCTCCTGGCCCCCGTTCTCCTCTGTTTGCGACGGTCTCGGTGACGGCCGTCGTAAGAGGCCGTGCCGGCTTTGCCGGTACGGCCGTTTAAGCCTTTCGCCAGCGGCCGAAGATCAGGCCGCCCAGCGTGAAACCGAGGCCGAAGGTACCGACCGAGAAAGCTCCAATGGCCAGGGCCTTGCGCCAGCTGGAGAGCCGCTCCCAGCGCCCGAGCGCCTCCTGCTCCTCGGTCGTCAGCGGCTCGCCGCGCCGCTGCTTGCGCAGCGCGCCGCCCGCCCTCAACCCGAGGTAGAGGTCGTCGAAGATCTCGGTGGACTCGTCTGGCACGAAATTCAGTGTATAGCCTGCTTCGGCGTTGCCCGTGCGGCTCCTCCACATCTCAGACCTGCACGCGGGAAGCGTCGAGGAGGCTCAGGTCGAGCGCGGCCTCGGGCCGTTGATCGAGTGCGTCGAGCCCCAGTTGATCGCGGTCACCGGCGACCTCGCGCACCGGGGACGGCGCCGCGAGCACGAGCGCGCCGCCGCCTTTCTGCGCGGGCTCGGCCGGCCGTTGCTCGTGATCCCGGGCAACCACGACATCCCGTACTCTTTTCCGGCCCGGTTCACGCGCCCGTTCCGCGAGTTCGAGCGCCAGTGGGAGACCGCCGAGCCCGTCTACCGCTCGGAGGAGCTCTTCGTCGTCGGGCTGAACTCGGTGCGGCCCTGGCGGCACCAGTCGGGCGGTGTCCGCGGCGACCAGGTGCGGCGGGCCGCCGGGCTCCTGGCCGAGGCGCCGCAGGGAGCGCTGCGGGTGGTCGCTCTCCACCACCACCTGATCGGGGCACCCTGGCGCTCCCGCAAGAAGCCCGTCTCACGGCGTTCGCACGTGCTCGCGGGGCTCGTCGACGCGGGCGCCGAGCTCATCCTTGCCGGCCACATCCACCAGGCCGCGGTGAGCGAGCGGCACGAGTTCGAGGTGGAGCGGAACGGCCTGCGCGGAGCCACCGTCTCGGTCGCCCCCGGGCTCGGCCAGCCGCGGCCGGACCGCCGCGGCGAGGCGCGCGGCCTGCACGTCTACGAGGCGAACGCGGACACGCTGCTCGTCCAGACGTACGTCTGGCGGGAAGGCGATTGGGGCCTCACGGCCGTGCGGCGATTCCCGCGCGGCCGTGAGCCCCTACAGATCGAGCCCGGCTGCGAACCCGTCTCAGAATGAAGCCTTGTGCCGCCACTCCGAAACGACTTTTAGATGCGGGTGAGTAGCTCGGCCTTCTTCCGCTCGAACTCCTCGTCGGAGATCACGCCCTGGTCGCGGAGCTCGCCGAGCTTGCGCAACTGCTCGGTCACGTCCTCGCGCTCGTAGGCCCGCTTGGCCGGCGAGCCGAACACGTCGCGGAGCTTCTTCCCCTGCCGGCCCCCGGCGGGCGGGCGGTACGCGTCGGGCCCGGTGATCGGCCGGTGCTGGACGAAGCGCCGGTAGGCGATCACGAGCAGGCTCGATGCGAGGACCGAGCCGAGCAGGATCCCAAACACGCTGCCGGAGTCCTGGTCGGCGCCGAGGATCGCCGCTGCGATCCCGCCGCCGATGAACGAGCCGCCGATGCCGAAGAGGATCGTCATCCAGATCGGCATCGGATCCGGCCCCGGCACCGCCCAGCGCGCGAGCGCGCCGATGATGAAGCCGGAGATGAGGACCTGGATGATCGCGCCGAGCACCCGCGCAACCTATGCGCGCGGCGGCCCGGGAGCAACTCGGCCGCGTTCGGAAGAACCACTTGCGGGCTGCAAGGCCGAGCGCGACGATGCCGCCATCGAGCCGCCGATCGAGCACCGCGACGTGACGACTACCATGGGCCTGCTCGGCGACATCCAGGCCGATGTTCGAGAGATCCGCAACCTCCTGGAGAACGAGGATGGCGAAGAAGAGGAAATACCGGAAAATGACGCCTGAGGAGGAGGTGGAGCGCGATCTGCACCAGCAGTGGGTCCGTGAGCGGATCGCGTACCACGAGGCGAAGGCGCAGCAGCAGGAAGCCGCACGCGAGCGCGATAAAAGTAACTAAGCAGGCGCCTCTGCAGCCGCCTGTAGCTCACGGCGCAGGTCCTTGATCTCGTCCCGGAGCTTCGCGGCGTACTCGAACCGGAGCTCCTCCGCGGCCGCGAACATCTCCTCCTCGAGGGTGACGACCAGCCGCTCGAGCTCGTCCGGCGACATCCCCTCCACCTCGGCGCGCCCCCTGCGACGTCGACCGGGAACAGTCGGCGACTCGAGCGAGAGGAACTCGGCGATGTCCGAGACGCCTTTGACGATCGACTCCGGCGTGATTCCGTGCTCCTCGTTGTACGCGAGCTGCTTCGCCCGGCGGCGATTCGTCTCGTCGAGCGCGCCCTGGATCGCCTCGGTCAGCTTGTCCGCGTAGAGGAGCACCTTGCCGTTGACGTTCCGGGCGGCGCGGCCGATCGTCTGGATGAGCGCCGTCTTGCCGCGGAGGAACCCCTCCTTGTCCGCGTCGAGGACGGCCACGAGCGAGACCTCCGGCAGGTCGAGGCCCTCGCGCAGGAGGTTGACGCCGACCAGCACGTCGTACTCGCCGAGGCGCAGCTCGCGGATGATCTGAATCCGCTCGAGCGTGTCGACCTCGGAGTGCAGGTAGCGGGCCTTCACGCCCGACTCGAGCAGGTAGTCGGTCAGGTCCTCGGCCATCTTCTTGGTCAGCGTCGTCACGAGGACCCGCTCCCCGACCTCCTCCCGGCGGCGGATCTCGTTCAGGAGATCGTCGATCTGGTTCTTCGTCGCGCGCAGCTCGACCTCGGGGTCGACGATCCCGGTCGGGCGGACGAGCTGCTCGGCAATGCGCTTGGAGTGGCGCAGCTCGAACGGCCCCGGCGTCGCCGAGACGAACACGAGCTGGGGTACCTTCGCCAGGAACTCGTCGAAGCGCAGAGGCCGGTTGTCCAGCGCCGACGGCAGGCGGAACCCGTGCTCGACCAGCGTCTCCTTGCGCGAGCGGTCGCCTTCGTACATGCCGCCCAGCTGCGGCACGGTCTGGTGGGACTCGTCCACGAAGACCGCGAGATCTGACGGGAAGAAGTCAAGCAGCGTGTGCGGGGCCGAGCCGGGCGGGCGGCCGTCGAGGTGGCGCGAGTAGTTCTCGATCCCGGAGCAGAAGCCGAGCTCCTTCATCATCTCGAGGTCGTACTCGGTCCTCTGCCGCAGGCGGTGGGCCTCGAGCATCTTCCCCTGCGACTCGAAGAGCTTGACCTGCTCCTCGAGCTCGTGCTGGATCTGCTCGGAGGCTCGCTCGATCGTCGGCTTGGAGGTGACGTACTGCGTCGCCGGGAAGAGCGCGAGGTGCTCGAGCTTGCCGTAGACCTCGCCGGTGAGCGGGTCGAAGTGCGTGATCTGCTCGACCTCGTCGCCGAAGAACGAGATCCGGTAGGCCGACTCCATGTGGGCCGGCTGCACCTCGACGACGTCGCCCTTGACCCGAAAGCGCCCGCGCCCGAGCAGTGTGTCGTTGCGGACGTACTGGATGTCGATCAGCTTCCGCAGGGCGAGGTCGCGGTCGTGCTCCTCGCCGACCGTGAGCAGGACGACCCGCTTCTCGTACTCCTCGGGCGAGCCGAGGCCGTAGATGGCCGAGACGGAGGCGACGATCACCACGTCTCGCCTCGAGAGCAGCGCGGCGGTGGCGGCGTGGCGGAGCCGGTCGATGTCGTCGTTCCGGGAGGAGTCCTTCTCGATGTAGAGGTCGGCCTGCGGGACGTACGCCTCGGGTTGGTAGTAGTCGTAATACGAGACGAAGTACTCGACCGCGTTGTCCGGGAAGAACTCCCGCACCTCGTTGCAGAGCTGTGCCGCAAGCGTCTTGTTGTGCGCGATCAGGAGCGTCGGCTTCTGAACCTGCTCGACGATCCAGGCCATCGTCGCCGTCTTGCCGGTTCCAGTGGCCCCGAGCAGCGTCTGGTAGCGCTCGCCCGCCTCCAGCCCTTCCGAGAGCTGGGCGATCGCCTGCGGCTGGTCGCCGGTGGGTTTGTAGGCGTCCGAGGTTTTGAACTCCGCCATCCAGCTAAGGCTAGCTGGGATGGAATTCGATCCCGATCGGCCGCCTTACGGCTCCTACGCGGTGATCACGGGCACCTTAACCTGCTCGGAGCGTGCTCCGACGGCACAGCCGATGTTTCGCCAAGTCCTCTAGGAAGGCGCGAACGCGGGGGTCGCACGCCGCATGCGCAGCCCGACGGTACCTGCGACGGCGCGCGCAAGCGTCTGAGCCGCCGCAACGGCGGCGAAGACCGGGCGGGCACCCCAGACGCCGAAGGCGGGGCCGGCGGCGAACAGCGCGAGCGGGCCACCGACCTGGGAGAGCGTCAACAGCGCCGTCATCGCCTTTGCTCGCACGGCCGCGGGGGCGCGCAGGGTCAGGATCGAGTGCAGGGCCGGGTTGACCAGCCCGTTGACGAGCCCGACCGTGCCGAGGGCCGCCGCGACCGCGAGCGCAGGAAGGCGCACGACCAGCACCCAAAGCGGCAACGACTCCGCCAGCAGCCCCCAGCTGGCCCACGAGAGCGAATCGAAGCGTCCGAGCAGACGGTACGCGATCACGTTGCCGGCGAGCGCACCGGCGCCGAACGCGCCGATCATCCAGCCCGCGGTGACCGCGTGGCGGCCGTACTCCTCGAAGACGAGCACCGGAATGCCGGTGAACAGGACGATCCACGACGCGTCCACGATCACGATCATCGCCCCCCACGCCCGCAGCAACGGATCGCGGGCGAAGTAGCGGAGTCCGGCGAACACGCCGCGCGCCGAGTCGTCCTGCTCGGCCGGCGCCACGGAGGGAAGGAAGAGGCCGACGAGCAGGAACGAGGCAGCGAAGGTCGCGGCATCGATCACCAGCACGCTCGCCGCGCCGATCCAGGCGATCAGCACCCCCGCCAAGGCAGGGCCGAGGAGCAGCGTGATCCTCGTCGCGCCCTGGAGAAGCGCGTTCGCGCGGCCGACGACGTCCTCCTCCTCGCCGAGCAGCTCGGGGACGATCATGCGCTGCGCGGCGAAGAAAGGCGCGGCCAGCGCTCCTTCTGCGAACACCAGGCCGAGCAGCAACGGGTACGAAAGCGCTCCCGCCCAGTGCAGAAGCGGCACGGCTAGAACAAGCGGCGTGCGACACGCGTCGGCCAGGAGCATCGTCCTGCGCGCGCCGATCTTCGCCAGGACACTTCCGCCGGGGAGCCCGAAGAGCGCCGCTCCCGTGACCACGGCCGCCACCACGAAGCCCATCCGGGCCGGCGACCCGGTCGTGACGAGGACGAACCAGGGCAGAGCTAGCCAGGTCATCTCCGTGCCCGTCGTGGAGATCGTCTCCGCCGCGAGCAGCGCGGCAAGGCGGCGGTCGCCCAGGAGGCCGAGCCGTCTCACGAAGCCCGCACGACCTCGACGTCGCCGCTCATCGTCGTCACCTCGAGGTGGACCAGAGGGCCGTCTTCGCCGACGGGGTCGTCGCCCACGTCGAGCTCGGACTCGACGTCACCGCTCATCGAGCGGGCGTCGATGAAGACGCGCGAGCCGCGACGGATCCCGACCCGGACGTCGCCGGACGCGGATCTGAGCTCGACCCGCCCGCCCGCGACGCTATCCACCCGCTGGTCGCCGGAAGCGCTCTGCACCTTCAGGCCGGACTCGGCCTCGCCGATATGCACGTCTCCGGACGCCGCCGAGATCTCGGCGTCTCCCTCGACGCGCGAGAGCTCGACGTCACCGGAGGCGATCTGCACGCGAGCGTCGCCGGCGACGCGCTCGACGCGGACGTCTCCGCTGGCCGACTTGACCAGCAGGGCGCCCACGTCATCCAGCTCGAGGTCGCCGGAGGCGCTCTTTAGCTCGGCGTCGGCCAGCGGGCCCCGCGCGGTCAGATCGGCCGACGCGGTCGCCGCGGTCAGAGCCGACCCGGTCGGGGCCTTGAGACGGATGCTCACCTCGGCGGAGGACCGCCTGTCGCGCACCTCGACCCGCAGCTCCTCTCCGCGGAGCTCGACGCGGGCGTCTTCCACCACCTGCTCGTCGCCCCGAAGCGTCTCGAGCTCGACCACGGCCTCATCGGTCTCCACGGCCTCGATCTCCACCTCGCCCGCCGCGACCTTGAGGTCGAGGCGCAGGGGCCCCGAGGCGGCGAACGTCTCTCGCCTCACGGCTTCCTTCTGGGCCGGCGGGGCGGACGCCGATCGATCCTGATCTCGATGTGGCCGAATGGGCCTGGGAAGAACGTCATGGGACTCCTCCTCCTCTAGCTCTTGGCAAAGCCGGTCAGGCGGCTGCCCGGCCGGCGCCGTGGCGGACTGGAGATGCTTCTCGAGAGCGCGCGGACGAGCCACGCGTTGACCGACACACCCTCCCGCGCAGCCGCCGCCTCGATGCCCGCCTTCAGCTGCTCGGGCAGGCGAAGCGTGATCCGTGCGCCGAGCCCCTCCTCCGCGGCGGGCGGCGCCGGGGTCTCCGGAGCCTCGACGTAGACCAGGCTGGGCTCCTGCCCGGCCAGGCGCACCTCGACGTGGCCGGACGGAAGCTGAGCGGAGAGCTCGAGCGCCGCCTCCGACAGGACGTCGAGGAAGCGCAGCCCCGCCGCAGACCGGAGCGCGCCGGTCAGGCGCGCGGCCGCGGCCTGCGACTCCTCGTCGCCGAGGGCCGCAAGCGAGGCCAGCTCGGCCTCGAGCGCATCGATGAAGCGTTCCAGCTGCACTGTGACATCATTATGACATCACTTTCGCATCTGTCAAGCATCAACGTGCTGCATAGAGCTCTCCTCCGTAGCCGCGGCGGTACAGCGTCTTCAGGTGCTCGACCCGCTTGATGTAGTGGCGCGTCTCCGCGAACGCGATCCCGGAGCCGTCCGCGCGCCAGTGGTCGACGTTGTCCTGCCCGGCGTTGTAGGCGGCCAGGGCCGTGCGCTCGTCGCCGTACTTGTCCAGCAGGTGGCGCAGGTACCAGGAGCCGTAGCGGATGTTGATCTCGGGGTCGTCGAGGTCCGAGATGCGGAACCGCGAGCCGCCCGTGTGGACCGCGATCCCCTTCGCCGTCGCAGGCAGCAGCTGCATCAGGCCGATCGCGCCCGAGCTCGACCGCGCGTGGGCGTCGAACTTGCTCTCCTGGTAGATCACCGCTGCGAGCAGCGCCGGGTCGAGGTGGTAGTTGTGCGCATGCCCACGGACGATTGCCTCGTAGCGAAGCGGGTAGCGGATCCGCACGTACCAGCCGGGCTCCGTCCTGTAGACGTAGGCGAAGCCGCCCCCGAGGATCGCCCCGACGAGCAAGACTGCTAGGAGCTTCTTCACGCCGAGGTCAGCTCGCGCATGACCCCGGCGACGAAGGCGTCCAGCTCGTCCAGCGATCCGTCGTTCACATAGGCGAAGTCCGCCTGCGCGACCTTCACCGTGTCGGGGAGCAGCCTCGGCTCTCGCTCCCCCGCCGACACCTGGGTCCGCTTCCTTCGCACGTCCGCTGGGGCCGTCACCACCACCACGACGTCGAAGCGCTCCTGGCCCCCAACCTCGTAGAGGAGCGGCACCTCCGTCGCGCAGACCGCGGGAGGGTTCGGGAGCTCTCCGAGCTGGTCGCGCCACTCGAGGTACTCTCGTGTGACCCGCGGATGGAGGAGCCCCTCGAGCCAGGCGAGGGCCTCCGGGTCGGCGAAGACGATCTCGGCGATCGCGGCCCGGTTGACCTGGCCGGCGTCGTCGAGGATCCGCTCGCCGAAGCGGCCCAGCAGCTCCTCCCGCACCTCCGAGTCGTCGCGGAGCAGGCGGTGGACGATCTCGTCGCTCGAGACGGTCGCGGCGCCGTGGCGCTCGAACGCGGCGAGGGCCTCGCTCTTCCCCGCTCCGATGCCGCCCGTGATCGCGACGGCGATCGGTCGGGCCAACGCTATTCGGCCGGGTCGGGCTCGGGCGCGGCGGGCGGCTCGCCCTCGGAGTCTCCGGGGCCCTGCTCCCCCGGTGCGACCCGGTCGGCCTCGATGCTGGCGTCCGCCGCTTCCGGGGCCGGCGCCTCGGTGTCTGCGACGGCTTCGGCCTCGGCACCGGCTTCGGCCGGCGGTGCCTCCTCGGCGAGCGGAGTCTCGGCCGCCGCTTCCTCGATGGGCGGAGACTCGAGCCCCGCCTCTGCGACGGTCGCTCCTTCCGGGAAGACGTCCTCGGAGAGGTCAAGGTGCGGAGTCCCTTCGACGACCTCCGAGTCCTCCGCCCGCTCCTGGACGCCTCCGCCCTCGACTCGCTTGAGCGAGAGCGAGAGCCGGCGCCGCTCGGCGTCGACCTCGATGATCTTGGCGCTGACGAGGTCACCCTGCGAGACGACCTCACGCGGGTTCTCGACGTGGTGCTGAGCCAGCTCGGAGATGTGCACCAGCCCTTCGACACCCGGCATGATCTCGACGAAGGCGCCGAAGGTGACCACCTTCGTCACCTTGCCCTCCACGACGTCGCCCTCGTGGTAGGAGTCGAGCACCTGCTGCCACGGGTCGGACTGCGTCTGCTTCAGGCCGAGCGAGATCCGCTGCCGCTCCCGGTCGATGTCGAGCACCTTCACCTTCACGTCCTGGCCGATCTCCAGCACCTCCGAGGGATGGTTGACGTGGCTCCAGGAAAGCTCGGAGATGTGGATCAGCCCGTCCATGCCGTCGAGGTCGACGAAGGCGCCGAAGTCGACGATGTTCGAGATCTGCCCGTCGACGACGTCGCCGGGGTTGAGCCGGTCGAGGATCGCCTGGCGCATCTCTTTTCGCTCGTCCTCGAGCACGGCGCGGCGCGAGAGGACGACGTTGTTGCGCGAGCGGTTGAGCTCGATCACCTTGCAGCGAAGCTCCTGGCCGAGGAACTCGTCAAGGTCCTGCACGCGCCGGATGTCCACGAGCGAGGCCGGCAGGAAGCCGCGCACGCCCAGGTCGAGGATCAGGCCGCCCTTCACGACCTCTATCACCTTCCCGGTGACCGGCTCGCCGGACTCGGCCGCCTGCTCGATCGCCTTCCACGCGATCTCGAAGCGCGCCCGCTTCTTGGAGAGGATCAGGCGACCCTCGGCGTCCTCCTTCGTCAGCACGAGCGCGTCGATCTCGTCGCCGATGCCGACCTCTTCCGCCGGGTTCACCGAGCGCCGGATCGAGAGCTCGGCGACCGGGATCACGCCCTCGGACTTGTAGCCGATGTCCACCAGCACCTCGTCCTTGTCCACGCGGACGACCGTGCCGTGGACGACCTCGCCCTCGTTGATCGTCGGGAAGGTCGCGTCGTAGTCGGGAACGCGCTCGCCGTCCTCGGTCGTCGTCCAGACGCCGGCGTCGTCGAGCTGCTGTTCCTCTCTGTCTACTGTCTCGTTGGCCATTTGAGAAGTCGGTCAGTATAGCCGTGAGGCTTCGCCCTCCCTGGCACGCGAGCACGGAAAGCGCGCGCTGCCAAAAGGGTTTGGCGGAATAGCGCTCAGCGCGGCCCGGCGGCTCAGCCGCTATTTCGTCAAGCCCTCCTAGTGCGGGACCGAGCCGCCGCGGCAGAACTGGATGTCGTACGTGAAGCTCGACCCCTTGTTCTTGATGTTCGCCGTGCCCTCGCGATTGTCGCGGATGCCGAGGTCGAGCCGGACCCCACCGGCGATCGGGGTCGCCCGGATCTCGGTGTACCTCCCGAGCGTGCACGTGATCGCCAGCCGTCGCGTCGCCGTGTCGTTGCGCGGGATGGCTCCGCTCGGGGCGGGCTTGGTGTCCCTGTCGCACTTACTCGAGAAGCGGATCCTCCCCTTTGCGTTTACGAAGCCCAGGAGGGTCGAGTTCGAGTAGCTGTGCGACCTGTAGATCTCCACATGGGGCACCGGATGGGCGGGCAGCTCGGCCTTCGGGATCGTTCCGTGACCCCTAGGCCAGAAGAGAAAGACGGCGGCGGCGTGGTTGCAGTTGACCTGCACGGGCCCCGCGCTGGGGCGGAGTGGGTCGCCGCTGCCATCCCCACAGCGGCCAGAACCGGCACGCCGACGATCGCCGCACGCCGCACGGCCGTGCTTGTAGCACGTGTCGCCAAAGGGTTGCAAGTTCCGGAGCGTGCATAGGCTGTGAGTCGGATGAGCCGGGCAAGCAGACTCGCGATCGGCGCCCCGCAGGCTGTTCAGGCGGCGGCAAACCGAAGTCGAGCGGTACGTGGTGGCAGGCGCTACTCGACGCCGAACGGGCGCCGGATGAGGACTATCGCCCCGGCGAAGGCGAGTACGACGAGCACGCCCACCGTCATTGAAAGGAACCCCTCGAAAGGCGGCCACGGCGGCGTTTCCTCGCCCTTTGCGACGATCAACGACCCGGCGTGCCACACCATGACCGGACTACGTCCGACAAGGGTGCCGGGGTCCCGTCGACGCCGTGGCGGGCTTTGCTCGCCACGGCCGCTGCGGCTGGGGTCCAGTACCTAATCACGTTGAAAATCGTCATGGTGCCGCCGCAGGCGGCGCCGGATTTTCAACGTTTGGCGTCGTTCCAGTCGTCGCCGGTGCCGATGTCGACGCCCAGAGGCGGATCGAGCGGGAACGCGTCGCACATCTCTTGCCGGACGAGCTGCTTCACGGCCGAGGCCTCGGTCCCGGGAGCCTCGATTAGGAGCTCGTCGTGCACCTGGAGGACGAGCCGCGCCGAGCGGCCCTCCTCTCGGAGCCGGGCGTGGATCGCCACCATCGCCTTCTTGATGATGTCCGCCGCGGTCCCCTGCATGACCGAGTTCACGGCTAGGCGCTCGCCGAGGGAACGGGTCTGGCGGTTCGACGCGCGGATCTCCGGCACGGGGCGGCGCCGGCCGAAGAGCGTGGTCACGTAGCCGTCGCCCGCCGCCTGCTCGATTGTGCGCTCGATGAAGTCCTGCACGTGCGGGAAGCGGGCGAGGTAGGCGTCGATGTACGCCTGGGCCTGCTCGCGCGGGATCTCGAGGTTCTCGGACAGGCCGAAAGCCGAGATCCCGTAGATGATCCCGAAGTTGATCATCTTCGCGACGTTGCGCTCGTCCTTCGTCAGCGTCGCAGGGTCCTTGCCGAGCACCTCGGCGGCCGTCGCCGTGTGGATGTCCTCGCTGCGCTCGAACGCCTCGCGCAGCTTCGGCTCGCCCGAGACGTGCGCGAGGATGCGCAACTCGATCTGCGAGTAGTCGGCGGAGATCAGCCTGCAGCCGGACTCCGCGACGAACGCGGAGCGGATCTCCCGGCCGAGCTCGGTACGCACCGGGATCGCCTGCAGATTGGGGTTCGAGGTCGAGAGCCGGCCGGTCGCCGCCACCGCCTGGTTGAACGTCGTGTGCAGCCGGCCGTCGTCCCCGATCAGCGTCGGCAGGGGCCCGAGGTACGTGTTCATCAGCTTCGTCAGCTCGCGCCACTCCTCGATCACGCCGACGAGCTCGTGCTCGCCGCGGATCGAGCGCAGCACCCGCGTGTCGGTCGAGTAGCCCGTCTTGCCCTTCCGCCCCGGGGTCAGGCCGAGCTTCTCGAACAGGATCCGCGCGACCTGCTGCGTGGAGCCGAGCATGAACTCCTCTCCCGCCAGCTCGTATGCCTTCGCCTCGAGCTCCTCGACGCGGTCGGCGAGCCGGGCGGTGATCTCGCCCATGCGGTACGTGTCGATGCGGACCCCGGCGTCCTCCATCGCGGCGAGCACCTCGGTTAGCGGCAACTCGATCGTCTCGTAGAGCTCGAGGTTGCCGCGCTCGAGCAGCCGCGCGCGCATCTGCGCAGCGAGCCGCGGCGGCACCGCCGCGCGCCGGATCAGCGCGGACGTCTCCTCGTCCGCCTCCGGCACGGGGCGCACGCCCACTCCGTACTCGGCGGCGAGATCGTCGAGCTCGTAGGACGCCCGCCCGGGCTCGATCAGGTAGGCCGCGAGCAGGGTGTCGTCCTTGGGTGCCACGCGCAGCGCCTTGGCGTCGTGAACGACCAGATCCACCCCTTGTAACAGACTGTTACTTGGACGCGTGCCGACCACGACGCCTTCGTCGTTTGCGATGGCTACGCGGATTTCGCCGTCCGCAGCGAGGCCGACGGTCGTGCCTTGTAACAGACTGTTACTTGTGTCGCCCTCGCGCCACGCGATCTCGTCGCCCTCGACCTCGCGGGGCACGGCGGCGGGGAGGGCCTCGTCGAGCGTGTCGACCCGCTGGAGCAGGCCGCGGAACTCGAAGCGGCGGAACATCTCCGTCAGCTGCGAGCGGTCGGG
>DASXQY010000008.1:0-2999 GCA_036506915.1 Gaiellaceae bacterium | reverse complement strand
GAGGCGTCCGATCATGCGCAGGTTCTCGCGGCCGGTCAGGTACGCGTCGACCGCCGCGTACTGCCCGGAAAGGCCGATCAGCCGCCGGACCGCGCGTGCCTCTGTGACGACGTCGAAGCCGGCGACGCGCGCCCGGCCGGCGTCGGGCGCAAGCAGCGTGGCAAGGATCCGCACTATGGTCGTCTTGCCCGCCCCGTTTGGCCCGAGTAGCGCCAGCACCTTGCCCGCCGGAAGCTCGAGGTCGACGCCGTCGAGCGCCCGCACGTCACCGAAGCGCTTGCCGAGGCCCTCGGCCAGGATCGCGGGCTGCCCCCGCGCGTGCAACGTCTGTTCGCTTGCAGCCATCGACTTCTCCTTGATCGAGCTTTATGGGTGACTGGTCACCCAGTATACTGACTACCTGATGCCACGGGTCTCAGCCGACACCAAGCAGGCGACGCGGGCGAAGTTGCTCGCAGCTGCGGGCGAGGAATTCGCGCGCGTCGGCCTCGAGCGGGCGAACGTCGACGCGATCTCGCTCGCGGCGGGTTACGCCAAGGGGACGATCTACAACTACTTCCCCTCCAAGGATGAGCTCTTCTTGGCCGTGGTCGAAGAGGCCTCTGCACAGGCAACGGCTTCCGGCTCGGCACCCTCCCACGCCCCGGCCAGGGAGCGGCTGGCGGCAATCCTCGCCGGCTTCTGCGCGTGGGCCGGCAACAACGACCCGCTCGCCCGCGTGCTCGTGCGCGAGTGCTTGATGGGCACGCCGGGGCTCTACCCGCGCGTGATCGGCGCCGAGGCACCGCTCGTCGGCGAGCTCGAGGCGATCATCCGCGAAGGCGCGGCTGACGGCGAGCTCCGCGACGACCTCCCGGCCGACCTGCTCGCGCTGGCGATCGCCGGACTCACAGACCTCGCCCTCGTGCAGCACTGGGCCTCAGAAAGCACCAAACCAAGCCTCGAGCAGATCCCCGAACTCGTCCTCAGCCTGCTGCTCGGCCCAGGATCGCCGAGCAGCAGCGAGTGATGATCGGCCGGACCGGCTCCTTTCTCGGTCTGTTTTCCGGCGACAGCGAGGTGGCCCTACGAAGGCGCACCGAGCTTACGACCCTTCGACTGCCGTATGCGGTTCACCATGTGAATCGCGAGGGTCTCGGCCCTGAAACTCTGTTCGCTCAGGGATTGCGCCCGCGAGGATGGAGCGTTGATGCAAAGCCAACGGGATGCGATTCAGTTGGTGCTCCGGCGGCTGCGGCGCCAGCCTGCTCGGCATCGACGTCAAAGCGCGGGTCGAATCACCGCTGCACCTCGCCGGCGAAGAACGCGTAGACGGCGGCGCAGCGGCGCATCGCGGCCTCGCCGATGAACTCGTCCGGGCACTGCGAGACGTCGAGCTGGCCGGCGCCATAGGCGAGGGCGGCGATCCCGAGCTGCGCATACCATCGCGTCTCCAGCACCCCCGGGCAGAGCTCGACCCGTGGAGGAGCTCCTTTCGACCGCTGTGATGCAGCGGGCGAACGCGACGGCGGCCGGATCCGTCTCAGCCGTGCTGGCGGAAGGCGCCCGCTGCAACATCTCGACCTTCACCTCGGCGCCGGTCGGGGCGGCGCCATGAGCGCGCCAGCCTAATACGTCGTCCTGTCGCCGCTCAAGCGCGGGCTCGCGCTGCAGCAAGCCGCACTTGTTCGGCGTAAAGGGCGACTCCCTCCAAGCCACTGTCCACACACGGGCCAGCTAGCACCGTTTGTCAAATTGGGCGCGATCTGGTATTCGCGCGCACGCGTCACACTCAAACCAGACGGACGCTTAAACGAGGCGGACGCGCCGATAGGAACCGGACACGCCGACCCTCAACGACCGAAAATCCAGTTCTCGGCGCCCACACGCGCGTTGGATGCGGCGAGGCCGCCGAAGCGACCTCGCCGGGCGGCTCCCGCTCAAGCCGCGTCGTATCTGTGTGCGCGCGTGTCACATTGGACTCACCTCCTTTCGTCTCATCGAATCACCGGCACCGCGCTCGCTCTGAGCCCGTGCCGGAAACAGGTCTCAGAACTGCAGCAGGGGGTGGCGCAACCGTGGCCGAGTCGACCAGCGCTCTGGACGCCGCTTCGCCCGCTCGCAGGCGAAGCGGCGTCCCCAGCGGCGCGGCTGCGGGCATTCGTGGTTGGGAGCGACGACGGTCGTCGGCTCGCTCCAGCAGCGCCGCGACCGCGGCCGTGAAGACGTCGTCGGCGTAGGTGGCGTTGAAGTCGACCGCGCCGTTGACCTCAAACACGTAGCTGCAGCCGCTCTCGTCGCTGGCGAGGTCGACGCCGGCGAGGTCGAGCCCGAGCGCCTCGACCGCGTGCAGCGCGAGGGCACGCGCGGAAGGCGGCACACCCACGCGCCGGCGGAGGGCGCCCAGCGCGACGTTCGTCCGCCATTCGCCCGGCAGGGCACGGCGCTCGACCGCACCGACGACGCGGCCGCCGGCGACGACGACGCGGAGGTCGCGGCCGGTCGGCTCGACGAGTGACTGCACGAGTGCGCCCTGGCGACGGAACCAGCGCCGCCGCCCCAACCGTTCGAGCCGCGCCCGTAGCTCGCGCTCATCGCGACAGCGGTAGATGTCGCGGCCCCAGCTGCCGAAGCGAGGCTTCACCACGTAGGGGGGAGGGAAACTTGGCACCGACACCTCGCGGAGGTGTGCCGTGCGCGGGTGGGCGACCCCGGCTCGGCCGAGGAGGAGGGCGGTCGTGAGCTTGTCGTGCGCGGCGAACAGAGCGAGCGGACTGTTCAAGAGCTGCACGCCTTGTCGCTCCAGCCGCGGCAGCTGCCAAAGCCCGGGCTCGATGCCGTCGAGCGTCGGCAGGACGTCCAGGCGCGCGAGCGCGAGGTCGCCTCGCCCAAGGCGCGGCGGCGTGGCGGCCCGCGCGAGCCACACGCGCTGCCCGTGCTCGGCGAAGGCCGCCGCCAGGGCGCAATTCGTCTCCGTCGGCTCGCCGAGGAGGACGACCGAGCGGTACCGCTCAGCGGGT
>DASXQY010000007.1:0-16349 GCA_036506915.1 Gaiellaceae bacterium | reverse complement strand
GTGCCGCGAGCCACACCGGCCTCCACGCCGCTCCTCGCGCTCGGCCCGATCACGGTGGCGAACGGAACCGCCGTCCTCGCCGGCACGGTCGGCTCGCAGGCGGCGGGCGACACGCTGACGGTCAACGGCCAGCCGCTGGGCATCGACGCGGACGGCCATTTCGCCGGGACGGTGAACCTGGGCGGAGCCAGCTCGATCGAGCTCGCGCTCACTAGCCCCGGCGGCGACGAGCAGACCGTGTTCACGATTCCGCTGACGGGCTCGCTCGCCGAAGTGATCTCCGGCGATGTGCTCTCCTCGCTCGATCAGGCGGGCGTCACGCTGCTCGGGCCGATCACGGGCGGGGGCGACGAGCCGTTCACCGTGTCCGGCTCGGTCCTGGACGGCAGTCAGCTGGCCGGGCTGACGCTGAACGGCACCGATCTCCTGAGCACCCTCGGGGAGGGCGGCTCCTTCAGCGTCCAGGTTCCGGGAACGACCAAGACGATCACGCTGACGGCGACCGACACCCACGGGGTCTCGCAAACGGTCGTGACGCGAACGCCGCTGACGGGCACGACGGTCTCGGCCGCAAGCGCGGTCGGAGTCCGGATCGCCTCGATCCGCTACCTCGCGAAGGGCGTCGTGCGCACGCACCGCATGCGGGTGATCGTGACGGTCAAGGACAGTCGGGGCCTCCTCGTCCAGGGAGCGAAGATCATCGTCCGCGGGACGAAGGCCGGCCGCCTCGCGCGCCATCCGAGAACGACGCTCAGCGGCAAGCAAGGGCGCGCGACCGTCTTCCTGCGCCTGCGCCAGGCGGCGTTCGGCAAACGTCTCTTCACGATCACGGTCGCCTCGACTCCGAGCGCGAAGGCCAAGAAGACGACCTCTATCCGCATCCCCCGGTCGAGGAGGCACGCATGAACACGGTTTCCGAACAGACACTCGTTCGCTCGCCGCAGCGCGAGCCCGTCCACGAGCACTTCGTCGAGTTCTGGCGCGCCGGCGCGGTCACGGAGGGCCGGTTCCGCTGTGTCGAGTGCGGCCACGGCCTGACGGTCTCCGACCGGCTACCGGCCTGCCCGACCTGTCACGGACGCCTCTGGGAACATGTTGCGACGAGCCCCTTCGGCCGCGCCGGCGCGGCGGACCTGGCCGAGTACGAAACCTGGACCGAGGCCGACCTCGCCACCACCGCGAGCTTCGTGCAGGGCGCATTCCTGGCGCTGCTGATCGGCCCTCTGCTCTGGCTGATACCGGCCGCCGCCGCGTTCGGGCTGTACGAGCTGTTCCGCTAGAAGAGTCCGCGCAGGCGGCGCCCGGTCCGGCTGGCCCGGTACACCGTCGACGGCGGCCTGGTCGCGAGGACCTCGCGCGCGACCAGCCCGCCTTCCTCGAGATCCTTCAGCGCAAGCGCGAGCGCGCGAGGCGTCACGGCCGGGAGCGCGGCCCGAAGCTCCGAGAAGCGGCGCGGCTCGTCGAGCACGGCCAGGGTCGGGACCGACCACTTGCGCAAGAGAAGGTCGTGATCCCGCGTTGAGGCCAGCAGGCGGGCGCAGGCGGCGCCTGCCTCCTTGCCGGCGGCAGTGACGAGGTACTCGGGCCGCAGCGGGTGGCCGTAACCGGGGTTACGGCGAACGAGGCCGAGCTCGAGCAGCGCGTCGAGCGCCCGGCGCAGCGACTCGCGTCCCACGCCGAGCTTGCGCTGCAGCTCCGCGAACCTCGCTCCCCCACGCTCGGCCAGGATCGCGAGCGCCGGCGCCGCCCAGCGGTGGTGGAAGAGCGCGACGAGATCGATGGTTGACACAAAACACAATGTAGTATAAAAACGTTCTAAGGCAACCGAATGGAGGGAGAGGCACCGATGGCCGGGTTCGACTACGACAAGCAGCTCGTCATCTCCGTCGGCGTGAGCGACTTCGACAGCGCCCTCGACTGGTATCGCGGCAACCTCGGCTTCGAGCTCGTCTACAAGCTGGACGAGTACGGCTGGGGCGAGGTGCGGACGCCGTTCGGCGCCGACGTGACGATCGGCCTCGGCCAGACCGAGGAGGTCAAGCCGGGCTCGACGGTACCGACCTTCGGGGTCAAGGACATCGACGCGGCCCGCGCCCACCTCGAGGGCAACGGCGTCAAGGTCGACGAGACGAGCGAGGTGCCCGGGATGGTGAAGCTGGCGACCTTTTACGACCCCGACGGGAACCCGTGGATGCTCGCCCAGTCCCTGGACGGCCGTGAGCGCACGCCCGCGTGAGCTCGAGAGCTACTCGCTCGTCCTTCTCCGACGAGGGCCGAACGCGCCCGAGCTCCCCGACGAGGAGGCGGACCGACTCCAAGAGGCGCACCTCGCCCACCTGCAGGAGATGCGTGAGCGCGGCGCGATGGTCGCCGCGGGGCCGTTCCGCGACCAGGAGGACGAGACCCTCCGCGGCCTCTGCCTCTACGTCGTCGGGCTCGAGGAAACCCGGGCGCTGGCCGAGGCCGATCCCTCGGTGCGGGCAGGCCGGATGGCTGTCGACGTGATGAGGTGGCTGACGCCGAGGGGCGAGCTCGCGTTGCCCCGTTTTCGCCCGTAACGCGCTTTGCCGTCCCCGTCGCAACGGAGTAACCTGATCTCGAGCACTACGGGGGAGAGTCATGGTCTCAATCTCGAGATCCTGGCTGCGGCACGGGGGATGGCTCGCCGCGCTCTCGCTCGTCCTCCTGATGCTCCTGCTGCCTCGATCCGCCGGCGCACGCCCGATCGGCGCGACCGACGACGACACGCCGCCGACCGTCACCTACACGGTCGACGGCACCGTCGGCAACAGCGGGTGGTACCGCGGCAGCGCAGGAGGCAACTACGTAGTCGTCCACTGGACGGTGTCGGACCCGGACTCGACGATCAGCTCGACCTCCGGCTGCGAGCCGGCGATCAAGATCGACGGCCCGAACACCGGCACCACCCGGACCTGCACCGCGACTAGCGACGGCGGCACCACCGCGGTCACGACCAAGACGCTCAAGGTCGACGCCGACCCGCCGACGGGCGTGAGCCCCGGTCCCTCACGGTCAGCCGATTCCAACGGCTGGTACAACCACTCGCTCACGATCGCCTGGAGCGGCAGCGACGCCACCTCCGGGATCGCCTCGTGCACGTCCGCGGGCTACAGCGGGCCCGACAGCGCTAGCGTCACCCGGAGCGGGAGCTGCACCGACAACGCGGGCAACACCTCAACGCTGGTCTCCTTCGGGTTCAAGTACGACGCGACGGCACCGGGAGTCGCGGTCGCCGCCGACCGGGGCCCAGACGCGAACGGCTGGTACAACCACCCGTTCTCGATCACCTGGAGCGGTAGCGACACCATGTCCGGGATCGCCGGGTGCAGCTCGCTCGGCTACAGCGGCCCGGACACGGGCGGCGCTGCTCCGAACGGCAGCTGCACCGACAAGGCGGGCAACAGCTCGGCGCCTCTGGCCTTCCCGTTCAAGTACGACCACACCGCGCCGTCGCTAACCCCCGCGCCGGACCGCAGCCCCGACGCGAACGGCTGGTACAACCACGCCCTCACGATCACCTGGGGCGGGAGCGATCCGACGGCCGGGATCGCCTCCTGCACCGCTCCGGTCACCTACACGGGACCAGACAGCGGCGGCGCGAGCACCAGCGGGAGCTGCACCGACAAGGCCGGGAACACCGCCGGCACCGCGTTCGCGTTCAAATTCGACGACACCGCCCCGTCGGCCGCCGCCGCCGCGGGGCGGGCGCCGGACGCGAACGGCTGGTACAACCACGCGCTCACCATCACCTGGAGCGGGAGCGACGGCACGGCCGGAATCGCCTCCTGTACCGCACCCGCCGGCTACAGCGGCCCCGACAGTAGCGGAACCACCGTGAGCGGCTCGTGCAGCGACAAGGCCGGCAACAGCACGGCCGCCTCGCTCGCGTTCAAGTACGACGCGACGGCGCCGGGCGTCTCGGGGGCGAGCCCGTCGCGCTCGCCGGATCACGACGGCTGGTACAACCACCCGCTGACGATCGCGTGGAGCGGCAGCGACGGCATGTCGGGGATCGCCTCGTGCACCTTGCTCGACTACGGCGGTCCCGACAGCGGGAGCGCCGCAGCGAGCGGCACCTGCACCGACCGCGCCGGCAACGGCTCGGCACCGCTCGCCTTCGGCTTCAAGTACGACGGCACGGGCCCGGTGGTGACGGCCACGGCCGACCGAGGCTCGGACGCGAACGGCTGGTACAACCACCCGTTCACCATCACCTGGAGCGGCACCGACGCGACCTCGGGGCTGGACTCCTGCACCGCCCCCGTCATCTATGCCGGGCCGGACAGCGCAAGCGCGCTCCCGAGCGGCGGCTGCACCGACAAGGCCGGCAACCAGGCGGGCGCTCCCTTCCCGTTCAAGTACGACGACACCCCGCCGGAGGTGTCGAGCGCCCCGGCCCGCGGCCCGGACGCGAACGGCTGGTACAACCACCCACTCAAGATCGGCTGGGACGGGGCCGACGCCACCTCCGGAATCGCCTCCTGCAGCTCGCTCGACTACAGCGGCCCGGACACCGCCGGCGCTGCGCCGAGCGGCAGCTGCAGCGACAAGGCCGGCAACAGCGCCGCCGCCTCGTTCCCGTTCAGGTACGACGCGACCGCACCGCTCGTCTCGGCGGTCGGCGCGTCGCGCCCGCCCGACCACGACGGCTGGTACAACCACGAGCTCTCGATCGGCTGGGTCGGCAGCGACGCCACCGCCGGGATCGCCTCGTGCACCTCGTTCGACTACGGCGGGCCCGACGACCCCCGCGCGCACGTCGAGGGCACCTGCGTCGACCAGGCGGGCAACGTCGGAGGGCCGCTGCCGTTCTCCTTCCGCTACGACGGCACGCCGCCGAAGCTGTGGGCCGTTCGGCTCCGCGCCGCAAACCACCTCGTCGTCCTGACCTGGCGGCTCTCGGGCGCCGCGGGGATACGGATCTCGCGCTCCCCGGGCAAGGTGGTCTACGAAGGCGGAGGCAAGCGGTTTTCCGATCGCAGCGTCGAGAACGGGGTTCGATACCGCTACTTGCTCACGGCGGTCGATCCCGCCGGCAACACCGCGTCTCGAACCGTTTCCGGCATCCCGAGGCCGGCGCTCTACGCTCCCGCTCGTGGCCGGCACGTGAAACGCGCGGGGTCGGTCCTCTTCGCCTGGCTGCCGGCCGAGCGCGCGAGCTACTACAACCTTCAGCTCTGGCATGACCGCCGGATCGTGGCGGCCGCCTGGCCGGGGTCGCCGTCGTACCGCCTGCGCTCGCCCTGGCGCTTCAGAGGCCGCTCGTACCGGCTCGAGCGGGGCCTGTATACCTGGTACGTCTGGCCCGGGATCGGCAACCGCCGGCTCGGGCACTACGGCCGGCTGCTCGGGAAGAGCACGTTCGTCGTCGACTGACCAGGAGCTACCCTCGCAGCGCGTGAAGCCGGAGCATCAGCACTGGCTGCTCGTCCGCGGCACGGGTGACCGGCCCCTCGCGGAGCGAGTCAAGGGCAGCTCGCTCCGCCGGCACTCGTCGACGCGCCGGCCGAGCGTCCAGAAGGGCGACCTCGCGATCTGCTACGCGTCGGTCTGGCAGGTGATCTTCGCCGTGGTCGAGGTGACCGGTGACCCCGAGAACGAGCCGGGTCGCGACCGGTGGCGCTGGCGCTTCCCGCTTCGTCCGCTGATCGCGCTGGCCGACCTGCGCGAGGCGCCGCCCGTCGAGGCCGCCGGCGTGTTCCCGCGAAGCCTCGGCCGCCATTCGTACGTGCGCCTGACCCCCGAGCAGTTCCGAGCTGCGCGGGACGCGATTGTCGACGCCGAGAGGGGATCGAAGCCGGGCTGACCCTTGTGCCGCATCGTACGACGGGTTTCAATGGTGGTCCGTGGTCCGTCCGGGCGAGATCGTCTCGGCCCTCGGTACGGCCGTTCGTAACGAGAACGTCCGCCGGGTCGAGCTTGCGTGGGGCGGGTCGATCGCGGCCGAATGGGCGCATTTCGTGGCGCTCGGCGTCTTCGCCTACGAGGCGGGTGGCGCAACCGCGGTCGGGATCGCGGGGCTCGTCCGCCTGCTGCCGGCGGCCGCCGTCGCTCCGTTCGCGGCATCCCTCGGCGATCGCTTTCGCCGCGAGCGCTTTCTGCTCGCGCTGATGCTCGTTGCCTCGGCCGCCCTCGCCGGCTCGGCCGCGGCGGCGTACGGCGGCTCGCGCGTGCTGGTGTTCGCATTCGCAGCGGTCGTCGGCCTCAGCACCACGCTCGTCCGGCCCGCGCTCCAGGCGCTGCTCCCGTCGCTTGCACGGACGCCCGAGGAGCTGATCGCCTCCAACGGCGCCACCTCGATCATCGAGAGCCTCGGGACCCTCGTCGGACCGGTCCTCGCGGGCCTGCTCGTCTCCTTCGCGGACGTCGGGCTCGTCTTCGCCGTCGGCGCCGGGATGTTCCTCGCGGCCGCGGCGCTCCTCGCGCGGGTCGAGGTCGAGGGCCGGATCGAGCTCGGGGCCGCGCCGGGCGACCGGGGCGCCCGCGGCATGGTCGCGGCCGGGTTCCGCGCGATCGTGCGCACGCCCAATGCGAGGCTGGTGATCGGGCTCATCGCCGCGCAGGCGTTCGTCCGCGGCTGCCTGAACGTCCTGATCGTGGTTGCCGTCTTCCGGGTCCTGCACGGAACCGATTCCGAGGTGGGGTACCTGACCGCGGCCATCGGCGTGGGCGGCCTCCTCGGCGCGTTCGGCGCGATGACGCTCGGGGGTCGCCGGCTCGCAGTCCCGTTCGGGCTCGCGCTCGTGTTCTGGGGCCTGCCGATCGCGCTGATCGCGCCCCGGCCGTACTTGGCGCTGGCCCTGTTCCTGCTCGCGATCGTCGGCGCCGCCAATAGCGTCGAGGACGTCGCCGTCTTCACACTCCTCCAGCGGATCGTGCCGGACGAGTTCCTCGCCCGTGTCCTCGGCGTCACCTGGGGGCTTGCGATGGGCGCGGTGGCGATCGGCTCGATCCTCGCGCCGGCCGTCGTCGCGCTGATCGGACCGCGGCCGGCGTTCGTCGTCGTCGGCGCGATCCTGCCGCTCCTGACCCTGCTCACCTACCGCCGCCTGGACCGGATCGACCGGACTGTCGCCGAACCGCCGCCCGAGCTGGAGCTGATCGACCGCGTACCCATGTTCGCGCCGCTGTCTCTGGCCGGGAAGGAGCGGGTCGCCGCTCGCCTCGTTCCGGTCTCGGTGTCGGCGGGCGACCTCGTGATCCGTGCCGGCGACGCGGGCGACCGGTTCTACATCGTGGGCGAGGGCGAGCTGGAGATCGACGCGGACGGCCGTCGCTCGACCGCGCACCGGGCCGACTACTTCGGCGAGATCGCGCTGCTACGCGACGTGCCGAGGACGGCGACGGTGAGGGCCACGGTCGATTCCGAGCTCTACGCGCTACAGCGGGACGACTTCCTCGCCGCCGTCACCGGCCACGCCGCCGCGCACGCGGCAGGCGAGGCGATCGCGGAGGAGCGTCTCGGTCAGGCAAAGGACCACTGGTCGACGTCGGTGACCGGCTCGTAGCCGACCCGCTGGTAGATCCGGTTCGACGTCGGGTTGGCGAGATCCGTGAAGAGGAAGCAGAACCGCCGGCCTCCTTCGAGCTGGACGCGTGTGAGCTCCGCGACGAGGGCGCTCGCGTAGCCGCGGCCGCGTAGCTCGGGCGGTGTGTAGACGGGCCCGATCCGGATCCCGTTCGGCGTCGGCCCTCCCGCTGCTGCGAGCGAGACGGGCTCGCCGTCCTCCCAGAGCACGACCGATCCCTCGGGCTCGGCGAGCCGTCGGTCGAGCCAGCGGTCCGAAGGCTCCGGCGGCGGCTCGGGCAGCGCTTCAGCGGTGAACGCGTCCAGCCAGCGCACGGCGAGCTCGCGGTCCGAGCTTCGGTACGGCCGCATGCGGCCGGCAACCCGTCGCGGCGGGACCACACGCTCGGCCCGGAAGGCCCGCTCGGCGAGGACGCGGTGCCCGCCCACGCCGGTCGCCGCCTCCCAGGCACGCGCAAACCGCGCCGCCACGTCGCTCGGCGCCAGCAGTCCCGGCAACGCCTCGAACACGTCGTGGACGTCGACGACGAGCGGCTCGATTGCGTCCTGGTCGTCGATCTCAGAGAGCACGAGGTTGTGCGGGGGCGTGCGGAGCGCAGCGGCCACGACCTGGCTGTCCGCCTCGACGACGGCGAGGTAGGGATCCTCGCCGTACATCCGCGACTGCCGGCGTAGGCTCGAGCTGAGCCCGAGGATCAGGTTGTGCTCGGCCTCCCGGGCGGCGAGGAACTCACCCGCGCGCGCGAGAAACTCGTCCACGTCCCGGCAGCGCCGAACCAGCACGACCAAAGGCTACGGGACGCGGAAAAGACGAAACCCCGCCGGCGCGGGGCTTCGTCACGGCACTGAGGAACGTCCCTAGATGGACTCGCCGGGGCCGGTGCCTACCCGGCCGCCGTAGTAGCCGCTGAGCTCGTTCCTGTAGCTCTCGTCCCGGTAGCGATCCTCGTCGAACTCGGGTGCGTTCTTGATCTCGTCCTTCGTCAGGTTGACGAAGATCGTCTCGGTGTCCGGATCGATGTCGCGGATCACGCCGGCCGGAAGTAGCACCTTCTTGCCGAAGATCCACGGGCCAGTGTCGACGACGATGAAGCTGCCGCCGGCATCGTAGGTCGCCTCTTCCACCTTGCCGATGCCGCCGTCCCTCGCCTCGACCTTGAAGCCCGTCAGGTCGAGCTTGGTGAGATCGACGGTCGTGCTGAGTGTCCACATACCAACGGTCGCCATGTCATACCTCCTCCGAGACTGGATTTCGGTCGTAACGCCGTACCGTTCGGCTACCCGTTGGGGTAGCGTCCAAACTCGGTCCGTTTCTGGCGCCACTAGCGGGATTGCCGCCCAGGTGATACGAAGTACCGGGTGCCTAGCCTCGTCACGGATGTCGCTCGCAACCGGCGCGTCTCCTGCGCCGCCGCGGTGCTGGCCCTGCTGGCGGCCGGCGCGTTCGCGGCCCTCACCGACGGCCGGGCCGCGCCGTCGCGCAGCGCCGCGACCGTTCAGATCGGTGCCCTCCTCGACCTGAAGAGCGGCTGGACCACCCTCGGTCGCGCCAGCCGGGTGACGCTTCAACTCGCCGCGGCGGACGCCGGAAACCGCCTCGTACGCGCAGGCTCGCCGACGCGTGTTCGGCTGCGCATCGTGGACGTGAAGGGCAAGCCGGATGTGGCCGTTCGCGAGCTCCGGCGCCTCGCGGCGAGTGGAGTGCACGTGGTGATCGGCCCGCAATCGAGCGCGGAGGTGAGCGCCGTGCGCGCAGCGGCGAGATCGCTCGGCGTGGTCGTCGTCAGCCAGGGGAGCACCGCGCATTCGCTGGCGATCAGCGGCGACAACGTCTTTCGCCTCGTGCCGGACGATCGCCGCGAGGCCGAGGCGTTGGTGGCGCTGCTGAAGCGAGACGGCATCAAGGCGATCGTTCCCGCCTGGCGCGACGACCCCGGCAACTCCGGCCTCGTGAGCTCGGTCCGGGGTCGCTTCCAGGCGCAGGGAGGGAGCGTGCGGGCGGGCGTCCGCTACGCGACCGACGAGACCACCTTCGCAAACACCGTCGCCCAGCTACGAGCGCAGGTGGGCGCGGCGAGGGCAGGCGGGAAGAAGACGGCGGTCTATCTCGCTGCGTTCGACGAGGTCGTGGAGCTCTTCAACGCGGCGGCGAAGGATCCCGTCCTGAAGTCCGTGGCCTGGTACGGGAGCGACGGCGTTGCGCTCAGCCGGGCGCTGATCGGCGACCGGACCGCCGCGTCCTTCGCGGCCGCGCGCGGATACCCGAATCCGATCCTGGGGCTCGACGCCGCGGCGGCCAGACGCTCGGCGACGCTCCGGCGGCGCGTCCGGGCGAAGGTGGGACACGACCCGGACGCGTTCGCGCTCACTACCTACGACGCACTCCAGATCGCAGTGCGCGCGGCCGAGCGCGCGGGCGGAGCCGGAAACACGACGCGCTTCAAGCGCGCCTTTGCCCGCACCGCGAACGGCTATCGGGGCGTGACCGGAACGATCCGCCTCAACGCAGCCGGCGACCGGGCGTACGGCAGCTTCGACTTCTGGTCGGTCTGTCCCCAGGGCGGGTCGTTCGCCTGGCGGAAGACCTCCGCCTACCTCGCGAGCGGCGTGGGCCGCGGCCGGATCGTCAAGCGGCAAGCCTGCGCGACACGGTAGGGCTTCAGACCCCGGCGGGGCGTCCGAGCAAGCGCTTCTGGGCGAAGGCGACCGCGGCGAGGGCGCCAACGGTTGTCCCGAGCAGTGGTTTCTCCGCCAGGAGGAGCACGACGGCGGCGAAGTCGACCGCGAGCAAGGACATTCCGACGCGTCGGATGATCCGCCTGGCCCCGTCCTCCGACCCGACCGCCCACCACACGAGACCGACGATCAGCTTGTGCCCGTCGAGCGGGTGGACGGGCAGCAGGCTCAGGATCGCGATCAGGACGTTCAGGAGCGCCAGCCCGAGCGCACCCAGCTTGAGCCACACCGGCGCGGGGAGCAGCAAGGGGACGGACAGCGCGAGCGCGAAGGCAAGCGACGCCTCGGGCCCGCCGAGAGCCATCCTCGCCTGGTCACGGCCGCTTCGATAGGAGCCTTTGAGATGAGTCGCCGCGCCGAGCGAGATCACGGTGATCTTCGCGGGCCTGACTCCCGACAGCCTCCGGGCCACGCTGACGTGGCCGAGCTCGTGGACGATCAAGGAGAGCACGCCCCCGACGCCGCCGAGGAGCGCCGCCGCGGCGAGAACCGACGGCTTCGAGCCGCCGCTGAACGCAACGAAGGCGAGCGCGAACACGCCGAGCGGGACGAGCCCACCGGGGGTGACGACGATCGGGACTGGGCGGCGGACGAGCACGAAGCTTCTGTGCACCGATACCTTGGGCGGCGCGACAGCAAACACGGCAACTGCATCGACAGCCGAGCCGGAGTTCTTGAAACCCGGGCCCCAAACGTGGGATCAGCGAGGCCGCAGCCTCGTCCCACCGCGGTCGTAGGACGGAGCTTTTAGGCGGCGGCGTACCGCTTCGCGGCGCGGGCACGCGCACGTTCTGCTTCGACCGCCCGGTCCTTGGGCGCCGCCGAGGTGACGAGCTCGTCGAGCAGGCGCCGGGAGGCGGCAGCGACCTCGTCGACGGCGCGCTCGAATGCTTCCTCGTTTGCGCGCGACGGCTTCGTGAAGCCGCTGATCTTGCGAACGTACTGAAGTGCGGCTCCGCGCACCTCGTCGTCTGTGGCGGGCGGATCGAAGTTGAACAGCGTGTGGATGTTTCGGCACATGCCTGCATCCTACGAATTGCGGTTCCTGTAGCGGAGGCATCGGCGCGAGGCACGGGTTATCGTCTGCCCATGGGGGCGTACGCTGCCACGCGGCTGCCGGCCCGGCTCAACCTGATCGCGGTCACGGCCGTGCTCCTGGCGGGAGCGCTCGTGGCGTGGATCGTCACGATCGCCCGGATGCAGGGCATGGACGACGGGCCGGGCACCAGCCTCGGAGGTCTTGGTTGGTACGTCGGTATCTGGCTGACGATGATGGCCGCGATGATGCTGCCGTCGGTCGCGCCGATGGTCCTGTTCTTCGCACACGTGAGCAGGGAGCGGGCTCAGCGCGGCTCGGCGTTCGTTCCGACGTGGATCTTCATGACGGGCTATCTCGCGGTTTGGACGGCGTACGGCCTGCTCGCCTACGGGGTGTTCCGGCTCGCGACCGCCTTCGACGCGGGCGTTCTGGGGTGGGATCGTGGCGGCCCGTACATCGCGGGCCTCGCGATCGTGGGCGCCGGGCTCTACGAGCTCACGCCGTTGAAGCAGCTCTGCCTGCGCCACTGCCGCTCTCCGTTGCACTTCGTCCTGAGTGGGTGGAGGGGCGGGCGCCACGGCGCAGTCCGCATGGGGGTCGAGCACGGCGCCTACTGCGTCGGCTGCTGCTGGGGCCTGATGGTGATTCTCTTCGCCCTCGGCGTGATGAGCCTGCTCTGGATGGCGGTGGTCGCTGCCATCATCTTCGGCCAGAAGGTGCTGCCCGGGGCAAACCGGCTCTCCGTGCCTTTGGCGCTCGCGTTCATCTCCTTCGGCGTCTGGGTTGCGGCGGCCCCTGGCGGCGTGCCGGGCGTGACGGAGCCGGGAAGCGCGCCCGCGATGCACATGCCGGCCTCCGACCGAATGGGGCCTTGAACGAATGACATAACCACCGGGGTCGAGAAGGGAGTTTGGATGGCTTACACGATCAAGGGGACATACGCAGCGGTCTGCGACTGCAGTCTCTTGTGTCCGTGCCCCGTCGATGGCCCGCCGACCGGCGAGGGAGACCAGTGCCACGGGCTTTTGGTCTTCGATGTGCGCGAAGGGAATCTGAACGGCACGGATCTCTCAGGCGTGGCGTTCGCCCTGTACAACAACTTCCCATCGAACCTCACCTCCGGCAACTGGAAGGTAGGAACCGTCGTCGACGACGGCGCTTCCGACGAGCAGGCCGAGGCAATCGAGCGCATAGTCTCGGGGCAGGAAGGCGGCCCGTTCGGCGAGTTCGCCCCGCTGATCGGCGAGAACGTAGGAATGCAGCGGGGGAGGGTGAGCCTCTCCGACGGAGACTCTCCTTCCGGTTCTGTCGCCGGCGTCGGGGACTTCGGCGTCGACTTCGTCCGCGGGCCGGACGGATCTCCGACGACCGTCAGCAACGCCATGTTCGGCTTCGCACCGACGTTCAAGGTCGGGAAGGGCTCAGGCCGCTTCAACCTGTTCGGCTCGAGCCACGAAGCCCGCTACGCGGAAGGAGCCGAATTCGAATTCTCGACCGAGATGGCCGAAGGCGCGATTCACCCACGAGCGTAGCTGCTGTCGGGGCGCGCCCCTCGGCGCGCCCCGAGCAAAGAAATGGCCTTCCGCCTGATCCGTCCCGAAGAGCTCGAGTGGACGACGCGTCCCCACGAGCCCTGAAGAGGCGCCGCGCCATGTCGCCGAGCTGAGCGACCGCGCCGGCTTCGCCCACACCCGCGCGAACGTGTGGCGCCACGAGCCTGGCGCAAAGGGCCGCCGCCACAGGCACGAGCGCCAGGAGGAGACGTTCGTCGTTCTCGCTGGGACGCTGTCGATGTACCTCGGCGACCCGCCGCAGCGTCAGGACGTGCCCACGGGCGGGCTGATCCACGTCGAGCCGGGCACGCCGCTGCAGACGGCAAACCACGGCGACGAGGAGCTCGTCGTCTACGCGTACGGCACCCCGCCTGAACACGAGCGCACCGAGATCCTCGACTCCGCGCTATAGCCGCGGGCTCGAGCTAGGCGCTCTTGGGCGCGTGTCCCGCTGAGGAGAACTCGTCACACACTCGGCACAAAGGCCACTTGACAGAAATCGGTGAGACCGTTCGTCGAACACCGTTCCGTGGAGCCAGTCAGTACCGCAACGCGCCGACCTGCGCGGTCATCTTCCATTCGCCTGCTACAAGCGCGTAGAGCTTGCAGGTCCGTCCCAGCCAGTGGTCCTCGACGCCCGTGCTGTCTTCCTGCCAGAGCGTGTCGATGTCGACAACTGCGAACGCAGCGTCGCCCTGCGCAGAGACCTCGATCCGCACGGTCTCACGGCGGTTGTGGATCAGCGTCCGCGTCCGGAACAACTGCTCGTAGACAGAGCCCCAGCGCGTCTCATCGAACTTTCCAAGCACGAGACGCCACTCGACAGGGTCGAAAGACGTGTAGGTCGCGGGCCATGCCCACACCATGTCGGGATGAAACACGCTGAGCAGCAAGGGGACGTCCTTCGTGTTCCAGGCCTGCGTCTCGCGATCGACGATCTCCTGGATCGCGGCCTCGACACCCACGTCGCCGATTCTCGTGCCGTGCGCCTCCGAGCTCAACTGCTGCGCCGAGACGTCGGCGTCGAAGCCGCTCCCGACGAGTGAGACGTCTCTGCCCGTCTGGCTCGAGCGCGCCAGGTGATCGCGGAGCTCTCGTATGGAATGATCAGCGGAGATAGTGACGAAGGAGGCATGATGGCGCCGATTGTGAACAGCATCGAGATATCCCGGCGGCCCGAGGACGTCTTCACGTATCTGACCAACCCGTCCCATCTCCCGGACTGGCAGGAGAGTGCTGTGTCCGTCCGTGGGGACTCCCCTCTCGCCGTCGGCTCGCGGGTGGTTGTGACTCGACGGGTCGGCCGCATGGAGAGGTCGATGACGAACGAGGTGACCGAACTAAATGCTCCGAAGAGCTGGAGCCTTCGCGGTACCGACGGCCCAATCCGAGGGAACGTGAAAGGCACCGTCGAGCCACTCGGGGACGGCGAACGTTCGCGAGTCACGTTGGCGCTCGATTTCGAAGGGCACGGCATCGGGAAGATCCTCCTGCCGCTCGTCGTCCGCCGGCAGGCGCAGGCGGAGATGCCCAGGAACATGCAGAAGTTGAAGGAGCGGCTCGAGTCCGGCGCCTAGAAATCGGTGTCAGGACACCGTTTCGTGACGATCTAAGCTCCACAGAAGGATGCGTCGAGCAGCCGCCGGAACGCGGCCTCGGCCGGCGGCGAGAGCGGGTGGCTGTTGCTCATCGCGATGACGCGGCGGCGGCCGTCAGGGCTGCTCCAGGCGGCGGAGACCGTGCCGAGTATGGCGCCGGTGTGGCCGACGGCGGTGCCGCAGGGCGTGCGGAACGCGGCGAGCCCCAGCCCGTAGCGTGCCCCTGGCGCCGGGCGCATCAGCTCGAGCAGGCGAGGCGGAAGCAGGCGGCCCTGGAGAACCGCACCGAGGAAACGCGAGAGATCAGGCGCGGTGGAGACGATCGAGCCGGCGGCCCACGCCCACGATGTGCTCACCGTGCTGCGGTCGCGAGCGGTCGCGAGGCCGTTGACGATGCCGTCATACTCGGTCGGGGTATAGCCATGAACAGAGCGGCCCGGGATCAGCGGGCCGGGCGCGAAGCTCGTGTCGTGGAGCCCGAGCGGCGTGAGGATCCGGCGGCCCAGCTGGCGCTCGAGACTGGTGCCGGTTGCGCGCTCGACGACCAGGCCGAGGAGCACGTAGTTCGTGCTGGCGTAGGCGAAACGCTCGCCGGGCCGAGCGACCGAACCTCCGGCGATGGCGACACGCACCAGCTCGCGCGGCGTCCACCGGCGCCGCGGTTGGGCCACTGTCCGGCGTAAGAAAGCCGCGTCGTCTGCGTAATCCGCGAGCCCGGATGTATGCCCGAGCAGCTCTCGCACGGTGATCCGGCCGCCGTCCGGGACGAGGCCGGGCAGCCAGCGCTCGACCGTGTCGCCGAGCCGTAGCCTGTGCTCGTCGACGAGCTGGAGCACGACGACCGCGACGAACATCTTCGTGATGCTGCCTACGCGGAAGCGATCCCGAGCGCCGAGGGGCAGGCGTCCCTGCAGCACGGCGACACCGCTCGCAGCCTCGCGTCGCGACGAACCGTCATCGACAAGTACAAGCGCACCCGGACTTCCCGCGGCGACGACCGCGTCCGGCGACGGTCGAGCCGGGCCGCTTCGCAGGGCAACACCGCCGATGATGATCGCCACCAACCCCGCGGACGTAAGGGCGATCAGAGCGACAGTCTTTACCCCGATCCGTCTCATTGCTCCAGCGTACTGCCGCCGCATCGCAAGCCACGTGTCGCCGAAGAGAGGTCGACTACGGTGTCAGGAGCCGATCTCAAAGTGGTCGGGCGAGGATGAGGATCATGCCGAGCTGGAGGAAGGCGTGGACCATGGTGTCGGACCCTGATTTGTGTCAACCGCAATTTGCGCCAACTCCGCAACACTCTGTCCACCGCTGCACGCCGCCGATGCCGGCTTTGCCGGTGTCGGCTCACACACTCCGACCGACAGGGGAGAAATCGATCGAAGTCGTCGTGCTCCCGCGCAAGCGGGAGCGGACTTCGATCGATGATGGAGGCGGCGGAATCGAACCCGCGCAAGATTTCGACGGCCTTCCTGGCCCCAAGGCGTTGTTAGGCTCTTGACCTCGGCTCGCCTCGTTCGTTACAAGGACGCTTGCGACGTGCGAACGCGGAGGAGGTAGCTGTGGACTACCGCGTCCTCGGGCCGCTAGATCTACGGGCGGACGATGTGCCGCTCTCACTCGGCGGCCGCAAGCAGGCAGCCGACTATTCACTCTCCTCGGCCTGACCGCGCCTTCGCCGCCGCGGCGGAAGTCGCCGCGCCGAACGGTTAGGCTCGTCGCCATGGTGTTGGACGAGGTGCGGGGGGACGCGCCGGTTCCGGCCGCGGTGCTCGACAAGCTGGAGGAGCGGTACCTGCGCCCGATCGAGCAGGCCGCGAAGCTCGAGGGACTTCTCGCAGATCCGCTGTTCCTCGCCGACCCGATCAATC
>DASXQY010000006.1:0-2058 GCA_036506915.1 Gaiellaceae bacterium | reverse complement strand
CGTCGCCGTCGCCCGCCACTTTCCCACCGTCGAAGGAGACTTCGCCGTCGCCGACCGGCGCCTCGTCTTCACTGCGCTGAACGCGGCGAAGCCCGGGGCCGCGACCGTGAACGAGATCTGGATCGGCACGCCCGACAACCGGACGGCGGACACGGCCGCGCGCGAGCTGCGGCGCCCACCCTTCGACGTCCTGGCGGTCTCTTCGCGCCGGGCCCTCGCGGCGGACCTTGCCGGCGATCCGTTGTCGCGCGGGGCGCTGATCGTGCTCGCCGGCGCGGCGGTCGGCTCCGCGCTCCTCGCGCTCCTCGGCCTGCTCCTCCTGCTGGCGGCCGATGTCCGCGACGAGCGCGGCGAACTGCTCGACCTCGAGGCTCAAGGAGCCGGGCCTCAGGTGCTTCGACGTCACCTCCAGCTGCGAGGCGGTCTCGTGGCCGCGCTCGGTCTCGCCGGTGGCCTGGGTGCCGCGGCCGCGCTCGCCGCTCTCGTAGTCGGCGTCGTCACTGTGACGGCGACTGCGGCGGCCGGCGGGCCGCCGCTCGTCCTAGACCTGGACGCGCGTCTTCTATTGGTTGCGTGTGCAGGCTACGCCGCCGCCGCGCTCGTGCTCGTCTGGGCGGCAACTCGAACGGTGGCGCGATGACCGCCGTCGAGGCTCGCGACGTATTTCGCGTCTATTCGACGCCCGAGGGAGACGCGGCTGCGCTGCAGGGGCTCACCCTCTCCGTCGAGGAGCGGGAAGTGCTTGTCGTTCTCGGGCCGAGCGGCTCGGGCAAATCGACTCTGCTTCGCATCCTTTCCGGGCTCGACCGTCCGTCCGCGGGCTCGGTCTCGGTCTTCGGCCGGGACGTCGGCAAGCTTCGGGGTCGTCGGCTCGCCGAGTACCGCTCGCGCCTCCTGGGCTACGTCGAGCAGCATTACTCGCGTTCCCTCGATCCGGACCTGACTGCCCGAGACCTGGTCGCACTTCAGCTCGGACTGGCGGGCGCCGAGGGGGCGGCGCGAGAGAAGCGAGCCGACGAGCTCCTCGAGCGCGTCGGTCTCGCAGACCAGCGCCTGAGCCGCCCAGGCGAGCTTTCGGGTGGAGAGCAGCAGCGGATCGCCGTCTGCGCCGCGCTCGCGCACCGCCCGAAGCTCCTGCTCGCGGATGAGCCGACCGGTGAGCTCGACGCGGTCAATGCGGCGCTCGTCTACGAGCTGCTCGGCGAGCTGGCGCGCGAGGAGGGCTGCACCACCGTCGTCGTCAGCCACGACGTCGAGTCCACGTCGATCGCGGATCGGATCGTCCGCGTGCGCGACGGGCGAGTGAGCGAGGAAGCAGCTCGAGCAGGCGATGAGAGCCTCGTGGTGGCGCGCGGCGGGTGGCTTCGCCTCCCCGAAGAGCTGCTGGCGCGCGCGGGTATCGGGGACCGCGCCCGGGCCGAGCTGGCCGGTCGGGGAATCGTTGTGACGTCGGCGCGTCCCGCTGCCACCGAGGCTGACGCGGCGGACTCGCCCCCGGCTCCAGCGCCCAAAGCCGACGGCCGGGTGGTCGCCGAGGTGCGGGGCCTGCAGAAGTCGTATGGGCACGGCCCCCAGAAGCGAGTCGTCCTCGCGGGGTTGACCGCGTCCTTCGCCGCGGGCGGGCTGGTTGCCGTCACGGGGCCGTCCGGGTCCGGCAAGACCACCCTGCTCCATCTGCTCGCGGGGATCGCCGAGGCAGACGCCGGGGAAGTTGCCGTTTTCGGCCGGCGCATGGCCGATCTCGATCGCGAGGAGCGGGCGGCGCTGCGCCGCGACCACGTCGCGGTTATCGGCCAGGATCCGGGTCTGACGCCCTTCCTGAGCGCCCGGGAAAACGTCGAGCTAGGGCTCGCACTGCGCGGAATGGGAGCCGACGAGGCGCACGAGCGTGCCCTCGACGCGCTGGGTCGGGTCGGGCTCGCCGAGCGGGCGGAGCAGCGCGCCGCCCGGCTCTCCGCCGGCGAGCGCCAGCGGGTCGCCATCGCGCGCGCCGTGGCCGCGGGGGCGGAGCTCCTCCTGGCCGACGAGCCCACCGCGCGGCTCGACGAAGCGAACGCG
>DASXQY010000005.1:0-27510 GCA_036506915.1 Gaiellaceae bacterium | reverse complement strand
CTCGAGGAGATCGCGGAGAGCGGCGAGAGCCCGGAAACGCCGGTGATCGTGATCGGTCTGGTCGTCCTCGCCCTGATCCCCGTCGTGGCGCTCGTTCTCGGCGGTGCGCTCGCCGCCTACTACCTCGCAACCTGACCCGACGTCCGCCCGTTACGGGACCGGGCGGACGTCGGTGACCAGACCTAGGTTCCGGCAACCCCGGCGGAGTTGTAGAACGTGAGCCGCATCGCGATCTGCGTTGCGGGCGCGCCGGCCCACAGGTGGGCTTCGACCCGGTAGCGGCTGCCGGCCAGCAGGCGCGCGGTGTCGAGCGTCTCCTCGGTCAGCGAGCCGGTCGTTCCGCTGGAGAGGTCGTCACTCCAGGTGCCGTCGGCGAGCTGCCGCACGCCGCCGACCCGCTCGCCGGCGCCCGGGGCCGGGACGATCAGCGTCGACGAGATCGGGCCCGGGGCAATGCCCACCGGCGGCCGGGGCGCCGGCTCCTCCACCGGCCCGGTGATCTTGGTCTGGCCTTCGATCGCAAGCGCCGGCGCCGGCCGTTGCTCGCCGGTCGTCGGAGACGTCTCCTTGGTGGTGCTGTCCAGGAAGGAGGTGGCGACCCTGCCGTCATTGAAGATCGCGATCGTCTGGAAGTCCATCCGCACGTCGTTCCCCACACCGGCGGTCGAGCCCGCGTCACCGAGGCCCACCTGGTACCGCCTGATCAGCTTGGGCACCGCCTGCTTGATCCCGAGCTTGTAGACGAGGTCGCGGTCGGTGCCCGTCCGGGTGTCCTGCGCGTGGATCGCGACGGCCGCCACGCCCGCCTCCTTGTTCGCGCGGAAGTCGATCTGCTCGATCACGTTTCCTCGGGAAGGGCGGCCTCGGTCGAGCGCCACGTCCCGCCGCCGTCGGTCGACCAGCGGTAGGTGAACTTCGTCCCCTGCGAGACGACGTTGTGAAGCCGCCCGGCCGAGTCGGTCTGGTAGAGCCCGGCGGGCGCGCTGCCGTCGCCCTGCTGGACGCCGTACCACGAGAGCTCGCTCCCGTCGAGGAGCGACGGGCTCGATGACAGGTCGCCTTCGGCGAGGAGGTCGCCGCCGCCGAGCGCGGCCATCCCGCCGTTCGTGTTCGGCTGGATCCAGTCAAGCTCGGTACCCGCGGTGGTCGCGACCGTCCGCGTCGAGGAGCCGAGCGTGCGGTCGACGTATTTGCTCGTCACCTGCGTGTAGGTGAGCCCGTCCGTGCTGTAGAACCAGAACTCCTCGGGACGCCGCCCTTGATGAAGGTCACGTAGGGCACGAGCTGGCCGTCGATCGTGAACAGGTCGGAAAGAACGGAGATCCACTCCCGGTCGTAGAACGGCTGGTGGAGCGGCATCTCCTTGTACTGCCACCTGCCGGTCAGAGCCGTGTACTTGAACGCGATCAGGTGGTCGCCTGAGTACGGGTCCCACTCGACGCCGATTACGTCTCCGCCCGGGGCCATCGCGATCGCACCCTCGCCGTTCACGAGCGGCTCGAGGGGCCGGACCGACTTCCACGTCACGCCGCGGTCGTCGGTGTAGTTCACGTACCTGCCGCCGAAGTCATACAGACGACCGGCTTTCGAGGTCGTGACGTAGTTCTCGCAGCAGTTGCCGGTGTTGCTCACGACCCGCCACGTGGTCGTCGCCGCCTTGTCGTCGGCGGGGCCGTCCTTGTTCCCGTAGTCGAGCGTGGAGTACGTCGCCTCTGTCACCGGCGGCTGGATCGCCACGACCTGCGCGTCGAGCGCGATCGGCAGTTGCGCCGCGGCCGGTGCGCCGACAACCGCAGTCACGGCCAGGGCAGCCGCAAGCCAGCGCCCGGCCGATGTCGGTCTCGTCATGTGCCCCCCTTATGTGCCTGCGTACTGGGTTAGCCGGCGCTTTACTCGCTAGGAGCGCATTCCATTCGCGCCGAGGCGAAGGACGAGGTCGAGCGAGCGCTGCGGTCCCGGCCAGTGCTCGCGTGCCGGGCCCTCGCCGCCTGACCGGAGGAACGCGCGCAGGACGAGCGCCGTCACGAGGACGTCGTCGAGCTGACCCACCACGGGGATGAAGTCCGGAACAAGGTCGAACGGGAAAGCCAGGTACCCAAGCAGACCGGCAAGCATGAGCTTGTGCCTCCGCGGGACGCGGGGGTCGCGAAGCAGGCGGCCGGTCAGGACGGCGCAGTCGGGGATGAAGCCGGCGAGAGCCCTCGCTTCTTCCCGCCTCCCGACGACCACGAGCCACGCGACGAAGCCGGCGTAGAGCAGGATGAAGGCGCCGACAGCAAAGAGCAGCCAGGCCC
Source organism: Gaiellaceae bacterium (assembly GCA_036506915.1). Lineage (GTDB taxonomy): Bacteria > Actinomycetota > Thermoleophilia > Gaiellales > Gaiellaceae > AC-32. Next base: position 25,216 of record DASXQY010000005.1, on the reverse strand, counting down.
ACGACGTCACCGGGGCAAGCTACAGCGCCGCGGTCACGACGGAACGCGCGCCCGCCTTCGGGCGTAGAACGCGAGACGCAGGCGCGTCGACGGACGACAAGGAGGAGGAACCATGGCTGCAAGAAGGCGCGCGGCCGCGCGCGGACCGATCAACCTCGCCGCCCGGGTGGGGAGCTGGAGCGCCCGCCACCGCAAGGTTGCGATCTTCGGGTGGCTCGCCTTCGTCGCCGTCGCCTTCGTGCTCGGCGGCCTCGTCGGAATGAAGAACCTCAGCGACGCCGCCGGGCAACCCGGCGAGGCCGGACGGGCGGCGACGCTGTACGTGAAGGGCGGCCTCGACCGGGGCGACCCGGAGAGCGTCCTCGTGCAGAGCCGGACGCTCTCTGCCTCGGACCCGGCCTTCCGGAGCACGGTGCGCGATCTCGAGCGGGCGCTCGGGCACCAGCCGGGCGTCGGCGACCTGCGCTCTCCCTACGACGGCGCCGGTAGCCGGATCTCGAAGGACGGCCACTCGGCGCTGATCCAGTTCCGACTGGGGGCGAAACAGGGACCTCCCGCCAGCATCGAACGCATCCTCGCCGCGGTCGAGCGGGTCGCCCGCGCGCACCCGGGCCTCTACGTCGGCGAGTACGGCGACGCGAGTGCCAGCAAGGCGCTCGCCGACTCGACCGACCGCGACTTCCATCGCGCCGAGCTCCTCTCGATCCCGCTGACGCTCGCGATCCTGCTCGTCACGTTCGGCGCCCTCGTGGCGGCGGGCATCCCGCTCCTGCTCGCGCTGACCGCGGTACTGGCCGCGGTCGGGCTGCTCGCCATCCCGAGCCACATCTGGCCCGCCGACGACGCGGCGAACTCCGTCATCCTGTTGATTGGCCTCGCCGTCGGCGTCGACTATTCCCTCTTCTACATCCGCCGCGAGCGCGAGGAGCGGGCTCTCGGCAAGGGACGCGAGGCGGCACTCGAGGCGGCGGCGGCGACCTCGGGCCGGGCCGTCCTCCTCTCCGGGGTCACCGTCCTGATCGCCATGGCCGGAATGTTCCTGACCGGCGAGAAGGAGCTCGCCTCGGTCGGCGTCGGCGCAATGCTCGTGGTCGCCACGGCGGTCGCGGGCTCCCTGACCGTCCTGCCGGCGCTCCTGTCCTTGCTCGGCGACCGGATCGAGAAGGGCCGAATTCCGCTCCTCGGGAGCCGCCGGCGCGGCGAGTCGAAGGTCTTTGGCGCGATCGTCGACCGCGTGGTCAGGCGCCCACTCCTCTGGGTCGCGCTCTCAGGAGGGCTCCTCGTCGCGCTCGCCGCGCCGGCGTTCGCGCTGCACACGAACAACGCCGGAGAGACCGCGCTGCCCCCGGGACTCGAGATCGCGAAGACCTACGATCGGATCCAACGGGCTTTCCCCGGAGGGCCGCAGCCGGCCTACGTCGTGGTCAGGGCGGCAGACGTCGGCGCCGCTCCGATCCGGCGCGCGGCCGCCGAGCTGCGCCGCCGGGCACTCGCCTCCCGTGAGCTCCGCAACCCGGTCTCGGTCCGCGCGAGCGACGACGGCACGATCGCCGCGATCGGCTTCGCCCTCGCCGGCTCCGGAACGGACGCCCGCTCTGAGCACGCGCTCATGCTGCTACGGGAACGGCTCGTTCCCGAGACCCTCGGGCGGGTGCCGGGAGTCGAGGTGGCCGTCGGCGGCCTGACGGCTGAGTCCAAGGACTTCAACGACCTGCTGAAACGGCGCGCGCCGCTTGTGTTCGCTTTCGTCCTCGGCCTTGCCTTCGTGCTGCTCCTGACGGCGTTCCGGTCGGTGGTCGTCGCCGTGAAGGCGATCGCGCTGAACCTGCTCTCCGTCGGCGCGGCCTACGGCCTGCTCGTGGCCGTGTTCCAGTGGGGATGGGGCGAGTCGATCCTGAGCTTCAAGTCGACCCATGGAGTCACCTCGTGGCTGCCGCTCTTCCTGTTCGTCGTCCTCTTCGGCCTCTCAATGGACTACCACGTCTTCATCCTCACGCGCGTGCGCGAGGCCGTGGACCGGGGCATGAAGACCGAGGACGCGGTCGTGCACGCGATCAAGACAACTGCGGGCGTGGTCACGAGCGCCGCCGTCGTCATGGTCGGCGTGTTCTCGATCTTCGCGACGCTGTCGCAGATCGAGCTGAAGCAGCTCGGCGTCGGTCTCGGAGCGGCCGTGCTGATCGACGCCACGATCGTCCGCGCGGTCCTGCTTCCGGCGACGATGAAGCTCCTCGGGAAATGGAACTGGTACCTGCCGCGCTGGCTCGAGTGGCTGCCGCGGGTCTCCCACGCGCCCGCAACCGCGGCGGTCGAGACGTGATGCGCAGATGGCGCGGGGCGATCGTTGCGCTCCCGGCCGGGACCGCGATCTTCGGCCTCGCGTGGGCGAACGGGCATGGATGGGAGATGCTCTGGCTTCCGGCCGTCATGCTGGGCGCCGCCTGGCCGCGCGCAACCTAGTCGTGCAACTGCACCCGGGACACACGCCCCTCCGGAGTGACCCGCTTCAGCCCTCCCGTCGCGGTGCCGAGGTCGCCGGCCTCGACGACGTACACGTTTCCGTCCCGACCGAGCGTGAGCGAGTACGGCTTGCGAAAACCGGAGGCGACCGTCGTCTTCGTGCCGCGGGGGCCGATCCGCACGAGCGTGCCGGCGCCGTACTCGAGCACGAGGATCGCTCCCCCGGCGTCGGTGATCATCCCGAGCGGCGTTCGCAGCCCGTCCGCGACCGTCGTCCAGGCGCTTGACGCGAGGTCGACCGCGAGGATGCGGCCGGCGGAGTCGGAGACGAGCAGGCGGCTGTCCGGGGCCAGGGCGAGCGAGTGTGGAGCCGTGACCGCCGGGCCGAAGGACTGGGTCCGGCCGGTCTCGAGGTCGAGCCGCCCGATCTCGTCGGGCCGCCCGTAGAGGACGGTCCGCGCGTCCTGGGGCAGGAGCGGGCCCAGGTCACCTCCGGCGACGCGCGCAGGCCTGCCGCCGGCACCCACCCGATCTGGGAGGGAGCGAAGCACGTCTGGCGCAGCCTCGCGTTCGGGACCGGGACGGCAACGACAAGCGGGCCGCAGGAGACATCTCCGGACATCGCGTTCTACGAGGCCCACTGCCCCGAGTTCGTCACGCCCGGGCACCAGGCTCGGCTGCGGCGACTACCGGCCGCTGGGCGGCCCCTACTGCGACGGGGTCGCCGCGACCGCGACGCCGACCTGCATCAACCAGCCGGGCGACCTCACAGGGACGGTGTACGGGGCTGACCGAGCCGGTGGGTACATCTCCTGGCTCGCGCGCGTGTCGGCCGACCACGGCACCATCTGGGCTGCGACCTCGGTCGGGCGGCTCTTCGTCAGCCACAACGCCGATGCAGTCGACCCGGAAACGGTCACGTGGCACCGGATCGACAACGCCACGTCGCCGACCCGCTTCCCGAGCGCGATCTACGTCGACCCGGCCGACGCCGGGCACGCGTGGGTGGCGTAATCCGGCTTCAACGCCGCGACGCCGGCCACGCCGGGCCACGTCTTCGACGTGCACGAGAACGGGCCGGCGCCGGGCTCGGGGACGTTCAGCAACCTGAACGTCGAGGGCGGCACCTCGGCTTTCCCGACCCCGACCGACGACGGCGACCTGCCAGTCTCCGACGTGGTGCGTGACGACGCCACGCACACGCTGTACGCCTCGACCGACTTCGGCGTCCTGCGAGGCGACGACGACGGCCATGGCGGCTGGCACGTCACCGTCGGGATGCCGCGCTACGAGGTGGTGCACCTCGCGATCCAGCCCTCCGCGCGGGAACCCGTGTGCAAGGGCGGCGGCCCCTGCAAGCGGATCCTCTACGCCGCGACCCACTCGCAGGGGATCTGGCAGATGAAGCTGGGCGGCGTGCACTAGGCTGGCCGGGAGCGCGAAGAGGGCCGCCGGCGGGCGGCCCTCTTCGCCATTACCAGCCCGGCGCGACCACGCTGCGAACGGCTCGCGCGTACCGGGCGGCGGCGCGGGACGAGAGAGGGCCGGCCGGGAGCTCGACCACGAACGCGGTCGTGCCGGGCAGGCGGGCGTTCTGCCAGCCCGTAGCCGTGCCGGGGTAGCGGGGCAGGCGCCCTGCGCGCAGACCGACGAGCCGCGCGAAGCGGCGCTGAAGCGCGAGGTCGCCGCTCGTCAGGACGACCATGTGCAGATGCTGGTGGAACCAGATCGTGACCTTCGGGCGCAGGCGCAGGATCAGGCGCATCGCGATCTTCGTCTCCCGCTCCGAGCCCGGCGCCGGCCCGGAGTCGTAGACGCCGCCCTGGCGGAGCCACCGCCAGGGGAAGTTGCGGTTCAGGTCGACGTGACGGGCGTTCCAGCGGACGCCGGCGGCGTGTCCGTCCGGGTTCGCGTCCGGCACGAGCCAGAGGTCGACGCCCTCGACCGGGCCGAGCCGCTCGAGCCGTCGCAGGATCGCCATCCCGGCGCACTCGTTGCCGTGGATGCACCCGACGACGAGTGCCTTGCGCTCGCTCGCCGGGTCGCCGAGCTCGATCGCCGGGATCAGGCGTCCCTCGAGAGAGCGGCCGAGGAGATGGCGCGTCTCCGGACCGGTGGAGGCCGGGAGCACCACGGCCAGCGCGAGCAGAACGACGCGGCGCATCCAGGTATCCTCACTGCCCTTTGACGGTCGTGGGTCTCCTGCGGTTTTCGCTTGCCGCGGTTCTGCTCGTCGCGGCGGCGATCAAGCTTGCCTCGGGGCGGTCCGGCCGCGACGCCCTTCGCTCCTATGGGATCGCTGAGCCGGGGGTCCGGGCGATCCTCTGGGGAGCGGCGATCGCGGCCGAGGCTGGGCTCGCTGTCGCCGTGGCCGCGGGCCTGCCGGGTGCGACCGAGGCGGCGGCCGGGCTGCTCGGGTTCTTCGGGCTCGCCCTCGTCGTCGCGATCGCGCGGGGCCGGGCCGGAGCGCCGTGCGGCTGCCTCGGCGGCCGCTCGAGGATCGGCTGGCCGGGAGTCGCCCGGGCGGCGCTGCTCGCCGCCGCCTTCGCGGCGCTGTCCTTCCTCCCGGACGCGACGCCCTCGACGCAGGCCTGGCTCGGGATCGGCCTGGCCGTCGCTCTCGCCGGCCTTGCCGTCCTCGGAGTGGGTGTCCTCGCGCTGGCGCGGGAGCTCGGCGAGCTCCGGCTCGCAGTCCGGCCGCAGGCCGCGCTCTCGCTTGACCACGAGGGCCCGGAGCTCGGCAGCCGGGTCGGCCTGATCGAGCGGTTCGAGCGGCGGGCCTCGATCGCACTTGCGGTCTTCACCTCGCCGGGCTGTGTGCTGTGCCAGGCGCTGGAGCCCTCGCTGCGGCTCGTCGCCAGCGACCCCGAGGTCGAGCTCGAGACCTTTGACGAGGAGGCCGACGCCGGCGTCTGGGAGTCGCTCGCCGTCCCGGGCAGCCCGTACGGCGTCGTCCTCGACCCCGAGGGCGTGGTGCTCGCGAAGGGGACCTTCAACACGCTCTTCCAGCTCGAGAGCCTGATCGCGGACGCGATTCGGCCGGTACGTGCTTAGAGGCGTTTCCTGATGAGCTCGAAATGGATCGACCGGTCATTTCAGACGGGCGTGCGAGCTAAGCCCGCACGCCCTGACAACGGCGCCGCAAGCGGCGCCTTCAGCGAAGCGGTCGCAGGTGCCACCTCGCGGCGCGGCTTCCTCGCCCGCGTCGGCCGGCTCGTGCTCGCCCTCAGCGGCGGCGGCCTAGTCGCCGGTGCGCTGCGCGCGCAGAAGGCCGAGGCCTTCCACTTCTGCGGCCACATCTACACGACCGGTTCCTGCCCGCATCCCGTGGGCCTGCCTCGAATCGACCGGGGCGGGTTCCCACTGCGGGCGGTGGACGGCAAGCCGGTGGACGACCTGGGGCGGACCGTCGACGCGCTCGGCCGCCCGGTCGACGGCGAGGGCGAGCTGCTCCGCGACCCCGACGGCCGGCCGCTGCCGGTGGCGCCGCGCACGCGCGTCTGCCAGGCCGCGGCGCGGGAGTTCGGCTTCCGCTGGCGCATCGACGGCGCCTGGTACCGCTGCTGCGGCGGACACGTGCGCAAGCTCGTCGATTGCTGCGGCTACGTGCGCAACCGGATCAACGGCGACGCGGCGCTGACCGGCTACTGCTATGCCGGGCGCAAGGTTTTCTGCGTCATGTACTACGACACCAAGACGCCGTGCTGACCGCGGCGCTCGCGCTGACGGCGCTGCTGGTCGGACTCGCCGGCGCCTGGTCGCCCTGAAGCCTGTCCATGGTCGGCACCGTGAGTGCCGCACGCAGGCTGGGAGGACGGAGGGCGCTTGCCGCAAGTAGTGCGGCGTTCGCGGTCGGCCTCGGTCTCGGGGGTGCGTTCGTCTTCGGCGCGCTGGGGCTGGCAGGGGCGACGCTCCACCCGGGCCACACCGCCGTCGCGCTCGCGGTCGCCGTTGCCGTCGCCGCCGCGGCGATCGACGCCGCCGGCCGCCGCGTCCGGCCGCAGGTCCGCTTCCAGGTGCCCGAGAGCTGGCGGCGGAGGATGCCGTTGCCTCGTGCGCTCTTCCTCTACGGCCTCCTGCTCGGAACCGGGCTCACGACCTACGTCCCGGCCGCGACCGCCTGGGCGCTGCTCCCGCTCGCCCTCGTGCTCGGGAACGTGACCGGACCGCTCGCGATCGGGCTCAGCTTCGCCGCCGGGCGGGCCCTTCCGGTGCTGATCCTGGCCTGGCACGGGGAGGAGACCGTGCTCGCGGAGCGACCGCACGGGCTACGGGCCCTGCGCGCGCTCGCCGCCCTCTCGGTCGTGCTGGGGCTCGCCGCCCTCGTCGCGGGCGAGGCTCGGGCGGCCACCACCGTCGCCACCCCGGCGGGAGACCCGAGCGCCACAGGGACGGAGCTCGCCTGGCAGCGGCCGGGCCTCGGCGGCTTTCTCTCCCGCAACGGGCAGGTCGCGCAGCTCCCCGGCACCCACCCGGCGATCGGGGGCGCCCTCGTCGCGTGGTACGTGGGCTCGAACGTCGCTGTCGCCTCGCGCGACACGCTGACACCTACCGTCCAACTCGAGCTCCCAGGCGTCCAGACGCTGGCCGTCTCGGACACCTGGCTCGTCGAGCGGGTCGAGCGGTTCGACACGGGCACGCAGATCCTCGTCCAGCCGCTGGCGGACACGAGCAAGAGCACGGTCGTCGCATCGGCGAAGCGGCCGGGAGAGCTCGGGCGCCCGTCGCTGAACGGTGACCTCGTTCTCTTCCACCGGACGACCGCCAAGGGAAGCTCGATCACGGCGTACAACATCGCCACCGGCTCGCGGCGGAAGCTCCGCACCTCGGACGACGCGCAGCTCCTGAACCCGTCCCTCCTGGGCGACAAGCTCCTCTACGTGCGCGAGTCGCGCTGCGCGCAGGAGCTCCGGGTCGGGCCGGTCGCGGGCGGCAACGAGCGGGTCCTCTACCGCCTGGCGCCGCTCGCCGGCCAGGACCGCGGCCACGAACGCGGCCACACGAGCCAGGGCGAGCATCTGCCCTGCCCTCACCGGCCGCGTCCGACGCCGAAGATCCTCTGGACGACCGCGCTGGCCAGCGGCTCCGCCTACGTCACCGTCCTCCGTCCCGTGCGCGGGGGCGGGACGGTGCCGACGCTGCTCCAGATCGCTCGGCCAACGCGCTGATCGTGATCCGCGCCTCGAGCAGGCGCGCCTCCACCGTCTCCGGGAACAACTCGAGCAGCTCGCGGGGGCCGAGGAGCTCCACCCCGCGCCACGCCTCGCGGCCGAGCGCGCCGAAGACCTTCTCGCGCGGCCCGCGCGGGAGCCAGTGCGCGAACGGCACGAGCGTGTGCGTCTCGACGGGGAACCAGCGGTTCGGGGTCGAGACGAAGACGCGCCGCGCGACGCGGCAGAGCTCGTGCACGAAGCGGCGCTGGTCCTCGCGCCTGCCGACGTGCTCGACCACAGCGTTCGAGAAGGCGACGTCGAACACCCCGTCCGGGAACGGCAGCTCGCGGCCGTCCGCGGTCACGGTCTCGACCTGCGGGAACTCCTGCGCGAAGTGCGGCAGCGGCACGTCGCTGACGGCGGTGATCCGCTCCGGCCACGGATACATCCCCTCGAAGAAGTTGTGGCTCGCCGCCACCCCCGGCTCGGTCGCGAAGCCCGTGTCGCCGGCGCCGACGTCGAGCACGCGGGTCTCGGCCGTCGGCGCGACCGCACCGAGGAAGAGCTCCATCTTCCTCACGCGATTCCACATCGACACGCGCGCGGCCAGCCGTCTCATGGCTCGGCGCGGAGCCTAGTGCCACCGCCCGACTAGGAGCTCGCTACCGCCTCGGCTTGGCGGTCGGAACCGGGCAACCGACGAGATAACGCGGCGGCGGGCTCAGGCGGCGAGTGATCCCGAGCGCGATCCGCACGCGCTGAAACTTGGCGAGCCCGCCGCAGTTCGCCTCGTTCTCGTCGAACGGGCGGCTCCAGGGCGCGTTGTACAGGTCGCTTTGCTGGACGTGCGTCAGCTCGTGGCCGAGGACGAAGATCCAGAGGCTCACCTTCTCGGGGGGGGTCTGCCGCCACCGCTCGAGCGCGGAGCAACCCCGCGCGGGCAGGGCGACCTGCCGAATGTCGTAGCGCCAGAGGCCGTACACATCGTTCTCGTGACCTTTGAACTCCGGGTGGCCGCTCGCGACCAGGCTTGCCCAGTCCGGCCGGTCGTAGCAGGCCGCCGTGGCGTGAAAGCTCGCGGTCGCCCGCTCGACGAAGGCGGACTCGCGGACGGAAGCAGTCGCCGCCACCGGGAGGGCCAAGGAGCACAGGCCGGTCGCTGCCAAGGTGCCGGCCCAACCCATCCACCCGGTTCGTCGCACGACTCCTCCTCTGCTCGGCGTCAACGAAAGGGAGGAGGGCCGCGGCCGGCCGCGGCCCTCCTCCGGGTTCGTCAGTAGGCGATCACTCCAGTCGCTGCCACTGCCACTGGTTCTGATCGGTCTTGGCCTTGTTGGAGACGTCGGTGGTGGCGGTCGACGTCGCCGTCTGGTTGGCGCTGCTCGGGCCGTCGTAGATGTTTCCGCCGGCTACCGAATGCGGCGCGTTGGAGTTGACGGCGTTCTGATCGCTCTTCGCGATTCCGAAGGCCCACTGCTCGGTGTCCGCCTTCTGGATGCCGAGCTGGAAGCCGCCCGCCCCGCCGCAACCGGCGTGGCAGCCGTCCTTGCCATCCCTGCCGTCCTTGCCGTCCTTTCCGTCCTTGCTGTCGCAGCGGTCGTGACAGTCCTTCTTGTCACTGCCGATGTCCTGCTTCAGCGTCTGGTCTTGGTCGGTCTTCGCCTTGTTCGAGACATCGGTCGTCGCCGTCGAGGTCGCCGTCTGGTTGGCGCTCGAGGGTCCAGACTTGACGTCTCCACCCGCGATCGAGACGGGCGTGTTCGCATTGACCGCGTTCTGATCGGACTTGCTCACGCCCAGGGCCCACTGCTCAGTCGACGCGAGCTGGACGCCGGCCTGGAAGCCACCCGCCCCGCCGCAGCCGGCGAAGCAGTGGTCGTTTCCGTCGATGTCCTGCTTGAGCGTCTGGTCCTGGTCGGTCTTCGCCTTGTTCGAGACGTCGGTGGTCGCGGTCGAGGTCGCCGTCTGGTTGGCGCTCGAGGGCCCGGACTTGACATCTCCGCCGGCCACGGAGACGGGCACGTTGGCGTTCACCGCGTTCTGGTCTGACTTCGAGATGCCGGCGGCCCACTGGTTCGTGTCGGCCGCCTGGACGCCGGCCTGGAAGCCACCCGCCCCGCCGCAGCCGGCGAAGCAGTGGTCGTTCCCGCCGATGTCCTGCTTGAGCGTCTGGTCCTGGTCGGTCTTTGCCTTGTTGGAGACGTCGGTCGTCGCCGTCGAGGTCGCCGTCTGGTTGGCGCTCGAGGGCCCGGACTTGACGTCGCCGCCGGCGATCGAGACCGGCACGTTGGCGTTGACCGCGTTCTGGTCGGACTTGCTTACCCCCAGGGCCCACTGCTCGGTATCGGCCTTCTGGACGCCGAGCTGGAAGCCGCCCGCCCCGCCGCAACCGGCGTGGCAGCCGTCCTTGCCATCCCTGCCGTCCTTGCCGTCCTTGCTGTCGCAGCGGTCGTGACAGTCCTTCCCGTCACTCCCGACGTCCTGCTTCAGCGTCTGGTCCTGGTCGGTCTTCGCCTTGTTCGAGACGTCGGTGGTCGCCGTCGAGGTCGCCGTCTGGTTGGCGCTCGAGGGGCCCGAGCTGACATCTCCGCCGGCCACGGGGACGGGCACGTTGGCGTTCACCGCGTTCTGGTCTGACTTCGAGATACCGGCGGCCCACTGGTTCGTGTCGGCCGCCTGGACGCCGGCCTGGAAGCCGCCCGCCCCGCCACAACCGGCGTGGCAGTCGCTCCCACCGATGTCCTGCTTGAGCGTCTGGTCCTGGTCGGTCTTCGCCTTGTTGGAGACGTCGGTCGTGGCCGTCGAGGTCGCCGTCTGGTTGGCGTTCGAGGGGCCCGAGCTGACGTTCCCGCCGGCAATCGAGACCGGCACGTTGGCGTTCACCGCGTTCTGGTCGCTGACAGCGATGCCTGCGGCCGCCTGATCGGTGGTCGCGCTCTGGAGGCCGGCCTGGAACCCGCCGGCGCCTCCTGAGCCACCACCGGAGTCGGCGATCGCCGGCGCAGGGGCCGCCGCTAGGGCGACGAGCGCCACGGCCACGCTGAGTAGCTTGGCTTTCATCTCCTTCTCCTTGGTCGTTGGGACTGCGCACTTCAGGTGCAGCGCGCGTACGACATGGCCGGAGAAGGGCTCTCAGCCGGGATGCCAGGGAGGAAGAACGATGCGCCTCGGCTTCCGCAAGGCCGGTAGCGGAAGCACGCGAGGCAGGAACTCGAGACCGAAGAGTGCGAGGGCCGCGCCGAGGGCGGCGATCACGAGCGGCAGGAGCACGCCCTGCCCGCCGCCCTGAGCGGGCGACGACATGTCGGGGCGCTCCGGGCCCGGCGCCGGGGGCTGCGGCAGCCGGCTGGGAGGGGCGCTCGAGGGTCGCTCCTGCGAAGAGGCGCCGGATGAACGACTCCGGGCGCTCGCCGTCGCCTGGACGCGCTGGCGGACGCTCGTCACGCCGTAGCTCGTGCTCGTGCTGCTTCGAGCCGTCGCGCGGACGGCGAGCGACACGCGCGTGCGAACGACGGCGGTCCGTGCCGACGAGCGGGAGGATCGCTTGCTCGTCCTCGCCCACCCGGGGACGACGTGAACGACGCCCGGCCCCGCCGACGTCGGCGGGGCCTGCGCCGTCTCGGCGGACGCCGCGGGGAGGACCAATGCCGACGTGACCGCGGGGGGAGTGCCCGCGGAGCTCGCGTCCGGCGAGGACGCCGAGCTGCTCGTCGCATACGTCGTCGGCGCTGTCACGCCCGGCGCCTCGGCCGAGATCCCCTCCGCCGTGGCCTGTTCGATGCTCGCGTCGTCCGGCGCGTCGCCTGAGGAGCTCACAGCCGTCGGCTGCGGCACGGCGGCTGCGAGCTCGGAGAAGACAGCAGCCTCGATCTGACCCGCAAGGCCGTCAATGCCCACCGCGGCCGACGCAGTTCCGGGCCCGACGATCCCGGCGCACACGATCGCGCCCACGACGGTGCAGGCCCGCGCGCGCCATGACAGTCCTCGCAGGCGCGGCGCCGAAGAGCTGGAAGGCAAATGCCGGGACGATCGTTCCAAGCGCTTTCCCGTGCTCCGATCGGTTTGCGGAACGAAATTTCCAGGAGAAATGATCCCGAGCGGCCTTCGCGGCCGATAGCGCCCGGATGGAGGGTTTCGATCCCCCCGAGTGGGTGCCGTGAGGCGCAGCCGCCCTGCTACGAGGCCTTGGACAGCGGCACCGGGCCGAGCAGCCCCCGCCGCCCGGCCTCCACCACCGCCGCAACGCGGCTCTCGACGCCGAGCTTGCGCATCGCGTGGCTCAGGTACTCCTTGACCGTATGCGGGCTCAGGTAGAGCCGCGCCCCGATCTCACGGTTCGTAAAGCCCTCCGCGGCCAGCCTGATCACGCTGAGCTCCTGCTCGGTCAAGCGACGCCGGCCCGAACGGCCCTGCGCTCGGAAGAGCGCCGCGGCGACCCTCGGGTCGACGCATCGCTCTCCGGCGGCCACCCGGCGGAGCACATCGGCGAGATCTGGCTCGTCGGCGTCCTTCAAGAGGTAGGCGCGTGCGCCCGCATCGGCGGCCGCAACCACCGTTTCCTCGTCGAAATACCCGGAGTAGACGACGATGGCGGCGTCCGGAGACTGCTGGAGGATCGCCTCGCAGAGGGCCGCCCCGCCGGCGTCAGGAACGCCTGCGTCCAGGACGACCACGTCGGGACCGAGCCGCGAGGCGGCCTCGATCGCCTCGTCCGCCGTCGCCACGTCGGCGACCACCTCGAACTCGGTGTCGGCGAGCCAGGCTCGAAGCCCTTCCCGGACGGCCGGGTACTGATCGACGAGGAGAACCGAGAGAGTCATCGGCGGTCGGGGGTCGAAATGTTGCAACGAGGAGCCGAAACCGTCTTGAACAGGACGATTTCACCCTGAATCGTCCAACCGTTGCGCGCGAATCGTCCAGCTGCCGCAGGAGCGCCGCGGGTCACCTGTGCCGCCACTTGCGCGGGTCGACCAGGCGTCTCCCGGACGGCAGGTACGCCGACCCGGCAAAGACCGCGGCCGCCCCGAGAACGGCGATCAGCGTGAGCATGACCGCACCGGAGACGTCCTTCGAGCCGCCGCCGGACCGAAGCGCCCTGCGCGGGGCGATCGAGCCGAGCAGGTCGGCGGCGCGCCCGCGGATCCCGTGACCCGTGGCCGCGACGCTGCCGCGGTGTGCGGCGGCTCCTTGCCTGGTCGAGCGCTTGTGGTGCAGCCGGGGCCTGACTGCGGCGGCCGGGTTCCACTGTCCGCCGGAAGCCGCCGGCCGGGCGGCTGCAGCGCCGGGCCTAGTCGTCGCGGTCCGATCCGAATCCCGGCCCGCCCGAGGCGCAGTCGCTCGAGTGGAGCCGGACGCCCGCGGCACGGTGCGGACGGGATGGGCGACACGCGGCGAGCCCGTCTCGACCGGTGTCGGCAGCGAGACGAGCCTTGACGGAGTCGCAGCGGGTGTCGCGGCCGGGGCCTCGGGCTGCTGTTGCTGCGCGGGCGGCCCGATCGCGAGAGGCGGATCGCCGGCGCTCGAGTCGCTCGACCCGGTCGGTGCCCCGTTCCCGGCTGCATTCGCTGCCCCGCCGACCGGCGCGCCCTGGTTCGTAGCGCTGGTATTGGCCGCATTCGAGCCGGCGATCGCCGTGTTCGTCTGCGTGATCGGCCCGTTGTTCCCGGGGCTGTTGATCCGGATCGAGATGACGAAATTTCCCGCCTGATCCTGGGTGACGCTCGCGGTCGAGCTCGCCGTCTGGCCGGTCGTCGCCTGCTGGTCGCCGGCTTGCCCGCCTGCGCCTGCACCGCCGCTCCCCTGCGCCGTGGAGCTGTCGTTCGAGCTGTCCGAGACCGCCACCGCGACGTTGTCCTGCGTAATCGGGCCGTCGTCGCCGGGACTGTCGATCCGGACCGAGATGACGATGTTCCTTGGCTGCTGCTGGTTCGCCGTGGCACCAGCCGTCGCGTCCTGATCGGTGGACGCCTGCTGGTCGGCGGCGGGCGCCGCCTGGTCCTCTCCGGAGAGGGCCTCCGGGTCCTGTCCGCCTGAGGAGACGGCGGAGTCGACGGCGCCCACCGTTTCTGCCGCAATCGGGGGCTCTCCAGTGGCGGCGGGGGAGCCGCTCGGGAGCCACAGGAGATACAAGACGAAAAGCACGACGACGCCGACCGCAAGCGCCGGCAAGGCCCCTCGAGGCCGCACAGTCCGAACTGCCATCTGCGAAGAACTTGACATCGAAGACCGAAATGACGCTACCATATGACCCACGATGTTTGCAAGCGTCTTTGTCATATTGTTTTTGGGAACATACGTCCTAGTGGTGTTTTATTACATCCGACGTATTTACATTCCAAATTTCAACTTGAAAATGCACTGGACGAAGCGCTGGATCGATTGGACGAAGGGTCGAAACACCCTTCTGGCGCTGCGGCGCGGGGCGGTCGCCGCCTGCAACGGAACGATTTCAATCGGTGGCCCCTTTCTCGGCGGCCGGTCCCGGGAGATAAGCGGCGCTTATCGTCGACTAGGGTGTCGAGCGTTTCGGGCTGCGCTATCCACGGCACGTCTTCCTGCGGTATGGTGGTCAGGCCGCACGAGCCGTCCGGGGAGGGGGAGCGTGCCGCCAGAAGCCGCCACCGGCCGAATCCACCTCAAGCCCGCGCAGCAGCGCGTCTTGGAGGTGCTCGCGAGCCGGGGCTCCGCGGAGCTGACGCGCGGGGAGTATCAGGAGATTTCCGGCGTGAGCCGCTCGCAGGCCGCGTACGATCTCGCCGAGCTCGTCGAAGCAGGGGTCCTCGAGCGCCTCGGGGGCGGGCGCGCGACCCGCTATCGATCGGTCCGGAGGAGCCAGGCGGGGCAGCGCCGGTGGACGAGCGAGCGGATTCGCACGGAGCTGGCCGAGTTCTGCGGAGGTGAGAAGGAATGGCCTTCCGCGGGCGCGTTCAAGGCGGCCGGCCGCGCCGACCTTTACGTCGCCGCGAGCCGCTACGGCGGGATCGGCTTTTGGGCGGTCGAGCTCGGCTACCCGCGTCCCGGACGGGCAGCCTCGGCCCGCGCGCCCGAGCCGCCGCTGGTGCGAAAGCTCGCCTGGGCCGGCGGAGGCGCCCTCGCTGCGGCGCTAGTCGGCGCTGCGGCGGCCGCCGTCGTCGTCCTGAGCCTTCCGCACGGCTCGGCCCGAACGGGCGGTCCGGCCCAGGCATCTCCGCCGGCGGCTGCCGGCGACCGGATCGTCGACGAGTCGAGCCACACACTGCGGAAGAGCTCGCCGGCGCCGGCGCGAACCGCCAAGACCGTCCGGCGGGCCCACGCGCGGACCGTGCGACGCACGCACACGCCGCCGGCGCAGCCTTCGACAAGCTCGAACACGGCGACGCTGATCGCGGTGCGCACGTATTCCCCGCCGAGCAGCTCCTCAACCACTCTCACCGGTCACCAGTCCACGCCGACGTCGACGGCATCCGCCGGCCCGAGCCCCCTACAAGCGCCGCTGACCGCTTCGGCCCCCAAGCCGATCAAGGCTCCCTAGCGCGATGAGGCCGAGGACCGCCCTCCTCTCGCTCGGACTCGGGCTCGTCTTGCTCTTCACTCCTGCGACGATCGGAGCGGACACTGGTCCGACGGCCTCGTGGACCGTCACCGGCATCGCCGGCACCAACGGCTGGTATCGCGGGAGCTCCGGCGGCGACTACGTCGTCCTCCACTGGTCGGTGAGCGACCCCGGCAGCGTGATCGTCTCGACGTCGGGTTGTGAGGCCGCGATCAAGATCGACGGGCCGAACGTCGGGACGACCCGAACGTGCACGGCGAGCCTGAGCGGGGGCGGGTCCATCGGCTGGACGACAAACACGATCAAGATCGACGCCCAGCCTCCGGCGGGGCTGAGCGCGAGCGTCGCCCGCGGCCCGGACTTCAACGGCTGGTACAACCACCCGGTCGGAATCACATGGAGCGGCAGCGATGCCACCTCCGGAATCGCCGCCTGCACCTCAGTCACGTATGGCGGGCCCGACGGCGCGGGCGCTGCAGCCGGCGGCGGCTGCACCGACAACGCGGGCAACAGCGCCTCGTCACCGCTGGCGCTCAACTACGACGCGACTCCCCCGGTGCTGAGCAATGTCTCCGTCGCGAGCGGGGCTCAGGCCGACACCGTCCGCTGGGCGTCGACCAGCCCATCCGACACGATCCTCGTCCAGCGCACTGCGCGCGGGAGCAAAGCGGCCGCGACGGTCTTCCGCGGTAGCGCGTCGAGCTTCGCCGACAAGAAGATCCGCAGCGGGCTCGAGTACACCTACTCGGTGCAGTCGGTCGATCAGGCCGGCAACTCGTCGCAGAAGATCTCGGCGGTCGGGCTGCCCAAGGTCCTGACCCTTCGCAAGACGCCGTACATCCCGCGGGCGGCGCAGAAGCCGATCCTCCGCTGGGCCGCGGTGCGGGGAGCCACGTACTACAACGTGCAGCTCTTCCGAGGCTCGAAGCGCATCCTCGCCCTCTGGCCGAGCGGACATCAGGTTGGGCTCCCGACGACGTGGAAGTGGGCGGGCAAGCGTTATCGGCTCAGCCAAGGCCGTTACCGCTGGTATGTCTGGGCGGGGATCGGCCGGCGCTCGTTCGCGAACTACAAAACCCTCGGCAGCGCGCAGTTCATCGTCCCGAAGCGTTCGTAACGCTTCGCGCTCTCCCGCGACAGTAGGTCGTCAATCACGGGGTCGCGAAGGGAACGAGATGAACGAGCGCGTTTACGTCCAGACCAACGACGCCTCCGGGAACGAGGTCGTCGCCTTCGACCGGTCGGCCGACGGGAGGCTCGAGCCGCTCGGTCGGTACTCCACCGGCGGGCGCGGCACCGGCCAGCCGCACCTCGCCTCGCAGAGCTCCGTCGTGCTGAGCGACGACGGCCGCCGGCTCATTGTGGCGAACGCCGGCAGCGACCAGCTCTCGCTGTTCGAGGTCGAGGCGGGCGGCCTGCGCCTCAGCGATGTTGCCGGCTCGGGCGGCAGCGCGCCGACCAGCGTCGCTG
The DNA here is from genome assembly GCA_036506915.1 of Gaiellaceae bacterium. Taxonomy (GTDB): domain Bacteria; phylum Actinomycetota; class Thermoleophilia; order Gaiellales; family Gaiellaceae; genus AC-32. Next base: position 8,602 of record DASXQY010000005.1, on the reverse strand, counting down.
TCCGCGGCGAGCTCGCGTACGTGCTCAACAACGGCGGCGAGCCGAGCATCGTCGGCTTCTCGCTCGCCGGCGGGAGGCTGAGCCCGCTGGAGGGCTCGGCGAAGCCGCTCAGCGGAGGCGACGCCGACCCGGCGCAGATCTCCTTCAGCCCGGACAGGCGCACGCTCGTCGTCACCGAACGGGGCACGAACAGCATCAGCACCTATGCTGTCGACGAGCGCGGCTACGCGGAGGGGCCGGCGACGATCCCCTCCTCGGGCGCGACGCCGTACGGGTTCGACTTCGCGAACGGCTCGGTGATCGTGACCGAGGCCTTCGGGGGCGAGCTCGGCAAGGCAGCGGCGTCCTCCTATTCCCTGGCGGAGCCCGGCCGGCTCGCGCCGGTCAGCGCCTCGGTCGGCGACACCCGCAGCGAGGTCTGCTGGGCCGCCACGACCCGGGACGGCCGCTTCGTCTACGTGACGAACTTCGGCGACGGGACGATCTCGAGCTACCGGATCGGCGACGGCGGCAGCCTCGAGCTCCACGAAGCGGTTGCGGCCTCGACCCGACTCGGCGAGCCCGGGGTTCGCGACGAGGCGATCAGTCGCGACGGCCGTTTCCTGTACGCGATCGACGCCGATGCGCAGCGGGTGTTCGGCTGGACGGTGGGGGACGACGGAGCGCTCTCGCTCGTCGGCGAGTTCGAGGGCGTGCCGGCGACGGTGGCAGGACTCGCCGCCAGTTGAGAGAGTTGCACGATGGTTTTCTCACGTGGGTTCAGGGGCCGGCGGCGTGAAGGCCCGCCGGACCGGGTGCCGCCGGGCCAGTACCTGACGGACGACTTCCCGGTCCTCTCCGCCGGCCCGACCCCGCACACGCCGCTCGAGGACTGGACCTTCTCGATCCAGGGCGGCGCGGAGCCCGTGAGCTGGAGCTGGGAGGAGTTCCGCGCCCTGCCGACCGAGACGGTCACGGTCGACATCCATTGCGTGACTCGTTGGTCGAAGCTCGACACGGTCTGGGAGGGTGTCTCCGTGGACACCCTCCTGCAGGCGGTGGAGCACGACGCCTCGTTCGTAGTCGCGTTCTGCGACGGCGGCTACACGACCAACCTGCCGCTCGAGGACGTCACGGACGGGAAGGCCTGGGTCGCGTTCGGCTACGGCGGCGAGCCGCTCGAGCCCGAGCACGGCGGCCCCGCGCGGCTGCTCGTGCCGCACCTCTACTTCTGGAAGAGCGCGAAGTGGGTGCGCGGGCTGAGCCTGCGCGACGAGGACGAGCCCGGCTTCTGGGAGACCAACGGCTACCACATCCGCGGCGACCCGTGGCAGGAACAGCGGTACTGGGGCGATTAGTATGGCTCGCCGCCGAGGTGGCGGGCACGGTGCAGGAGACACCACGGGTGCGGACGCTCACGCTTGACGTGCCCGGCTGGCCGGGGCACCGCGCGGGCCAGCACCTCGACGTTCGCCTCACCGCCGAGGACGGCTACACGGCGCAACGCAGCTACTCGATCGCCTCGGCGCCCGAGGACGGTGTCGAGCTCACGGTCGAACGGCTCGACGACGGCGAGGTCTCGCCGTATCTCGTCGACGAGGCGCGTGAGGGCGACCGGATCGAGGTCCGCGGCCCGATCGGCCGCTACTTCGTGTGGGAGGCCTCGGATCTCACGCCGCTGCTGCTCGTGGCCGGCGGCTCGGGCGTGGTGCCGCTGATGTCGATGGTGCGCCACCGAGCCTCGGCGGGAGGGACGGCTTCGGCGAAGCTCGTCTACTCGTCGCGTACGCTCGAGGACGTGATCTACCGCTCGGAGCTGGATGAGCTGGCCGCGCGAGGCGACGGTTTGGAGGTCGTGCACACGCTGACCCGGGAGCAGCCGGAGGGGTGGACCGGGTACGCGCGGCGGATCGATCCGGAGCTGCTCAGGGAGGTCGCCTGGCCGGCCTCGGCGCGGCCGCGGGTGTACGTCTGCGGGTCGACCCGGTTCGTGGACGCGGCGGCGGACGGGCTCCTCGCGCTCGGCTACGAGCCGCAGTCGATCAGGACCGAGCGCTTCGGAGCGACGGGGACCTGATGGAGACGCGCGACCTGAGACTGGACGGCAACGCGATCGGCGGGCTCCTGCTCGAGGTGTTCGGCGTCGACATGACGGCCGCTCCAAGCGTCTGCGCCTCGTGCGGCTCTCGTGAGGCGGTCGCGCGCCTCGACGTCTACGTGAACGCTCCGGGCGTGGTCGTCCGCTGCTGCCACTGCGAGGCGGTGATGATCCGAATCGTCCAGGGCGGCGGCCGCACGTGGCTCGACCTGAGCGGCACGGGCTGCCTGGAGCTGGGCTAGGCTCGGCCCATGCGAAGGCGGCTGGAGCGAGCGTTCCTGGGAGCGCTCATGAGCATCGTCGCGTTCGTCGTCGAGCGGCGCCTCGTCCGCGCGCTCGCGAAGCGCCGTTAGCGGCGGCGGAAGAGGTCCGAGAGCAGGACGAGGGCCAGGAGGCCGCCGGTCGAGCCGAGGGTGATCGGAATCCAGCGGTCGACGTGCTGCGCCGCCGCCGTCGCGCCCGTGGCGACCAGGGCCGAGCCGGCCGTGATCGCGAGCGCCAGCTGGCGCGCAACGATGCCGATCGTCCGCTCGAGCGGCTTGATCCCGCGGATGTCGACCTGGAGGCGCTGGCCCGGCCGGGCGCCGCTGATCCGCTCGAACGACTCGACCAGCCGCTCGGCCCGAACCTTCAGCTTCTGCACGTCGTAGAAGAGCCGCTTCGGCTCGACACCCTCACGCGCCCGGGCGAGGAGGTTCCGGATCAGGAACTTGCCGACGACGGAGAACGGGTCGAGCTCCGGGTCGAGCTCGGTCGCGGTCAGCTGCATCTGCGCGAGCGCCTTGCCGGTCAGCACGAGCGAGGCCGGCAGCCGCACACCGTGGTTTGTCGCCGATTGCGCGATCTCCTGGAGCAACGGCCCGAGCTGGATCTCGCCCAGTGACGTGTGGCGGTAGCTGCGCAGGAGCTCGGTCAGGCTGGCCTCGAGCCCGGCGGCGTCGGCGTGCTCGGCCTCCGGCCCGGCCATGATCAGGACGACCTCGGTCAGGAAGGGCACGTCCTCCTGCCAGAAGGCGAGCAGGAGCAGGAGCAGGTGCCCACGCATCTCGGGCGATAGCTCGCCGACCATGCCGAAGTCGAGGAAGTAGATCCGTCCGTCCCACCAGAGCATGTTCCCGGGGTGCGGGTCGGCGTGGAAGAAGCCCTCGACCAGGATCTGGCGGTAGTAGAACTCGAGCAGCTCGCGCGCCGCTTCGTGCCGCTCCGGGCCGGGCGGGATCTCGCGCACCGGGACGCCCGGGATCTCCTCGAGGACGAGCAGGCGGCTCGTCGACAGGGCCTCGTAGACGCGTGGGGCCCCAAGGCGCGGGAACTGACCGAGAGCGGAGCGCAGCCGCTCGACGTTCTCGCCCTCGCGCTTGAAGTCGAGCTCGCGCCGGAGCGAGTCGGAGAGGTGCTCGATCACGGTGGGGAGGTCGACGATCCTGCGCAGCGCCTCGCGGTTCGCAGTCTTCTCGGCGAAGAGCTCGAGCAGGCTGAGGTCGCGCATGATGTCGTGCTCGGCCGTCGGGCGCTGCACCTTCACGACGACGCGGTCGCCGTCCTCGAGCACGGCCCGGTGCACCTGGCCGATCGTGCCCGCGGCGAGCGGCTCCGGCTCGATCCGGGCGAAGACGTCCTCCCACGGCACGCCAAGCTCCTGCTCCATGACGGCGACGACCTCCGCCTCCTCGAGCGGGGTGACCTGGTCCTGGAGCGCGGCGAGCTCGGCCACCGCCTCCGGCGGGATCAGGTCGGGCCGGGTGGAGAGGATCTGGCCCAGCTTGGCGAAGGTCGGGCCGAGCTCCTCGAGCGCTTCGCGCAGGCGGCGCGCTCGGGCCTCCGGCGGGTCGGAGTCCCTCCTAGCCTCGCCGAACCCGTACTTGCCGAGGACGGTAGCGATCCGGGTCGCGCGGCCGAGCAGTCGCTCGTCGGCGGCGGCGCTCATGGCGAGTCCCGCTGGGTCTGGACGATCACGACTGTGCAGGGCGCGTTGTGCGAGACCCGGTTCGGCACGTTGTGGAGCAGGAACTCCTTGCGCCCGCTCATGCCGACGCTGCCCACGACCACGACGTCGGCCGCCTCACGCTTCGCCGCCTCGACGATCGCCTCCGCGGGGTCCTCGCCGACGACGACCGCCGAGCGGCCGCGCTCTCCCGCGAGCTCCCGCGCGTGCTCGGCGAGCTCGCGCCCTGCCTCGCCGAGGACCCCGTCGTCGGAGAGCAGCACCCTGAGGACGAACAGCTCGGCGTCGTAGCGCTGCGCCATGTCGGTTGCGAACCGCACCGCGCGCTCGGCCGTCTCGGAGCGATCGGTCGCCACGAGCACCCGGCGGACGGGCGGGAGCTCGTCGGGTCTGCGCCGCAGCCGCACGAGCTAGGTCCCCAACGCCTGAGGCAGCTCGGCGCGCGACCCGATCCCGAGCTTGCGGTAGACGTTGCTGAGGTGCACCTCGACCGTCTTGGTCGTGACGAAGAGCGCCTGCGCGATGTCTTTGTTCGTCAACCCGTCCGCGGCGAAGCCGGCCACCCGCCGCTCGCTCGCCGTCAGAGACTCGACGCCGGACAGGAGCAGCCGGCGCGGGCGCGCCCCGGTCGCTGCGAGCTCGGTCTGCCCCTGCTCGACGAGCGGCTGGGAGCCCGACCGGACGGCCAGCTCGAGACCCTGGGCGAGCAGCTCCCGCGCCTCCGCGCGCCGGTTCGCCCGACGGAGAGCCGCGCCGAGCTCGACGAGCGTGCGCGCGTGCTCGAGCCTCGCACCCGAGCCCTGCAGCACCGCCAGCGACTCGCGCAGCGACTCGATCCCGTCCTCGCCTCCGTCGGCGAGCCCCCGTACCCGCAGCGCCACCCCGACCGCGCGCGGCGCGCCCCAGACGCGGGCCAGCTCGACCTCGTCGCGCGCCAGCTCGAGCGCCTCGTCGCGCCGCTCCAGGGCAAGCAGGGCAAGCGCAAGGTGCGACCGCCAGGCGAGCATCGCCGGGTTGCGCATGTCGAACGACTCCATGTAGCGGCCGAGCCGCTCGAAGTCCGCGCGCGACCCCTCGAAGTCACGGCGGGCGAGTCGCAGCCAGCCTCGCGCGCCGAGGAAGAAGATCATGTGGCCGCTGTGCGGGACGTCCTCCGGGAGGCCCAGCTCCGCCAGCGTCCGTTCGGCCTCGTCGAGCTCGCCGCGGTTCGTGAGCACGTCGGCCAGCCAGGAGCGGAAGTAGATCGCGCCCTGCTGGGTCGGCAGGTACCGCACCAGCTCGTCGGACTCGTGCAGATCCTGAATCGCCGACTCGAGCTCGCCACGCTGGGCGAGCGTCAGCCCGCGGAAGCAGAGCATGTTCGAGAGCGTCACCAGCTCGCCGCGCTTCTTCGCCGCCCCGATCATGAGCTCGAAGAACCGATCGACCTCGCGGTCGGTCTCTGCACACATGAGCGCGGTGGCGGCGCACGAGATCGCCACGGAGGGCATGCTCTCGATCAGCGCCCCGGTGAGCGCCGGGTCGGCCAGCTCGCTCACCGCCTCGCGGTTCGTCCCCCTCCGTGCGTCAAAGTAACGCAGTGTCGCGATCATCACCGCCCGGCCGCGGTCGCCTGTCAGATCGACCTCGTCGACCTTCGCGATCAGCCTCCGGGAGACCTCGATCACGTTCGGATCGAAGCCCGCCGAGTTGATCAGCTCGGCCTGGAGCATCATGCGGAGCTCCGGGTCGGCGTCCCCCAGCTGCTCGATCGCCTCCTCGAGCACCCGAACGGCGTCCGGGCCACGGTTGAGGCGGAACAGGGAGCGCCCGAGCTCCAGGGCAATTCGTGCCCGCCGCACCGGCTCCTCGATCGCCTCGATCGCCCTTCCGAGGTGCTCCGCCGCTGCGGAGACGTCCACCCGCTGCTCGGCGAGACCGAGCTCGCAGAGAGTGTCGACGCGGGCAGTCTCCGGCGGCGGCTCGGCGAAGGCGCGCTGGAGATACCGGGCCGCGGCCTCAGGCGCCCCGCGGACGAGCGCCCGATCGGCCGCGGCCCGCAGAATCTCGACGACGAACGGATCGCCGGCGGGAGCGACGAGGTCGAGATGGGCGGCTACCCGCTCCGGCTCGGCATCGGCTCCGTAGAGCAGCTCGGCGGCTCGGCGGTGGGCAAGCGCGCGCTCCCCCGGCTCGATCGTCTCGTAGATCGACGAGCGCATCACCGGATGGACGAACTCGATCGCAGGCGTACTGACGCGGACCAGATCGGCGCGCGCCAGCGCAGTCGCGGCGAGCGAGGCGAGGTCGGCGTCGAGCTCGGCGAGCGTCGCCGCGTCGCGCAGATCGCAGCCGTCCCCGAGGACGGCCGTGGCGACCGCGAGCTGCCGCGCCTCGTTCGGCAACCGGGAAAGCCGGAGCGAAACGGCCCGGGCGACCGACTCGGGCCCGATCTCGCGCACGCGCTGCGCGTTCGCGGCAACCGGCTCGCAGCCCTCGCCCTGGAGCGCGTCGAGCAGCGCCCGCAAGAACAGCGGGTTGCCGCCGGTCGCTTCGTGGCAGGCCGCGACGAACGGCTCCTCCGGCTCGACGCCGAAGACGTCGCGCGCGAGCGACGCGACCGATGCCTCGCCGAGCGCGGTCGGCCTGATCACGAGCGCCGCCGGATCCGAGATCAGCTCGGTCAGGAGGTCCGTCTCCTGGGCCTGCTCCGGCGGGCGCAGCCCGGCGATCACGAGCAGCGGCAGCCCCTCGAGCCGCAGCCCGACGTAGGTGAGCCAGCGCAGCGAAGCCGCGTCCGCCCAGTGGAGATCGTCCACGACGAGCGCCGTGGGCCGCCGCGCCGCCGCGTTCGCCGCCAGCCAGTAGAGCCCGTGCAGGACGGCAAAGGAGACGTCGCCCGAGGCCGAGCCGGTCAGCTCGGTCTCATCGAACAGGCGACCGGCGAGCGCGGCAGTGCCGGAGAGCAGCTCTGCCTGCTCCTCCGGCCCGACCGAGGCGAGGAGCGGCTCGAACAGCTGCCGGACGACGTTGTAGGCGAACTCCTGCTCCAGCTCGGCGCTGCGGGCGACGAGCACCTCGTGCCCGGCGGCCGCCGCGAGGGCGCGCGCCTCGGCGACGAGGCGCGTCTTGCCCATCCCGGCCCGGCCCTCGATCGCGACTACGCGTCCCGCGCCCGCCTGGGCGGCGTCGACAACGGCATGGAGCGCGGCGACCTCGGCCTCCCGCTCCAGCAGCGGCGCGCTCGAGACCTGCACCTCGGTCCGCCGGCGCACCGGCCGCGGCTTCGCTCTGCCCTGCTGGCGCACGGCCAGCGGCGGAAACTCCCCCGGCAGCCCCTCGACGACGAGCTGGAAGAGGCGCTCGGGGCGATCGAAGTCCGGCAGGGTGGAGTCGCCCAGGTCGCGCAGGTCGAAGCCCTCCGGGAGCTCGTGCCGCACGAGGTTGGCGGTCGTGCTCGAGAGCAGCACCTGGCCGCCGTGCCCGGCGTCGCCGATTCGCGCGGCCTGGTGCACGGCGAAGCCGACGTAGCCGTCGCTGCCGAGGCTGGCCTCGCCCGTGTGCAGGCCGATCCGCACCCGCACGGTTGCGCCCTCCGGCCAGTCATGGCCGCCCAGCGCTCGCTGGGCCACACCGGCCGCGACCACCGCGGCGCCGGCGCTCCCGAAGGCGGCGAAGAAGGAATCGCCCTTCGTGTCGATCTCGACTCCGCCCGCCTCGGCGAAGGCCGTGCGCAGGAGCCGGTTGTGCGTTGCCAGCACTTCGCCGTAGCGGTCGCGCCCGAGCCGCTTGAGCAGTTTGGTAGAGCCTTCGATATCGCTGAACAGGAACGTCACCGTCCCCGTGGGCAGCGCAGCAGACGCCTCAGAAACTGCCGAAACGCTCAGAGCCTCATCCCCAGATCGACAAACCGGTCTGGTCGAAAGTGTAAAGCGGGTGCCCGGAAAAGCTTAGGGGTGAGTTTAGGGGTGCCCCCGATGCGAATAGCACCCGCGCGCGCGGAGACTGCGGTCACCAATCGACGCAGCAGGAGGAATCGCATGTCTTCCATCTCGATCCCCGCAGAGGCGCCGGCCGGGGCGCTGGCCGAGCCGGCCGCCGGCTCCGTAGCCTCGGCGACCAACCTCGTCCGCCGCTACGGCGAGGGCGACACTGCCGTGGAGGCCCTCCGCGGGGTCTCGCTCGACGTCGCCGACGGCCGCCTCACGGCGATCATGGGCCCGTCGGGCTCCGGCAAGTCGACGCTGATGCACATCATGGCCGGGCTCGACCGCCCGACCGGCGGGAGCGTCGTGCTGGACGGCGTCGAGATCACCGATCTGTCCGACAAGAAGCTGACGCTGCTCCGGCGCGAGAAGATCGGCTTCGTCTTCCAGTTCTTCAACCTCCTCCCGATGCTGACCGCGGAGGAGAACGTCGTCCTCCCGCTCTCGATCGCCGGTGAGAAGCCGAACCGCGAGTGGCTCGACGAGCTGCTCGGCACCTTCGGCATCGCCGACCGCCGCTCGCATCGGCCGGCCCAGCTCTCGGGCGGGCAGCAGCAGCGGGTCGCGCTCGCCAGGGCGCTCGTGACCCGCCCGAAGGTGATCTTCGCCGACGAG
>DASXQY010000004.1:0-14695 GCA_036506915.1 Gaiellaceae bacterium | reverse complement strand
CGGCCTCGCCCTGGTCTTCCTGCTCGGCTACCTCGCCTCGCGGCGGGAGCGTTCGCCACGCCTCTTCGCCCTCGCCCTCGGCGTGTTCGGCCTCCTTCTGGTGCAGATGGCGATCGGCGAGGCGCAGTACCGGACGCACCTCCCGTGGCCGCTCGTGCTCGTCCATGTCGCCATCGCTGGGGCGGTGTGGGCGGCGCTGGTCGGGTTCGTGACGGTTCTGTGGCGTCCGCCGGCCGCGCTGGCTCCCGGTGAGACGTAGACTGAGTCGGTGGCCGAGGAGCTGAGGGTCCACGCTCGGCCGGAGCTTTCCCGGCCGGTGCTGATCGCCGCTTTTCGCGGCTGGAACGACGGTGCCCAGGCCGCTTCTCTCGCGGCGGGCTACCTCGCGAAGACGTGGGGCGCGGAGCAGTTCGCGGACGTCGATCCGGAGGGGTTCTTCGACTTCCAGGCGACGCGGCCGCACGTCTCCCTGGAAGAAGGCGTCACCCGGCGGATCGACTGGCCCGAGACGGCCTTCTACCACGCCCGGCCCGACGGCCTCGACCGCGACGTGGTGCTCCTGCTCGGGATCGAGCCGAACCTGCGGTGGCGAACCTTCACGGAGCTGCTGGTCGGTCTCGCGCGGGACCTCGACGTCGAGCTGATGATCACGCTCGGCGCGCTTCTCGCCGACGTGCCGCATACGCGGCCATCGCCGGTGACGGGCAGCGCGAGCGACGAGGAGCTCGTCCAGCGGCTCGGGCTTTCAGCCTCCCGGTACGAGGGGCCGACCGGGATCGTCGGCGTCCTCCACGACGCCTGCAAGGGTGCGGGGATCCCCTCGGCGAGCCTTTGGGCGGCGGTTCCGCACTATGTCTCGCTGACCCCGAGCCCGCGTGCGGCGGTCGCGCTCTGCGAGCGGCTCGGCGACTTGATCGGCGTCGAGATCGACGTCGACGAGCTCGAGGAGGCCGCGGCCTCGTACGAGGAGCAGGTGAGCGAGGCCGTCGCCTCGGACGAGGAGACGGCGGCCTACGTGGAGGAGCTCGAGCGGCGCGCCGACCAGCTCGAGGAGAGCTCGGACCTGCCCTCCGGCGACGCGCTGGCGGCCGAGCTCACGCGCTTCCTCCGCGAGCGGGAGCAGAACGGCGGCGACGACGCCGCGCGCGAGCAGTAGGCTCCCGCGGCTCCGGCTCGGCCAATCGCTTCGACCGGTCAGTTCAGACGGACGCACGGGCGTAGCCGGCGCGTCCTGACGGCGGCATCGCAAGCGATGCCTTAGCCGAACGTAAAGGCGTACGCGGAGATCTCGGGCGTGAAGCGGAGCTCCAGCTCGGCCTCGCGCAGCTCGGGGAAATGGATCAGCGTGTAGAGGCGGCTGAGCCCGCCGACCTTGATCGTCTTCACGTGCCTGCCGTCGACACGCACCTCGAGTCGGCCGGTGCCGGAGAGCACGAGGTAGACGTTCTGGGCGAGGAAGTGCAGGCGCAGGCGGGCGAGCCGGCCCGAGACGATCCGCTGCTTCCTGACCGTCCAGAAGCCCTCGTAGGCGAGCGTGTGCAGGACCAGCGGATGCGGAGCGCGGTAGAGCACGAGCCGCTCCGGGACGATCTCCGAGCCGGCGTAGCGCTGGAGCCGCTCCCAGCCGAGGTACGACTCCGGCGTCTGCGGGTGGTCGGGCGTGGTGTCGGCGACGGAGGCGAGCTGAGCCGTCGACGGCTCGCCCAGGAGCGTCCTGATCCTCCGCTCGGTGCCGTCGTAGTCGCCCTCGCCTTCCTTGATCTCCCGGATGTGGCCACGGCGGTCGATCAGGTACTCCGTCGGCCAGGCGGCGTTCTGGTAGGCGCCCCAGGTCTCGGCATGGTTGTCGATCGCGACCGGGTAGCGGACGCCGAGGTCCTTCGTCGCCCGGCGGACGTTCGAGGGGACGTGCTCGAATGCGAACTCCGGCGTGTGGACGCCGACGATCACGAGCCCGGCCTTGCGGTAGGCGGCATCCCAGGCCTTCAGATGCGGCAGCGTGCGCAGGCAGTTGATGCAGGAGTAGGTCCAGAAGTCGACCAGCACGACCTTGCCCCGCAGCCCGGCGATGGTGAGCGGACGGTCCTGCGGCGTGTTGATCCAGCTCTCGATCCCGGCGAAGCTCGGCGCCGGCCCGTAGTCCTTCAGCGACGAGATCGAGTTCGAGGCGAGGCACCGCTGCCCGAGCCGCTCGCGCGCGTAGCACGTCTTCTCCGCCTTCTGGAGAAAGCCGGTGTAGTCGCCGATCCTCGTCTGGAGCGTCTTGTCGACGTCGAAGGCGATCAGCAGCGCGGACGCCGCCATCAGCGCGCCGAGTACGGCCCGCACCTGCGGGCGCCCCAGATTCAGCGCTCGGATCCGCACCGCCGCTCGCTGCGCGCCGACGGCGAGGACGAGCATCGGCACGGCCGCTCCAAGCGCGTACGCGAGCGCGAGCCCTACCCGCTGGCCACCCGCGAGGCTTGCCGTCTGCGTCGTGATGAAGCCGAGAACCGGCCCGCCGCACGGCACGAACAGGAGCCCGAGGCTCGCCCCGAGCAGGAAGCCGCCGCCGAGGTCTCCGGAAGGCCGTCTCGAGAAGCGCACCAGCGGCCGCTCGATCGCCCGCGCCAGCGGCGGGATCAGGAGCGTGGCGGCGAAGAGCAGCAGGAACCCGATCGAGACGTTGCGGAGGACGTCCTTCGGCAGGCCGAGCTTGTCGAGCACCCAGCCGACGAAGAGCAGCGACAGGATGAAGGTGACGACAAGCCCGGCGATGATCGCGTACGGCCGCCTTCGGCCTCCACTCGCGCCCCCGGCGAAGACGATCGGGAGCACCGGGTAGACGCACGGCGAGATCGCCGTGACGATTCCGGCCAGGAAGGCGATCCCGTAAAGGAGCATTCGCTATCAGGGTAGTCGCGTGACCGCGTGAAGCGTTACGCCTCGGCGGCCGGAGCGGTTTCCTGCTCCGGCTTCGGCGCCTGCTGCGTCGTCCCGCCGTTCTGCCCGGACTGCTTGGCCTGCTGGCCCTTCTTCTTGCGCCTGCGCCGTCGGCGCCGGGAGCGGCTCGGTTGCGCCTTCGGCGCTGGGAGGTTGTCCGCGAGCGCGTTCGCGACCTCCTGGATCGCGCCCAGCCGCTCGCGGGCCGCGTCGATCAGCTGGTTCGCCCGAGGCGTATAGCCCTCGGCCGAGGCGAGCAGGGCGGCGCCGACCTCGCGCGGCTGGTCGAGGGAGGCGTTCACGAGCTTGGCCGCGTTCTCCTCGTGCCGGTGGCCGCGCGAGTTGGCGAGGGCGCCGAGGAGCCGTTTCGCCTCCGGGAACTCGCCGCTGGCGCGCCGGTCCTGCACCTTTCGGGTCGCGCGCGCGAGCCGCCACGTCCAGCGGGCGAGGATCTGCTCGGGCGCGTCGACCTTGCCCTCGCCGATCGCGCGCAGGAGCGTCCGGACTCCCTGAACCCGGTCCTTGTCCCAGGTCGGAGCCTGCGTCACGAGGGTGACGAGGTCGTCGAAGCTCGCCCGGTCGACGGTCATCGAGACCCGGTCGGCGAGCGCGGTCAGGCGTAGCCGCCGGTTCGGGTTCTCGGCGGCGCAGGCCATCAGGAACTGCTCGAGGGCCGGCTTCTCGGCCTTCCCCTCGGTGAACTTCTTCACGAACTCGACGCGCTCGTCGAAGCGGACGTTGCGCCCGGCGATCGTCGCCCAGTAGAGCTGCTCGTCCTCGTCGAGGAAGCGCGGGTCGACGCGCTGCCACTCGCGCGTGATCACGGCGAGGCGCCGCTTCACGTCCGGCGTGACCGGCACGAGCCACGGCGCGGGGGAGAGCTTCCGGCGCGCGCGCCGCTGAATCCGGCGCCGCGGCGCGGGCGTCACGCGGGCTCCCTCGCGGTAGAAGTCGGCGTCGAGCAGGCTGTGGAGCGAGATCACCCGCTCGTTGTGCGTCGCCCCCTTGGGCACGAAGTCGACCACGACGCCGGCCTCCTTGCGCGGGTGCATCCGCATGATCCGGCCGATCCGCTGCTGGTAGACGCGGCGCGAGGCCGTCGGCGCGAGATGCATCACGATCGTCGCCCGCGGGGAGTTCCAGCCCTCGGCGAGCAGCATCGCGTTGATCAGGATGTTGATCTCCCCGCGCTCGTAGGCGGCGAGCGTCTCCGCGAGCTGCACCGGCGGCGTCCGGCCGCTGACGGCCTCCGCCTTGAGCCCGGCCGCCCGGAACTCCTTCGCGAGGTTGTAGGCGTGCTCGACGCCGGCCGCGTAGACGATCCCCGGGGTCTTGTCGAACCGGTCGCGGTAGAGGCTCGCGGCAGCCTGATTCAGCGCCTTGTGGTCGAGCACCGCGGCGAGGGCGCGCTCCTCGAAGTCGCCGCCGACGATCGGCACCGAGGAGATCGCGGCCGCCGGGGGCACCCTGAGGGTGCGCAGCGGTGCGATCAGGCCGCGACGGGCGGCATCGGCCAGCGGGAGCTCGTCGATCGAGGCCGGGAAGACGTCCGAGACCTGCTTCGCGATCAGCTGCTCGGTCGCCGTCATCCCGATGTAGATCGGCTCCGAGTAGCTGCGGATGGCGTGGCTCGTCTTCTCGCCGAGGGCGGTGTGCGCCTCGTCGCAGATCACGAGCTGGTACGCGTCGCGGCTGAGGTCGTCCCAGTGCCGTGCGAACCACGCGTACGTCTGGACCGTGACGGGGTTCGGTCGCTTCGGGGTGACGCCCTTTTCGATCGCGTCCTCAAACCGGTCGCCGTAGCCTTCGGCGGTCAGCTCGCGATGGAACTGGGAGACGAGCAGGCGGCGGTGCGTCAGGATCAGTACGCCTAGCGTGCGCGCCGCCTCTACGAACCCGGCCGCCGCGATCGTCTTGCCCGAGGCGGTCGGGTGGCGGAAGCGGTACCGCCGCACCGCGCCGGGATCCTTGCCCTTGTGCTCCTCGGGGAGGACGAGCACCTCGGGCCGCTCGTCGAGGTAGACGCTCTCGTCCTCGTCCTCCTCCTCGGCGACCGCCTCCTCGGCGCCGTTCCCGTTCAGGTCGGGCTCGACCTCGGTTGCCGCGATCAGCTCGGTCAGCATCCCGGCGAGCGCGTCGACCTGGTGGCGCCGCAGTTCGGTGCCGGACGCGAGCTTCGGCGGCCGGCCGCTCAGCACCCGCTCGAGCCCAAGCATGAGCGCGTAGCGGATCTTCCACTCGTACGACGGCTCGCCGTTGACGGCTTCGATCTCCGCGAGCGCGTCGTCGAGGGCGCGGCGGCGGGCGGTGTCGGACGCGAGGACGACCGCAGGGTCCTCGTCCGGGTGGAGGAAGGGCTCTCCTGCCCAGGCTTCGGCGCGGAGGGCGGCGGCGTCGATGCCGTCCGCAACCTCCGGCGCTAGCGTCGGCTGCTCGGTGGCTTCTTGCATGTCTGCAGCACGTCCGGTGCTGCGTTTCTCAGGAAGATCAGCGTGCTCGCGGTGGACTCCCCGGGCGAGCGTCGCCGCGCGAAGCATAGCCGATCGCGCTCGGCGCGACTAGAAGGGTGTCCCGCTGCCGCCCATGCCGCCGAACACGGCGAACGGGTTCCTCGGCGCGACTTCCCAGACGAGCTCGCCGCCGGGCTCCGCCTCGCCGTGCAAGCGCTGAGCGAGGGCGCGGGCTTCCTCTTCGGAGGCGGCGCCGGCGAGCACATAGTTGGAGCGCCGGATGACGCGGTAGCCCTCGCGCTCCAGCTCGTCCGCCAGCTTGTCCGCCTGCTCACGCGACTCGCTCCGGATCCGCACCTCCCAGGGCGCGTAGCCTCGCTCGAGCTCCTCTTCCTCCCAGGTCTCCTGGACCGGCTCGCCGGACCAGCGCTCCTCCTCGGGTAGCCAGCGCTCGATCTCGGACACCTGTGCCTCGATTCCCTCCTCCGCGAGCTCGGCCTCGACGATCCGCTGCGCCTGCTCGGCGAGCGCCTGTGAGCCGGCGTAGACGAAGAGCTCGTTCTCGTCGCGGGAGACCGGGAGGCGGTGGCCCTCGAGCTCGCGCGCGAGGCGCTTCGCCTCGTCCGAGCCGAGGTCGAGCCCGAGCCGCCCTAGCAAGGTCTCGGCATTCCCTTCCTCGGGAAGCTCGATCCGGATGCGCCAGTCGTCGCTCATGCGGTGGGCGCCCCCACGCCGATCTCGGCCAGCGGGCGCCCGAGCATCTTCTCCGAAATCCCCGTCTGGTCGAGGTGCCTGGTGATTCCGCCGAGCCAGAAGGGCCAGCCCGCGCCGAGCAGAAGCGCCGTGTCGACGTCCTTCGCGTCCGCGACGACGCCCTCCTCCAGAAGGTGGCGGATCTCGTCGGCGATCGCCTCGAGCGCCGTCTCCAGGATCTCGTCGCGACTCTGCGGGCGCCGCTCGCGGACGGCGATCTCGTCCCTGCCCTCGGCGTAGTTGGCGAGGGTCTGCGAGAGGAGGAAGCGATCGGGGTAGGCGGCGTGGAGCGTCTCGAGGACGTGGTTGGCCACCCGTGGGCCGACCATCTGGAGGAGCACCGAGGGCGCCATCGGCAGGCCGAGCCGGAGGATCGCCTCGTCGGCCTCGTCCGGGTCGGTCCCTCGCTCGAGCGCCTCGAGGACGACGGCCATCAGGCGCGTCAGGAGGCGGTTGACGACGAACGCGGGGGCGTCCTGGACGAGGACGGGCCGCTTGCGGAGCTGCTCTGCGAATGCCCAGGCGGTGGCGAGCGCCCGGTCGTCGGTGTCCGGCGTGTGGACGAGCTCGACGAGCGGGAGCAGCGCGACAGGGTTGAAGAAGTGGATGCCGACGTCCGCGCCCATCTCTGCGACCGAGAGGCTGGACGTGTTCGTGGCCAGGACCGCCTCCGGCGTCGTGTGCTCGCGGAGCTCCGCGAAGACCTGCTTCTTGGTCTCGAGCTCCTCGAAGACCGCCTCGAGCACGAGGTCGCAGTCGGCGAAGTGCTCGTAGCCGGCAGAGGTCGAGACGAGAGAGGCGAGGAAGCGGGCCTTGCCCTCCTCGTAGCGGCCTTTCGTGACCTGTTCCTCGAGCTCGGACCGAATCGTGCCGGTCGCGCTCGCCAGCGCCTCCTCGCTCAGGTCCCGCATCGCGATCGGGACCTCGAGCCGTCTCAGCACGAGCGTCGCCAGCTGCGCGGCCATCAGTCCCGCGCCGACGATCCCGACCTTTCGGATCGGGCGGGGCTCTGCGTCGGGCCGGCCCGGGGCGCTCTTGGCGCGGCGCTCGACGAGGTCGAAGGCGTAGAGCGAGGCCTGCGCCTGCGGGCCGGGCAGCAGCTCGCCGACGGCCTCCTCCTCGGCCAGGTAGCCCTCCTCGAACGACCAGCCCGAGCAGGCGCCCTCGATCAGGTCGAGCGCCTTGTAGGGCGCCGGCGCGGCTGCGTGCACCTGGTCGTCCAGCCGGGCGCGTGCCTTCCGAAACACGTCCGTTTCGGCCATGTCCGGGGGTCTGACCCCGGGACCGGTCCCTTCGGCCGCGCGCTCGAGGGCGAACGCGATCGACTCGTCGAGAAACTCGGCCGGCTCGAGCAGGCGGTCGGCGAAGCCGAGCTCGAAGGCCTGCGGTCCCGTCAGCACCCGGTTCTGGCGCATCGGATTGGCGACGATGAACTTCACGGCCGTCTCGGCGCCGACGAGGCGCGGCACGAGCTGCGTTCCGCCCCACGCCGGGACGATCCCCAGGAAGCACTCGGGACAGGCGAAGTGGCGAACCGCGGTCGAGATCGTGCGCGCGTCGCAGTGGAGCGCGAGTTCGACCCCGCCTCCGAGGCAGGCGCCGTTGACGGCGGCCACCGTCGGATACGGAAGCGCCCGGATCCGCCTGAAGAGCTCGTGGCCGGCGCGGCTGCCGGCGATCGCCAGGTCTCGAGTCGCGTTCGGAAACTCGGTGATGTCCGCGCCGGCGGCGAAGACGTACGGCTTCCCGGTCAGGACGAGGGCAGCCCAGTCCTCCTCCTCGAGCCGCGGCAGCAGCAGCTCGAGCGACTCGAGCGCGGCGCGCCCGAAGAAGGTCGGCTTCGTGTGGTCCTCGCCGTTGTCGATCGTGACGAGCGCGAGCGCACGGCCGTTCGGCAGGGCTATACGCGCCAGCTTGAACTCAGTCTCCGGCAGCGACGTTCTCCCAGACGATCGCGGCTCCCATCCCCATCCCGACACAGAGCGCGGTCAAGCCGTAGCGGACTTCCGGCCGCTCGCGGAAGCCGTAGGCGAGCTGGGCGAGCAGGCGCACCCCGGTCGCGGCGAGCGGGTGACCGCACGCGATCGCACCGCCGTACGGGTTGAGCCGTTCGTCCTCGGGATCGACGCCGAGCTCGTCGCACCACGTCAGGACCTGGACGGCGAAGGGCTCGTTCAGCTCGAAGAGCCCGAAGTCGTCGAGCGTCAGCGCCGCCAGCTCGAGCGCCTTCCGGGTGGCGGGAACCGGGCCGATCCCCATCAGCTCGGGCTCGACCCCCGCGAAGGCGAACGAGACCAGGCGCATGCGAGGCTCGAGGCCCAGCTCCTCCGCCGCCGGCTCGGAGGCGAGCAGGCAGACCGTGGCGCCGTCGGTGAGCCCGGCCGAGTTGCCCGCGGTCACGCGCCCGCCCGGCCGGAAGGGCGTGGGGAGCCCCGCAAGCGCGTCCATGCCCGTGTCCGCCCGCAGGAACTCGTCGCGGTCGGCAAGCCGCCACCCGTCGTCGGTGAAGACCGACATCGGGACGACGGTCTCCTGCATGACGCCGTTCTCCCACGCCGCGGCGGCTCGGCGCTGCGAGCGCAGCGCGAAAGCGTCCGCGTCGTGCTTCGTGAGCTGCGGGAACCGGTCGTGCAGGTTCTCCGCGGTAGCGCCCATCGTCACCGCGGACGGATCGACGAGCCGCTCGGCGACGAACCGCGGGTTGAAGTCGACGTCCTCTCCCATCGGGTGATGCCCCATGTGCTCGATGCCGCCCGCGAGGACGACGTCGGCCGCGCCGAGCGCGATCTCCCCGGCGCCGGCCGTCGCCGCGGTCAGGGCCCCGGCGCACATCCGGTCTACGGCAAAGCCCGGGACGCTCGGGGGCAATCCGGCGAGCAGGGCGACGTCGCGGCCGAGCGTCAGGCCCTGGTCGCCGACCTGCGCGGTCGCGGCCATGATCACGTCTCCGATCCGCTCCGGCGGCAGCTGTGGGTTGCGCCGGAGCAACTCGCGCACGACCTTGACGCCCATGTCGTCGGCACGCGTACGCCAGAACATCCCCTTCGGGCCGGCGCGTCCGAAGGCCGTTCGGACCCCGTCGACGTACACGACCTCGCGCAGCTCATGCACGGCGCGGACCCTAGTCCAACGACCTCGCCTGAAAGCGACACACATTCGACACGATTGCGTCACACACCCGTGCGCCGACGCTCGATACGATCGCCTCGGGGAGGAGGTTGGGTGTGCCTGAACCAGGGGGCCGGGAGGCGGAGGACTGGGCCGCTCACCTCGAGCGCGAGGAACGCCGGTACCGCGACGGGGAAGCCCGGCTCGCTGGGGCGGAGGATTCGGCCGCTGAAGCCGACGTCGGCGCCGGCCCCGCCCAAGACAGCGACGCCCGCCAGCGTCAGCTGACCCGGTTGGGAAACGCGGCGGGCGGGGCCGGCCTCGCGCTCCACATGCTCGGCCGGCCCGACGAGGCGGCCGCCTGGTTCGAGCTGGCCGCCCGACGCTACCGCGAGAGCTTCGCCGACGCTCCTCCGGGCAGCTGGGGCCGCCCAATCGGCGCGGTCAAGGCGCTCGTGCTCGCCGGTGACTGGCCTGCGGCGGAGGACGCTGCCCGTTGGACGCTCTCCACCGGCGCGCCGTCGGCCGACTCCCCGATCGGGCGCTACGCCGCAGCGCTCGCGCTGCTCGTCCTCGGCCGCGACGACGAGGCCCGGCCGCACGCCGACGCGATCCGCACCCGCGACGACTTCCCGCGCCCGGTCGGCGACGCGCTCGCGTTCCTGGCAGCTCAGGACGTGCTCGGCTACACCGAAGCCGTCGAAGCGGTGCTCGAGTCGTTCGAGACGCGCGAGGAGTACCTTGAGGAGATGCCCGTCGCCGATACCGTCCTCATCCTCCAAGCGCTCGCCGCGCGCCGCGGAATGGCGGCCGAGCTCAGCTCGCCTCTGCTTCCGTAACGCGGGCGCGGCTCTAGCTGCCCGAGCCTGTAGGCGGGTGGAAGACCACCGTGATGATCAGCGGGTCGGCGTCGGATTCCTCGAGGTCGCGAGCCTTCTCGGCCACGTCCGTGATCAGCTCGAGGGCTCGCTCCGGCGTGATCCGCGCAGTCACCTGCGCGGAGCGGAAGGTGCCCTCGGGCCCGTGCTGCTCCCAGCCGCGCTGAACCTGCTCGAGCATCGCCGCGCGTAGGTCCGTGGTGAGGCCCGACGCGAGCAGCTCAGGGGCGACCCGCACCGTTCGTGCGACCGCGCGGTACGGCTTCTCGCGCCCCTGCCCGCCCTCGGCGAGCTCGATCAGCCCAGCCTTCAGGAGCATCCGGACGTGGAAGTGCAGGTGACCCGGATCGACGTCGAGCTTCTTCGCAAGCTCCCGGTTCGTCAGGTGCTCCTCGCTGCCCGTGCCGAGCGTCTCGAGCACACGCAGGCGGAGCGGGTGGCCGAGAGCCTTGAGCTGCTCGGGACGGTCGAGCATGAAGACGTCCAAGAGGGGATGGGGCTCTCGGGCAGCCACGTCGGCTTATCCTAAGCTGCCCCAGGATCAAGCGGAAAATTCGTGGGAGCGAGGCGTCGCAGCCGGGTGGTACTTTTGGCGACATGACCGCCTGCCGAGAATGCGGCACGACCGACAGGTCTCTGCACTTACCGCTCGGGGAGGATGGGAACGGTGCTGCGATTGCCAGCACTACTCCAATCTGACGCGGAGGTACCCGCCCTGGCACGGCCGGCCTCACTTAGTGACGCTCCTGAGGTTCGGGAGCCGCTGTCTACGCGCGCACCCTCGCGGCTGCCGCGGCGTCCGCGACCAATCGGGTGCGGCCCTCGGCCGAGCGGATCAGGCTCGCCGGCGTCGCGGAGTCGGGCGGCCGGGCGAACGCACGCTCGACCGCGTCGGCCTTCCGCTCTCCCGTCACGATGAACACGACTTCCGGCGCCGAGCACAACACCGGCACGGTCATCGTTACACGGTCCACGAACGGCTCGAGCTTCGCCTCCGCCGGGATCGCGTATCGCCGGCGCTCCGCCAACGTGGGCTGGTTCGGAAAGAGCGACGCGACGTGGCCGTCGGGGCCGAGGCCCAGGAGCACGAAGCCGAGCCGGGCCCCGCGGAGCCTGGCGTCGTAGTCCGCCGCCGCTTCCTCCGCGCCGAGCTCGCCCTTGATCCGCTGCACCTCGCGCGGCTGCTCGGCCAGGTTTTCGAGCAGTCGCTCGCGCGCGAGCCGGAAGTTCGAGCGTTCGTCCTCGGGTGTCACGCACCGTTCGTCTCCCCACCACACGGAGGCAGCGCTCCAATCCGGCTCGCGCTCGGCGGCCAGCTCGTACGCGCGTCCCGGCGACGTGCCGCCGGTGAGCGCGATTGCAACCCCGGCCCGCGCCGCCTCCACGAGCGCGTCCGCGACGAGAGAGGCGACCTCCTCCTCGTCCTCCCCCTGGACGAGCTCCACCCCGTCGAGCGTCACGGCTCGCCCGCGGCCAGCTCGCGAGACCGCTCCATCGCCGCCTGTATGGCGTTGAGGAACGCGGCCCGCACGCCGGCTCGCTCGAGCTCGCGGATCGCTCGGATCGTCGTCCCGCCAGGAGAGGTCACCTGCTCGCGGAGCTCGACCGGATGGATCTGCTCGTCGCGCAGGAGCCGTGCCGTGCCGAGCATCGTCTGCACGACGAGCTTGGTCGAGATCTCCCGGGAGAGGCCGAGCAGGATCCCCGCTTCGATCATCGCCTCCGCCAGGAGCGCGAAGTACGCTGGGCCGGAGCCGGAGACGGCGGTGACCGCGTCCATGTAACGCTCCGGAACGCGGACAACCGCGCCGAGGTGGCTGAGTGCTTCCTCGGCCAGAGTCAGATGCTCGTCGCCGGCGTGAGCTCCCGCGCAGACGCCCGCGATCCCCTCGTGCACCGTGGCGGGACGGTTCGGCATCGCCCGCACCACCGGGACTCCCGGCGCGAGGCGTTCCTCGATCGCGGCGGTCGGGATCGCGGCAGCCACCGAGAGAACGGTCTGCTCGGGCGAGAGCAACCCGCCGATCTCGCCGAGCAGCACGTCGAAGTCCTGTGGCTTCACCGCGATCACCACGAGCGCCGCTCCTGCCACCGCCTCGGCGTTCGAGACCGTCGCCCGCACGCCGTAGCGCTCGGCCAGCTCGGCCGCGCGCTCCTCGCTCCGGACGGTCGCAACGATCTCGCCGGGCTCCCGCCAGCCCCCGCTGAGCAGGCCGCGCAGGAGGGACTCGCCGATCGTGCCGACGCCCAGGATCGCGACGCGCCGCTGTTCTACGGCCATCGGCGGAGTCTAGATGGGTGACGCCGCTAGCTCGTCCGTCCCGGGGCGCGAGATCGTGGCGTCGCCCATCAAGCTGCGGCGGGCCGCGGCAAGGGGACGAGGCCACGTGCGTACCCGGCCAGGAGGTAGACGCTCGCGAGACCGCTCCACTCGCCGTAGGGAGCGAGCAGCTCCGCGGTCTCGGCGGGCTCGACCCAGCACCCGCGCAGCGCCGAGCAGAGTTTCACGAGCCCGAGATCGCCGACGAGGCCGCGCTCGAAGCGACCGAGGCCGTGGAGGCAGATCACGCCGACCGACCAGGGCCCGAGCCCGCGCTCACGCTCGAGCCGCTCCGCGGCGGCGGCCGTCGGCAGCTCCCGCAGCCGTTCGAGGTCGACCGAGCGGCAGAGCCTGACGAGCGAGGCCCCGCGGCGCATCCCGAGGCCGAGGCGGCGGAGCTCGACCGGGGCGAAGCGCCCGAGCGTGGCCGGGTCCGGGGGCGCGTGCAGCCGCTCCCCGGGGAGGGCTGGCGTCGCGGCGCGAATCACGGTCCGCTCGATCGCCCGCGCCCTCCGAGCCTCGATCAGCTGGCCGCACACCGCGCGCAGGAGCGCCTGGGTGACCGTGGACAGGCGCAGCGGGCGCAGGCCGCGCAGGCGCCGTGTCGCCGCGCCGAGCAGCGGGTCGGCGGAGAAGCGCTCGAGAAAGGGAGAGTGGTCGTCCTCGAGCGCGAGGACGAAACGCAGCTCGTCGATCCCCCGGTCGTTCTCCGCCCGGAGCTGGACGACGCCGTCCGGCTGCTGCCAGGCCCGGCCCACCCCGCCGGCGGCGAGCGCCGCGGTCATCACACCCTCGGTGAACGATCGCGTCGCATCGGCGGAGAGACGCCCGGAGAGCCGTAACGAAAAGGGGCCGCGCGGACGAACCGCGGCGGAGATCACAGTCGCGTGCGCGTCTCCGCGGAAACCGGCTCGGCAGCAAGGTCGGCGGCGCGCTCCAGCACCTCGAGCGCCTCGTCCTCGCGCCCCGCGCGTCGAAGGAACTTCCCCCACGCGCGGTAGGCTTCGACGTAATCGCGGTGATGTCCCTTTTCCAGGGCGGCCGTCGCCCGACGAAACGCCTTGTCGGCGCCGTCGAGATCGCCGGTCAAGGCGAGCGCCTCCGCCAGCGCCCAGAGCGCGTTGCCCTTCTCGTGCGGATACTCGTCCGCAACGGCGTCAATTGCCGCCTGGGCCCGGGTCGCGGCTTCTTCCCCGCGACCGAGCATGACCGCGCGCTTTGCCTGGTCGGTGAAGAGATTGGCGAGATCGACGGGCTCCGGGTTCGGCCCAAATAGTCTTTCCGCGAGATCGAAGTGACGGCCGGCTTCCTCGGCCCGGTCCTGGGTCATCATGATCGAGCCGCAAAGAAGGTGCGCCCGCGCGAGGTGCAGCGTGTCGTCCGTCACGTCGAGGAGGGCGATCGCGCGCCTGATGTAGGTCAGCGCGGCGGCCGGTTGCCTCTGAAGGTCCGTCAGACGTGCAAGCGACCAGTAGAGACGCACACGGGAGTAGGCGTCCGTGAGCGCCTCGGCTTCCTCGAGAACGTCGGCGAGGACGGACTGAGCTCTGGTCAGGTCGCCGAGGTCCGTGAGGGCGTAGCTGAGGTAGGTCGTGAACCGAATCTTGGCGGTCCGGTCCTCCGGCGCCGCCTGGGTGATCTCGTCGAGGCACTTCTCGAACAGGTCGACCGCGCGGTCTGCCCGTCCCGTCGCCGAATAGGCGCGACCGAGGGTCGCGAAGACGTCGGGTCTCGCGCTCGGAAGGACCGCCGAGAGCTCGAGCCCCGATTCCAGCCGTTCGATCGCCTGCGCGTTGCGCCCAGCTCCGGCGGCGGCCAGGCCGAGCGCGATGTTGGCGCGGGAGGCGGCGACGCTGTCGCCCGCCGATAGGGCCTCGTCGCGCAGGGCCAGAAGATTCTCCTCGGCTTCATCCGCGTTCTCTGCGAGACGCAGCTGGAGCTCCGCGTCCGCGATCTTGAGCTCGCGCTCGTCGGTGTCCCGGATCTCGGAGCCCGTCTCCAGGTAGTCGGCCGATACCCCGAGCTTTCGCGCCAGCATTCGCAGCGCCTTGACGGAAGGGCGCCGCGCCCCGGCCTCGATTCTCGAGATGTACGCGTACGAGACCCCGCGTTCCGAGAGCTCCCGCTGCGAGAGCCCGCGTTCCAGGCGCAGCCGTCTCAGTCTCTGACCGATTGTCTCGGCCGGCCCCTCGCGGATCTCCTCTGCCACAGGGTCCAAGTATTTACCTCCTGCGCGGCTGTCGTCAATCCATAGACGTTCTTGA
>DASXQY010000003.1:0-1774 GCA_036506915.1 Gaiellaceae bacterium | reverse complement strand
ACGAGGAAGACCGGGCTCGCGACGGCGACCGGCAGGTGGAGCCACCGCGAGGCCGAGTCCAGGTCGAGCGGGCGGACGAGCGCGATCACACCGGCGTTGAAGGCGATGAAGTGCACGATCGTGCCGACGACGTTGCCGAGCGCGATGTCTCCGCGTCCTCGCTGCGCGGGAAGGGCGACGCGAGCCACCTCCTCGGCCTCGACGCTGGCCGCGATCGCGGTGTTCCCGAGCAGCGTCTCGGAGACTCCGAAACGGGAGACGACGCGCCGAAGGCCTTCGCCGAGCATCTCGCCGGCCGCGGTCAGAAGGGCGAGCCCGAAGAGAACCCGGAGGAGGATGAAGCGTTTTTGCTCCATGGGAATGCCGAGCAGCCCGCGTCCCGCACGCCACAACCCGACCATGGCGAGAACGAACCAGCCCAGGAGCAGCCCGCCGTCGAGCCGTGAGACCTCGCCGTCGAGCGCGAGGAGAAGGAGAGGCACCGGCGCCGCCGCAGTCCAGGCGAGGACCGCCCGCGGCAGCTGGGCTCTGAGCGGGGCCACGAGCGCCCCGAGGCCGGCGACCGCGAGCGCGAGGAATGTCGTTCCGCCGAGAAACGTACCGGCGGCGGCGTTCTCGAACCCTTTGACGTTCGCGGCGATCCCAGCGGCGATGTTTTCGAGCTCGAACCCCGAGATCAGCGCCGTCAGGGCGAAGGCGGACACGCCGAGGCGGGCCGCAGCGGCGAGGACCCCTTCGAAGAAGAGCTCGGCGCCCGCCACCACGAGCACGACGCCGCCGACAAGGAGCGCGAGAGCTACGACCGAGGACACAGCCCGTATCGTTACGAGGAATGGGGCGCGACTATCCCACCGTCCTCGACCTCGTCGGGGACACGCCGCTTGTTCGGCTGCAGCGCCTCGGTCGCGAGGACGGCCCCCTCCTCCTGGCCAAGCTCGAGTACATGAACCCCGGCGGGAGCGTGAAGGATCGGATCGCGCTGCGGATGATCGAGCGCGCCGAGCAAGAGGGGAAGCTCGATCCGGGTGGGACGATCGTCGAGCCGACGAGCGGCAACACCGGCGTCGGCCTGGCGATCGCCGCCGCACTCAAGGGCTACCGCTGCATCTTCGTCATGCCGGACAAGATCGCCCAGGAGAAGATCTCGCTTCTGCGCGCGTTCGGGGCCGAAGTTGTCATCTGCCCGACGGCCGTTCCGCCTGAGTCGCCCGAGAGCTACTACTCGGTCTCCGCGCGCCTCGCGGAGGAGATCCCCGGCGCGTACAAGCCCGACCAGTATTCGAACCCGGCGAATCCCCAGGCCCATTACGAGACGACAGGACCGGAGATCTGGGAGCAGACGGGCGGAAAGCTGGACGCGCTGGTCCTGACCGTCGGGACCGGCGGGACGATTTCCGGCGCCGCCCGCTTCCTCAAGGAGCGAAACCCGGATCTCCTCGTCGTGGGCGCGGACCCCGAAGGCTCGATCTACGGGTCGGAGACTGTGCATCCCTACCTGGTCGAGGGAATCGGGGAGGACTTCTGGCCGACGACCTTCGACCCCTCGGTCGTCGACGAGTACGTGGTCGTTTCCGATCGTGACTCGTTCACCACGGCCCGGCGGCTCGCGCGTGAGGAAGGCCTCCTCGTCGGGGGGTCCGGAGGCACGGCCGTCTGGGCGATGCTCAAGATCGCGGAGCGCTTCGGCCCCGACGCGACGGTGGCCACGCTGATCCCCGACGGCGGGCGCGGCTACCTGTCGAAGTTCTACGACGACAACTGGCTCCGCGAGTAC
>DASXQY010000002.1:0-34785 GCA_036506915.1 Gaiellaceae bacterium | reverse complement strand
GTCCTCTACCACTGGGATCTCGGCGACGGCACGACCGCGGACGGCGCATCCGTCCAGCACGCCTACCCCGCCGGCCGCTTTACCGCCCGGGTGACGGCCACCTCGGCGACGGGCGAGACGGCCGAGGCCGCAGCGACGATCACCTCGCTCGGGCTCACGCTCGCCGCCCCGCACGTCAGCCGCTACGGGGGGCTCGTCCGCTTCCGGGGGCGGCTCGTGCCCGGCCTGAGTGGCGTCCGCGTCGCGCTATACCGCGGCTCGCTCCGAGTCGCAAGCGCGAGGACCGTCAGGAGCGGCCGCTTCGCCGTCCCTGGACGCGTCGGCACGGCGGAGACGCAGTACACGGCCCGCTACGGCGGCGCGGTCTCGGACGCCGTCACGCTCGCCGTGCGCCCGGCGGTGACCGTCGGCTTCCGCGGCTCGGGACAGGTGGGCCGCCCGCTCAGCCTGCTCGTCCGGGAGCGGCCGCTCGCCGCGGGCCCCGTCACCGTTCGCATCTGGAGGAACGGGCGCCTGACACGGCGCCGGATCGGCCGTGGGCGAGTGCGCCTTCGGCTCGCCACGGCTTCGCCCGCCGCCTACCGCGTCGTCGTCTCGACCACGGCCGTCGCCGGCTACGTCCCCGCCCTGCGCAGGCTCGAGCGGATCGTCTTCCCGGCGGCGCTCCGGCCCGGGTCCCGTGGGCGCGGCGTCTACCTGCTGGAGCACCGGCTCGCGGAGCTGCACTACGCCCTCGCCACCGTCGACGGCTACTACGGCGCCGACACCGCAGACGCGGTGATCGCCTTCCAGAAGCTCTATGGCCTGCCCCGTACCGGCAGCGTCGACCCGCGCTTCTGGCGCGCCCTCCAGCGGGGGCACGTCCCGCGGTCGCGCCACGGCGGCAACCACGTCGAGGTGAGCAAGGAGCGGCAGGTCCTCTTCCTCGTTCGCGACGGCCGCGTCATCCTCGTCGTCCCGGTCTCGACCGGCGCGACCGGCAACACACCGGTCGGTCTCTGGCACGTGTACAGCAAGGTGCCGGGCTACAACGCGAAGGAGATGTACTACTCGTCGTTCTTCGTCGGCGCCTTCGCGATCCACGGCTATCACAGCGTGCCACCGTTCCCCGCGAGCCACGGCTGCGTCCGCATCCCGCTGTGGGTCGCGCAACGCGTGTACTCGCTGATCGATTACGGCACGCCGGTCTACATCTACTAGCGCAGCGGCATTCGCCGCTGCGCTAGCTCTCGCGGCCGCCGGCTGGCTGGTCTACACCCAGGTTTGGGGGACCGGCGGAGAGCGGCCCTACGCCTGGCGGGACATCACCGCGAAGATGGGGCGGATCGAGTTCACGCGCAAAGTGACCGCTGTCTACCACTCGCGGAAGCCGCTCGTGAACCTGCTCGAGGCGACGATGCCGGGCCGGGCGCCACAGCCGCCGCCACACAACTGGGACCGCGACCAGGTGGTCGTGATCGCGCTCGGCCCACGCTCGAGCACCGGCTACGACCTGCGCATCCTTCGCGTGGTCGAGCGGCGCCGGGGCATCTACGTCTACGCGCGCGAGCGGACGCCGACGCTCGGAGAACCGGTCACGGCGCGCGTCACGTATCCGTACCGCGTGCTGAGCATGCACGGCAGCGCGAAGCCGGTCTACGTCAAGCTGGAGGGACGGCCGTGAGCGAGCATGACCCCCTGATCCGCCAGCTGCGGGAGCAGATCTCCGACAACGACCGCGCGATCGTGGAGGCGATCAACAACCGCCTGAAGCTGGTCGCGCGCCTGAAGGGCTACAAGGAGTCGCGCGGCCTCTCGTTCGTCGACCCGGAGCGCGAGGAGTGGATGCTCCAGTACCTCTCCCGCGCGAACCGGGGCCCGCTCTCGGCCGAGGGCCTGCGTGAGATCTTCGAGCAGCTCCTCGACCTCACCAAGCGAGAGGTCGAGCGCGGGGGCTAGTCCTCTTCGCCGTTCGCCTCTGCGAACTCATCGGGCGTGACGTTCTCGAGGAACTGCTTGAACTCGGAGACGATCTCCTCCTCGTTCACGTCCTCGCCCTCGAACTCGATCGCGGACTCCTCGATCACGTCGTCGGCCGCGAAGATTGGGGCCTCAGCGCGAACCGCCAGCGCGATCGCGTCCGACGGGCGCGAGTCGATCTCGATCTCGGAGCCGTTCTGCTGCACGGTGATGCTCGCGTAGAAGGTGTTCTCCTTCAGCTCGGTCACCGTGATCCGGACGACCTGCGCGTCGAGTTGCGACAGCATGTCGGTGACGAGGTCATGCGTCATCGGCCGCGGCGTCGATGCGCCCTGCAGCTTCATCAGGATCGCCGCCGCCTCCGGGTGGCCGATCCAGATCGGAAGGAACTTGTTTCCGTCGGCCGTCTTGAGCAGAACGATCGGCTGTTTGCCGACGAGATCGAAGCTCACGCCGTAGATGACCATCTCGTGCATCAGGCGAGGTCCCCGCCGTCGATCATAGCCAGAGGGTACCCGGTCAATCTCCACTCGGCCGCTGCTGTCCGTCGGGCTGCTGGAGCTCGAGCTCGTCGATCGGCACGCTGCACTCTTCGGCCGTGACGGCATCCTCGAGGAAGGCCTGCCGGTCGGGCACGCTCATGGGATCGAGCCCTCTCAAGTAGTAGGGCCGACCCTGGTAAAGGACAAGGTCGCCGATCGTCATAGCCGCAGGTGGTACACCGGGCTGATCGGCACGCCGGGGCGCGGTCCGCATCCCTTGACCGAGTGCGGCTACACTGCTCCGCCGCGGGCGATTAGCTCAGTTGGTTAGAGCGCCGCTCTGATAAGGCGGAGGTCCGTGGTTCGAATCCACGATCGCCCACTCTCTCCGTTCGACCTGGCGCTGTGCGGACGCGCTGGCTAGTGGACGATCTCGGTGCGCTGGAGGTAGTCCTCCACCGCGAGGAGGAAGTTCGGGTCCTGCGCGATCTCGACCAGGTTGCCCTTCGTCATGTCGTCGAGCTCCTCGTCGGCGGCCAGCTCGAACAAGAACGGGCCCAGCTTGCCCGCCTGCTCGAGGGCGGCCATCCGTAAGACGAGGTCCTTCGTGACGTCGTCCTGGGAGATCGCCTCGAGCGACTCGAGGTCCTGATGCCAGCTCGGCAGCATGCACCGGTCCAACGAACCGCCGGCTTCCCCGGATACGGGTCGAAGGCTCTCACAGAATGACTCACGCGCTGGCTGGGCGCGATGGAGGAGTGCGAGGCAAGGACGCAAACGCTACGCGTCCCAGAGTCACGTGAGGCTTACGGGCGCAACCGAGGACGCAGAATCGCGCCCTCCAGCGCGACCAGACGGCCCGTGCTCATTTGTGTGGGAGACTCTTAGAGGCGTTCGAGCGCTTCGACCATTAGAGGCGTTCGAGCGCTTCGACCAGCTCGGCGAGCTCGGTCTCGTCGGCGAACGGGATCTCGAGCCGTCCCGAGGCCACCCGAGCCGGGAAGCCGGTCGCTCTCTCGGCCGCCGTGCGAGCCCGCTCCGCGAGCGCAGGGTCGATTCGCGCGACCTTCCGCGGCTTGGTTCTCGCCCCGGCCCAGCGTGCCGCCCGCTCCGCGGCACGTACCGACATCCCACGCCGGAGGATCTGCCTCGCCAGCCGGCGGCGGCCGTCCTGGTCCGGCACGCCAAGCACGGCACGCGCGTGCCCTTCGGTGAGATCGCCGCGCTCGACGAGGGCGAGCACGTCGTCGGGCAGCTCGAGCAACCGCAGGCGGTTGGACACGGTGGGCTTGGCCTTGCCGACCCGCTCGGAGAGATCGCCCAGCGAGAGCTCGAATTCGTCCAGCAGGAGCGCGTAGGCGCGCGCCTCCTCGACCGCCGAGAGCTGCTCCCGAGCAACGTTCTCGACGAGGCCGAGCAGGAGGGTGTCGGGGTCGTCCGCCTCCCGCACCAGCGCCGGTACGGCCGGCAGCCCCGCCTCGCGTGCCGCCCGCCAGCGCCGCTCGCCGGCGATCAGCTCGAAGCCGCCCGCCGGGCGCGGACGTACGACGACCGGCTGCACAAGCCCCTGAGTACGGATCGAATCCGCCAGCGCAGAGGTGGCCTCACCGTCGAAGCGCTTCCGGGGCTGGCGCGGGTTCGGATGGATCGTCTCGACCGGCAGGTGTGCGAGCTCCGTCTGCCCGGCACCGCCGACGAGGACCTCCAGCCCGCGGCCGAGGCCGCGCCGCTTTCCCGGTTCAGGAACGGCCGACAAGCTCCATCGCCACCTTCCAGTACGCATCGGCGCCGGCGGACGCGCGGTCGAAGGCGGTCACCGGCAGACCGTGGCTCGGCGCCTCGGCGACTCGCACCGAGCGCGGCACCGCCGCCCGGAAGACGAGCTCCCCGAAGTGCCGCCGCACTTCGGCGGAGACGTCCGCGGCGAGCCGCGTCCTGCGATCGACCATCGTGAGCAACACGCCGCCCAGGGCGAGCCGCGGGTTCAGTCTCGCGCGGACGAGCTCGACCGAGCCGACGAGCTGCGCGAGCCCCTCCAGTGCGTAGTACTCCGCCTGCACCGGCACGAGCACCCGGTCGGCGGCGGCCAGCGCATTCACGGTGAGCGGCCCGAGCGAGGGCGGGCAGTCCACGAAGACGAACGCGTAGCCTTCGCCCGCGCCGGCGAGGGCCTCCGCGAGGTACTTCTCGCCGTCGGGCCGCCGCGCCAGCTCGACCGCCGCGCCCGCCAGCTCCGGCCTCGATGGGACGAGCTCCAGGCGGGGGAACCGCGTCGGCTTGGCCAGCTTCGACAGCGGAATCCCGTCCAGCAGGTCGAGCGACGAGCTGCCCAAGGCGTCGCTTGCGATGCCGTCTTGGAGGCCG
This sequence comes from Gaiellaceae bacterium, assembly GCA_036506915.1. Lineage (GTDB taxonomy): Bacteria > Actinomycetota > Thermoleophilia > Gaiellales > Gaiellaceae > AC-32. The sequence goes on along the minus strand of DASXQY010000002.1, from coordinate 29,980 downwards.
TGCCGGCTTCGCCGGTGCGGCCGTTCTAGGCGTTCGCCGAGCCCCGAGGTCGCGTTGGCCTGGGGGTCGAGATCGACCACGAGCGTCCGCTCTCCCGCTTCGGCGAGGCAGGCCGCGAGATTGATCGCCGTCGTCGTCTTGCCGACGCCGCCCTTTTGATTCGCAAGCGCATAGACCCGCCCGGGCACGGGTCCACGCTAGCTACGCGAGCGGACGTTTCCTGGCCACGCCTGGGCGGCGGGGAAAGCCTGCCGGCGTCGGTCCCAACTTCCGCAGGACGAGCAGCCCCGGCCGCGACTCGTCGAGCTCCGCCGCGAGTCGCTCCGCCACCTTCGCCACCGGCTCGGCACCGGCGGTCGGGCCGACGAACAGGACGGCCGCTCCGCCCGGAGCGACGAGTGGCAGGCACCACTCCGCCGCGACTGCCGGCGGCGCGAGCGCCTTGGCGACCGCCACGCCCCAGAGATCGATCCCTTGCTCCTCGGCGCGCCCGCAGACGACCCGTAGATTCGGAAACTCCCCGGTCCAGTGCTCGAGGAACGCGCACTTCCGGCGGCTCGACTCGAGCAGCGTCACCCGGCGCTCCGGCAGAGCCGCCGCCAGCGGGATCCCCGGCGCGCCCCCGCCCGAGCCGACGTCGACGATCGGGCCGTCAAACCGGCGAACGACGTCGAGCGCACGAAGGCTGTCGTCGAGATGCACGCGGCGAGCCTCCGCGACATCGCCGATCGAGGTCAGTCCAGGCGTCGCCACCAGGGCCTCGAGCCAGCGCTCGAGCCGCGGATCGGTCAAGCGGGCTCGATCACGACGAAGCGGTTGGGCTCGGTGCCCTCGCTCCGCGTGACGACGCCCGGAAAGTCCTTCAGCCGAAGGTGCACAACCTTCCGCTCGACCGCGGTCATCGGATCGAGCTCGACCGGACCGCCGGACGAGACCGCCCGCTCGGCGCTCCGCACCGCCAGCGCATCCAGGCTCGCCTGCCGCCGGTCCCGGTACCCCGCCGCGTCCACGACCACCGGCTTGCGCTCCTCGCCGCGGTCACGCGCCGCGATCGCGTTCACGAGGTACTGGATCGCATCGATCGTCTGGCCGTGCTTCCCGATCACGAGCCCGAGCTCACGCCCGACGAAGGTGGCTCTGATCGTCTCCTCATCCTCGCGCAGGTCGAGCCGGGCACGAACGCCGATCGCCTCGAGAATCCGTTCCAGCACCTCCCTCGCCCGGACCGCCTGCTCGCTCTCGTCATCACGTGAAACCGGCGCGGCGATGCTCTCGGCATCCACGGTCGCAATCACACGCGCGGGTGCATACCCGACCCCGAGAAGCCCCCGCTCGCCCTCGGAGACGACCTGGAAGCGGACGGCCGCCTTGTCCAAACCAGGCTGGAGCTTCTCCAGCTCCCGCAAGGCCGACCACTTCGCCTCGCCGACGGTCTCGCCGGTTGCCTCCACCTGCACCGAGTCCGGCATCATCGCCGCGCCTTCTTCTTTTTCTTCCGCTTCACGCGGCGGGGCGGCGCCGGAGCGGCCGCCGGGGCCGGCACCTCGGCCGGCTGCTGATCCCGGCTGCCGGCCGGTTCCTCGCGTGGGGGCGTTCGCGAGGTGCGCTTGGCCGGCGCCTGAGGCCGCGGCACCAGCCGCCTGGTGATCAGCCCCTGCCCGACCGTCCAGAGATTCGTCGTCACCCAGTAGAGGACGAGGCCGACCGGAAAGTTGATCAGGAACGTGACGAAGACGATCGGCAGCACCAGCAGGATCAGGCGCTGTGACTTGTCCATCGTCGTGGACATCAGGAGCGTGGACGCAAGCTGGCTGACGACGTAGATCGCGAGCAGCAGGTAGCCCGACCAGTGCGCGCTCGCGTGCGCCGTGATGTCAGGGACGAAGTTGTGCATCCACGAGAAGTCGCCGTGATCGACACAGAAGTGGGGATTCGCCAGATGGCCCGGGCACGGTGGGTGCTTCGAGAACTTGCGCAGCACCAGGTACAGCGCGATGAAGACCGGGAACTGGGCCAGCAGCGGCAGGCACGAAGCCGCCGGGTTGATCTGGTTCTCCCGGTAGAACTTCATCAGCTCTTCCTGCTGGCGCTTCTTGTCGGCCTTGTACTTCTTCTGGATCTCCTTCATCTGCGGCGCGTGCCGCTGGAGGTTCTGCATCGAGTGGATCTGCTTGACGGTCAGCGGGACGAGCAGGAGCCGGACGACGACCGTCACCGCCACGATCGCCCAGGCCCAGGGCAGGCCGATCGTGCCGTGGAACCAGTCCAGGACGTTGCGGAGGATGTCCTCGAGCGGAGTGAGAGGCGACGCGAGGATCATCGAAAGAGGCGCTGGTTCTCGACGTGGTCGACCCCGCCGTGACTCCACGGGTTACAGCGGAGCAACCGCCACCCCGCGAGCACCGAGCCGCGCACGAGCCCGTACCGACGGAGGGCGTCGAGGGCGTACTGCGAACAGGTCGGGTGGTACTTGCACGAGCCCGCCCAGAGGAGCCCGATCGTCCAGCGGTAGGCATGAACGAGGCCGATCCCCGCGTACGCCGGCAGGCGCGTCGCGTGACGGGCGACACTCATGCCACGGCCTTTCCGAGGATCTCGTCCACGCGCTCGGTCAGCCATTCGAAGCCGCGCGTCTCGGCCGCCTCGGCGAGGCCCGGCCGGACGACGAGCACGTAGTCCTGGTCCTGCGGCAGCGCCGGCAGCCGGGCCCGGAACGCCTCGCGTAGCCGGCGCTTGATCCGGTTCCGGACCACCGCGGTTCCGACCGCCTTTGGGACGGCCAGCCCGAGCCGCGCACCGCCAGCCAGCGCTTCGTCTTCACGCGAGAACCAGTAGAGGACGAGAAAGCGCGTCGAGACCGATCGTCCGTGCCGGTAGACGGCATCGAAGTCCCGCGAGCGCGACAGGCGGTGGCGGCGGTGCATGCGCGCGTCCAGCAGGCTAGGCGGAGAGACGCTTGCGGCCGCGCGCGCGCCGCCGCTTCAGGATCGCGCGACCGGCACGGGTCGCCATGCGGGCACGGAAGCCATGCCTCCGCTTCCGCCTGCGTACGTTGGGCTGATAGGTCCGCTTCACGAGTCGAAGAGAGGAAGAAGAACCGCCCGGGTCGGGCGGCGTCGGGCCAGTATAGACGAGCCGCCAGAGGCGGCTTCTCCACAGCCAAGAGGTCGCACAAGCGGACCCCGAAACGAGGCGCGCAAGCCTCTCGCCGAGGCGCAAGCGTCGCCTCATCCGGCAAACCCGTCCACACCTGTGGAGACCTGTGTGGAGTACCAGGAATACCCTGCAAATCCGGTGTTTTTTCCTCGAGAGCGGCCGCTTGAACGTGGCGTTGAGGAGGCGCCCCGACGCTGCTATGCTCGGACGCTCGCCCGACCCCCGAGAAGGAGCCTGCGGCGGCGTGGAGCCCTCAATCGAGCTGACTGCGGAAAGCCTGTGGAGCGAGGTTTCAAGTCGGCTCAGAGGCGCCCTCAACGAGACCACTTACCGCACGTGGTTCGAGCACGTGGAGGGGACTGAGCTCACCGACGACGAGTTCGTGCTCGCCGTGCCAAACGACTTCACTCGCGACTGGATCGACGGTCACTTCCTCGGCCTGATCCGCGCCGCAGTCGGGGACGCGACCGGCCACGAGCGGCGGGTCCAGCTCATCGTCACCGAGCGCCCGGGCACTCCCGGCCCACCCGTCGCGGAAGCACCCCGGCAGGAGCCCGGCGTCGTCGGGTTCAACTCGAAGTACACCTTCGACTCGTTCGTGATCGGCTCCTCGAACCGGTTCGCGCACGCGGCCGCGCTCGCGGTCGCCGAAGCCCCGGCCCAGGCCTACAACCCGCTCTTCATCTACGGGGGAACCGGGCTCGGAAAAACCCACCTGCTCCAAGCTGTGTCGCAGTACGTGGGCGAGCACCAGGGGGAGCTGTCGGTCCGCTACGTCACGAGCGAGACCTTCATGAACGACTTCATCAACGCCCTGCGCGACAAGCGAATCGAGGGCTTCAAGCAGCGCTACCGCACCTATGACCTGCTCCTCGTCGACGACATTCAGTTCTTCGAGCACAAGGAGCGGATCCAGGAGGAGTTCTTCCACACCTTCAATTCGATCTACGAGGCCGGCGGTCAGATCGTGATCTCGTCGGACCGCCCGCCGCGTGAGATCTCGACCCTCGAGGAGCGGCTCCGCTCGCGCTTCGAGTGGGGCCTGATCACTGACATCCAGCCGCCGGACCTAGAGACGCGGATCGCGATCCTGCGCAAGAAGGTGAAGACCGACAGGATCCGCGTGCCCGAGCCGAAGGTGCTTGAGTTCATCGCCGGACGGATCTCCTCGAACATCCGCGAGCTCGAAGGCGCGCTTACGCGTGTCGTCGCCTTCTCGTCGCTGACGGGGCGGCCGATGACCGAGGATCTCGCCCAGGACGTGCTCAAGGACGTCTTTCCCCAGGGCGAGGTGCGCCAGGTTTCGATCGAGCGGATCCAGGAGCTCGTCTCGGATCGCTTCGGTCTCTCGCTCCAGGAGCTTTGCGGCGACAAGCGCTCCCAGAACATCGTCTATCCGCGCCAAGTGGCGATGTACCTCTCGCGCGAGCTGACGGACTCGTCGCTCCCGAAGATCGGGAAGCAGTTCGGCGGCCGCGACCATACGACCGTCATCCATGCCACCTCGAAGATCGCGCGCATGATTCGCGAGGACCGCTCTGTGTACAACCTGGTGCAAGAGCTGACCGCAAGGATCAAGCAGGCGCGCTGAACTGTGGAGCGATCCGACCGACGCCGCCGGCCCTGTCGATGACCGTTCTTTTCCCCCAGCTCGCGCCCACAGCGCAAACCCTCTGTTCAAGCCGAACCACGGTGTCGTCCCCCTCCTCCACACTCTCTATGTACTACGACAAAGGAATTTCATAGATGATCGATGCAGAAGCAGTGGTGGTTGCCGAAGGAACCCTCAAGGCGGTGTGTTCGCGTGACGAGCTGACCCGCGCGCTCGGGATCGTCTCCCGGGGAGTCTCGACGCGAACGACCGTTCAGATCCTGGCGGGGATCCTGATCGAGGCAACCGAAGGGAGGCTGAACCTCGCCGCCACCGACATGGAGCTCTCGCTGCGAAGCTCGCTCGAGGCGAACGTCGAGGCCGAAGGGTCGGTGGTTGTGCCCGGCCGCCTGCTGCTGGAGCTTGCGCGTCTGCTTCCCGACGCGGAGGTATCGCTGGAGCACAAGCTCGAAGAGGCGGTGGTCGAGGTGCGTTGTGGCTCGGCCACCTACCGGCTGCACACCTACAACGCCGAGGACTTTCCGCGCCTGCCGGATGTCGGGGGCGTCGAGCGGCACGAGGTCGATCGCGAGACGCTGCTCGAGACGGTCGCGCGGGTCAGCCGCTCGGCGTCGCGTGACGAGTCGCGTCCAGTGCTGACCGGGGTGTTGATGCGGTTCGAGCCCGGGAAGCTCGTGATGGCGGCGACCGACTCGTACCGGCTCTCGGTCAAGGAGACGCCGCTCGAGGGCTCGCTGCCGGAGCTGGAGGCAATCGTGCCGGCCCGCGCGCTTGGGGAGCTGGCGCGAATCGCGCAGGCGGGCGACGAGATCGAGCTCGGCGTGCACGAGAACCAGGTCGTCTTCGGCACCGGCGACGCGTGGCTGACGACGCGGCGGATCGACGGCCAGTTCCCGAACTACAAGCAGCTCGTGCCCGAGACGTTCGACCACGAGGTCTCGCTCCCGCGTGACGAGATGCTCGACGTCGTCCGGCGCGTCTCGGTGATGGCCCAGCGGAACTCGCCCCTGCGGCTCCGGTTCGCCGAGGGCGAGCTCACCGTCTCGGCGCAGACCCAGGACGTTGGCGAGGCGCGCGAGTCGCTCCCGGTCGAGTTCGGCGGCGAGCCGCTCGAGATCGGCTTCAACGCGGAATTTCTGCGAGACGGCGTCGAGTCAGTGGTCGGCGACCACGCGCGCCTGAAGCTGATCAGCCCGCTTCGCCCTGGCCTGATTCAGGGCGAAGGCGACGACTTCCAGTACTTGATCATGCCAATCCGGCTGGCGGGCTGATAGTCAGCGCGGCGTCTCTGCGTGACTTTCGCTCGTACGCCAGGTTCGAACTCGATCTGTCGCCCGGGCTCGTTCTGGTGACCGGGGCGAACGGGGCCGGAAAGACGAACCTGCTCGAGTCGTTGCATGTCGGTACGCAGGGCTTCTCGCCGCGGACGCGGGCCGATGCGCAGCTCGTCCGCTTCGGTCGTGACGCGGCTCGGATTGCCCTGCGGGGCCGGCGCGCCGGCGCGCCGCTCGAGCTCGAAGTGATCCTGGAGCTCGGGGCCGGCAAGCGCGCGAGCCTGAACGGCGCGCGCCTGCGGGCGGCGGAGCAGCTGCGCGGTGAGGTGACGACGCTCGTCTTCACGCCGGACCGGCTCGTGGTCGTCAAAGGCGGCCCTGCGGCACGGCGGGCCTATTTCGACCGCGTTCTCGGGCGGCTCTCTCCGACACGAGCCGGGCTGTCCGCAGAGTACGGCGCCGCCGTCGGCCAGCGGAACGCGGCACTGCGCAGGATCGCGCAGGGCGCGTCCTCCCGTGCTGCCCTCGCCCCCTGGAACGACCAGGTGAGCAGGCTCGGCGCTGCGCTGGTGGAGGGCCGGGCGGAAACGGTCGCGGAGCTCCAGCCGCGTCTGCGAGAACGGGCCGGCGAGCTCGGTCTCGCGGAGGCCGAGCTGCGCTACGAAGCCGATCCGCCGACCGTGGAGGAGCTGGAGGCTCGCACCGAGCGCGATCTCGAACGGGGCACGACGAGCCTCGGGCCGCACCTGGACGACGTCGGCATCCTCTCGGCCGGACGCGACCTGCGGGCGTTCGGCTCGCAGGGCGAGCAGCGGCTGGCCGTTCTCGCGCTCCTGCTCGCCGAGGCGGAGCTGCTCGAGGAGCGCCGCGGGACGCGTCCGCTCCTCCTCCTGGACGACGTGCTCTCCGAGCTCGATCCGGAGCGCCGCCGAATCCTCGCCGATCGCCTGCGAGAAGGCGGCCAGGCGCTCGTCACGAGCGCGAGCCGAAGCGCGCTGCCGGGCGAGCCGGCGCAGACGCTCGAGGTCGAGCGGGACATGGACGGAACGAGCAGCGTGCGGGGGGCCTGATGGAGCGGATCGGCGCGAACGTCAGGCGGGAGCTCGGCCGCTTCGGGACCGCCGGGTCGATTGCCGACCTGGTGTCGGCCTGGCCCGGCGCGGTGGGCGAGACGGTCGCGGCGAACGCCTGGCCGGCCCGGTTCTCGCGCGACGGGACGCTGCACGTCGCGACGAGCTCGTCGGCCTGGGCTTTCGAGTTGACGCAGCTCGCCGGCGAGGTGACGGCACGCCTGAGCGAGGCGCTCGGGAAGGATGCTCCCGCAAAGCTTCGATTCGCGCCCGGCCCTCTTCCCGAGCTGCCGCCGGTGTCGTCGAGCCGCCGCCCCCCACCGCCGCTCGAGCCCTCGCTCGAGCACGCCCGAGAGGCTCACTCGTGGGCGGCCGGAATCGAGTCGGAAGAACTGCGCAAAACGGTAGAAAAAGCTGCGCGGGCGAGCCTCGCGCGAGCTTCTGACGACCGCAAGGTCTGATAGACTTGCTCTAGCCCGGAAATGCTTCACTTGCAGGGCTTTTTTCATGGCTAAAGCTTCCTATACCGCTAAAGACATCACTGTTCTGGAGGGCCTCGAGCCGGTCCGGTTGCGCCCGGGCATGTACATCGGCTCGACGGGCAGCCGGGGCCTCCATCACCTCGTCTTCGAGGTGGTCGACAACGCGGTCGACGAGGCCCTCGCCGGACGGGCGGACACGATCCAGGTGACGATCCACCCCGACAACTCGGTCACCGTCACCGACAACGGCTCAGGGATCCCCGTAGACATGATGGCCGACCAGGGCCTGCCGGCTCTGACGGTCGTGCTGACGAAGCTCCATGCCGGTGGCAAGTTCGGCGCAGACGGGACGCCCTACAAGGTCTCCGGTGGTCTCCACGGCGTCGGCGTCTCGGTCGTGAACGCCCTCTCGGAGTGGCTCACGGCCGAGGTCCACCGCGACGGGAAGATCTGGCGCCAGGAGTTCGCCCGCGGTGAGCCGACCAGTGACGTGAAGAAGGCCGGAGTCGCCAAGGACAGCGGCACGACGATCACCTTCCTTCCCGACGCCGAGGTCTTCGAGGAGGTCGAGTGGTCGTCGGAGACGCTGGTGCAGCGCCTGCGCGAGACGGCATTTCTGACCAGGGGACTGCGGATCGTCTTGTTCGACGAGCGCGAGGGCGACGACCGGCACGAGTTCCACTACGAGGGTGGGATCCGCGACTTCGTCGGCTACGTGAACAAGTCGAAGGACCCCGTCCACAAAGGGATCGTCTACTTCGAGGGCGAAAACGAGCAGGGCGCGGTCGAGGTCGCGATGCAGTGGAACAGCTCGTACGTCGAGTCGGTGTTCTCGTTCGCGAACAACATCAACACGACCGAGGGCGGCACCCATCTCTCCGGCTTCAAGGGCGCCCTGACACGCACGCTCAACGACTACGCGCGTGCGAAGGGTCTCCTGAAGGACAAGGAGGACAACCTCGAAGGCGAGGACGTCCGCGAAGGCCTCGCCGCGGTGCTCTCGGTCAAGCTGCGCGACCCGCAGTTCGAGGGCCAGACAAAGACGAAGCTCGGCAACCCCTGGGTGCGCGGGTTCGTCGAGCAGGCGGTCAACCAGCGCCTCGGCGAGTACATGGAGGAGAACCCGACCGAGGCGCGGCGGATCATCGACAAGGCGGTCTCGGCGGCCAGGGCGCGGCAGGCGGCGCGCAAGGCACGCGAGCTGACCCGGCGGAAGAGCGCGCTCGAGAGCTCCTCGCTACCCGGCAAGCTCGCCGACTGCCAGATCAGCGACCCGGAGTCGGCTGAGCTCTTCCTCGTCGAGGGCAACTCGGCCGGCGGTTCCGCCGTCGATGCGCGTGACCGCACGTTCCAGGCGATCCTGCCCCTGCGCGGCAAGGTGATCAACTCGGAGAAGAACCGGATCAACAAGGTGCTCTCGAACGCGGAGATCCAGTCGATGATCACCGCGATCGGGACCGGGATCGGCGACGAGTTCGACATCGCGAAGCTCCGCTACCACCGCGTGATCGTCATGACCGACGCGGACGTCGACGGCTCGCACATCCGCACGCTGATCCTGACCTTCCTCTACCGGCAGATGCCCGAGCTGGTCGACCGCGGGCACGTCTACATCGCGGTGCCCCCGCTGTATGCGGTCAAGATCGGCGGCCGGGAGCAGTACGTCGAGAAGGAGTCGCAGTTCGAGGACCTGCTCGTCCGCGAGCGGATCAAGGACGCGGAGGTGACCGACCGCGGCGGCACCACGCAGAAGCTGACCGAGGCGCGGTACGGCCGCTTCAGCCGCGCGCTGCACGAGTTCGAAGGCTGGGCGTCTCGCCTTCGCGCCGACTTCGGTAGCGGGCCTGCGAACTTCGTGATCGACCACCGAGTGGTCGAGACCGAGGCGGGTGTCGCCGGCGACGTCGAGGGAGCTCTCCTGGCCCTCGGCCAGAACGGCTACGAGCTGTCCGTCGTCGAAGAGACCGAAGAAGGTGCGCGCGTGCGGGTTGTCGAGCGCGAGACGAGCGCCGCAACCCATGTAGTGCTGCCCACCGGCCTGCTCACCTCGCCGGTCTACGCGAACTTGCGCAAGACCTATGCGCGCCTGGTCGAGATCGTCGGCGCGCCGCCGTTCCAGCTTTCGCTGGGAAAGAAGACGGCCAAGCCGGAGACCTTCGAGGAGCTGCGGGCCCAGGCGCTGGAGCTCGCGAAGGAAGGCCTCAGGCCGAGACGCTTCAAGGGCCTCGGCGAGATGGACCCGGAGGAGCTCGCGCAGACGACGATGGACCCGACCAGGCGGATGCTGATCCGCGTCGAGGTCGAGGATGCGGCCGGCGCCGACCAGGTTTTCTCGACGCTGATGGGCGACCAGGTCGAGCCTCGCCGGCTGTTCATCGAGCAGAACGCAAAGGACGTTCGCTTCCTCGACGTTTAGATGGCGACTGTCGAACCGCTAGGCCCAGGCCGGATCGAGCCGCGCGAGCTCGAGCAGGAGATGCGCTCGAGCTTCCTCGACTACGCGATGAGCGTGATCGTGGCGCGCGCGCTGCCGGACGTGCGCGACGGGTTGAAGCCGGTGCACCGCCGCGTGCTCTACGCGATGCACGAGGCCGGCCTCCAGCCGAACCGCGCTCGGCTGAAGTGCGCCCGCGTGGTCGGTGACGTGATGGGTTCCTACCACCCGCACGGCGACCAGGCAATCTACGACACGCTCGTCCGGCTGGCGCAGCCGTTCTCGATGCGCTATCCGCTCGTCGACGGCCAGGGCAACTTCGGCAACGTCGACGGCTATCCCGCAGCCGCGATGCGCTACTGTCTCGCGCCCGGCACCCGCGTTCGCACACCAAACGGTACGGTGCGAATCGAGGCGCTCGTCGGGAGGATCGCGCCGAATTCTGAGAGAGAGGCTGCCTTCGAGGTCCTCGACCGGCTGGGTAGGCCGGTCAGCGTGTCGAGGGTCTTCCACTCAGGTGATCACCCCACGCTGAGTGTGCGTACCCGCGAGGGGTTCGAGCTCACAGGAACACACAATCACCCAGTGCTCTGCCTGGTGGACATGGCCGGCGTTCCACTGTTGCTATGGAAGCTATTGGATGAGATTCAGCCTGGAGATCGGGTGCTTCTCCACCGGCAGGCGGACCGGCGTGTTGACGACCCCGACGAGCGAGATCGACAGGTTGCTCTTCTTCTCGGTGCCTTCACTGCTGAGGGTTGGGTCGGCGCCTGGCGAGCCGGATTCGACAACTCGGATCCCAGGTATTTCGAAGAAGTTTTGAATGCGTATGACAGTGTCGTCGGTGGTTCTCGCCAAGCGCGCAAGGCCGGGGTTTCCGGCCGACCGCTCCTACGGCTAGCCGTATCTGATCTGGCTAACTTTCGAAGGAGCGAACTTGCTGAACTGGGAGTCGCTGCCAGCAGCGAGAAGCGAGTGCCCGAACAAGTGTGGCGCGCGGGCCTTCCGTTCAAGCGCGTTTTCTTGCAAGCACTTTTCGAAGGAGACGGCTCGTCGTCGCTTCTGCCTCGCTGCGCAATCCAAGTTTCGTACTCGACCTATAGCGAGCAGCTTGCGCGAGATGTCCAACTGCTCTTGCTGGAGTTCGGAGTTATCTCGCGTATCTGCCGCTACGCAAAAGGTGAGCGCAAGGTTGTGATCACGAATCGCCGCGACGCGAGGCTCTTCTCACGGAGGGTCGGGTTCCTCTACACAAAGCAGCGGAAACTTGAGCGTGAGCTTGCCGCGATTCCAGAGACCAGCCGCGCCCTTAGTCACGATCACGTCCCGTTCGTCGCCGATTACATTCGCTCGGAATCGCCCACGTACTGGCTTGAACGCAACAACTTCGACCGAATCGAGCGGTGGGAGCGGAGCGGCACGGCCATCCTCGAGCGCATCGAATCGGACGAAGTCAAGACGGTCGTTGAGCCACTCATGACAGGCGACTACTACTACGCCGAAGTCGCGTCGGTGACAGACGCCGGGGTGCAGCCCGTCTATTCGCTGCGGGTGGACTCGGACGACCACTCGTTCTTGACGAACGGGTTTGTGAGCCATAACACCGAGTGCCGGCTCGAGCGGATCGCGACCGAGATGCTCCGCGACATCGACGCGGACACCGTCGACTTCGCGCCGAACTACGACGAGTCCCGCCGCGAGCCGTCCGTGCTTCCCGCGCGCCTGCCGAACCTGCTCCTGAACGGCTCGGCCGGGATCGCGGTCGGGATGGCGACCAACATCCCGCCGCACAACCTCGGCGAGGTGGTCGACGCGCTCGTGACGATGATCGACGAGCCGACGATCGACGTCGACAGGCTGACCCGTCACGTCAAGGGGCCCGACTTCCCGACCGGCGGGATCATCCTCGGGCGGGACGGCATTCGCGAGGCGTACCGCTCGGGCCGCGGCCGGATCGTGATGCGCGCCCGGACGCACATCGAGGAGCTGCGCGGCGGCCGCACCGCGATCGTGGTCAGCGAGCTGCCCTACGCCGTCAAGAAGGGCGGCGACGAAGGGGTGATCAAGAAGATCGCCGATCTCGTCAACGACAAGGTGATCCCCGAGATCGCGGATGTGAAGGACCTGTCCGACAAGTCGGGGATGCGGATCCAGATCGAGCTGAAGCGCGACGCGATCCCGCAGGTCGTCCAGAACAAGATCTTCAAGCACACGTCGCTCCAGACGACCTTCGGCTACAACGCGGTCGCGCTCGTCGACGGCGTTCCGCGGACACTGCCGCTGCGCGACATGCTGCAGCACTACCTCGATTTCCAGCGCGAGGTCGTCACCAGGCGCTCGAAGTTCGAGCTGCGCAAGGCCGAGGCCCGGGCGCACGTTCTCGAGGGTTATCTCACCGCGCTCGACAACCTGGACGCGGTCATCTCGCTGATCCGCGCCTCCGCCGACCCGGACGAGGCGCGCGTGGGCCTGATGGAGCAGTTCAGCCTCTCGGAGATCCAGGCCCAGGCGATTCTCGACCTCCGCCTCCAGCGCCTCACCGGCCTCGAGCGGAAGCGGATCGAGGACGAGTACGCGGACCTCCAGGAGCGGATCGCCGAGCTGCGCGCGATTCTCGGCGACGAGGCGAGGATCGATGCCCTCATCCGGGAGGAGCTGCTGGAGGTCAAGCAGCTGTACGGCAAGAGTGACGACCGGCGGACGGAGATCGTCGCGGCCGAGGGCGAGCTGGAGCTCGAAGACCTGATCGCGGAGGAGGACATGGTGATCGCGATCACGCGCTCGGGCTACGTGAAGCGGCTCCCCGTCACCACCTACCGCGAGCAGCGCCGCGGCGGGATCGGCGTGATGGGCATGGACCTGAAGGACGAGGACTACATCGAGCACCTGTTCGTCGCGTCCACGCACGACTACCTGCTCTTCTTCACGTCCGTCGGGAAGGTCTACCGGCTGAAGGTGCACGAGCTGCCGCTCGGGACGCGCCAGTCGAAGGGGCGGGCCATCGTTAACCTCCTTCCCTTCGCCCAGCAGGAGCAGGTGCGCGCCGTGATCGCCACGCGCGACTTCAAGGAGGCCGAGTACCTCGTGCTGGCGACGCGCAAGGGGATGGTCAAGAAGACCCGCTTCGAGGAGTACAACACGCCGCTCAAGGCCGACGGGATCATCGCGATCAAGCTCCGCGACGACGACGCGCTCGTCGACGTGCTCCATTCCTCAGGCGCCGACGACATCATGCTCGTCTCGCGCAAGGGCCAGGCGATCCGCTTCCATGAGGACAAGGTGCGGCCGATGGGGCGGGCGACCTCGGGGGTGAAGGGAATGGGCCTGCGCAAGGACGACGAGGTGATCTCGGCCTCGATCGCCCACGAGGACCTCGACATGCTGGTCGTCACCGACCAGGGCTACGGCAAGCGCACCCGGGTCTCCGACTACCCAGTGAAGGGCCGTGGTGGGCTCGGGGTGAAGACGGTGCAGCTGACGAAGGCGCGAGGCCAGCTCGCCGGTGCGATGGTCGTGCGGGACGGCTACCAGGTGATGATGATCTCCACCGGCGGCACCGTGATCAGGATGCCGGTGGAGGAGATCAAACGCCTGGGGCGCTCGACCCAGGGCGTGATCGTCATGCGCCTGCGAGGCGACGAGCAGGTCTCGAGCCTCGCGCTCGTTGCGGAGTCGGAGGAGAGTGCTCCGGCTGACGAGGGCGGCGAGGCCGAGCCCCTGCAGCCGGAAGCGGCCACAGAAAACGGCAAGAAGCAGTAACTTCTCGCCCGCGCTTCCCAAACGCGAAGCAGGTAGCTATAACTTTCGAGGGACTAACCAGCCCGCCGCGGAAGGATCCTTCATGGCCTACGACAAGGCAGCCGAGTTCCTCGAGCCGATCGACATCTCAGAGCATCTCGACAAGATCGAGCTGTACCTGGGCCAGGTCTGTGCGATCGCCGGGATCTCGAAGATGCAGCTCGACTACTGGACGAACAAGGCCCAGATCCCGACCAAGGGCAAGAAACAGCGCATCTACGACATGGAGGCTCTCGAGACCGTCATGCTGATCAAGCAGGCCAAGGACAAGGGCCTGAACCTCGGCGCCGCGATCGAAGCCGCGCGGCGCTTCCGCGAGAACAGCCGCCCAATCACCTAGCCGCGAAGCGTCTCGGCCGCGCGGTCGGGCGCGAGCGAGTTCACCCAGATCCCCGCGCCGAGCTCGAGGCCGGCAAAGACGGTCAGGCGCGGCACCACCTCGAAGTGCCAGTGGGCGCCGGTGTGCAGCCACGCGTTCCACGGGACCGGCCCTTCGAGGGCACGCAGGCGCCGGACTCCCTCGCCGACGAGCTCGAAGGCCGCGAGCAGGGAGTCGCCCGGCTCGGAGGCGTGCGGACCCGCGACCAGGAGCTCGTAGGGAGCTCGGCCGGCGGGGGCGGCGAGGATGAAGACGCCGTCCCGCTCGGCGACGAGGAGGCCGCCGCCGCCACGCTGCTCGTCGACGAGACGGCATAGGGCGCAGTCGTCCGGGCGGAGGTTCGGCGCCTCGGCGACCGCCTCGGGCGGAGGCTCGCGCAGCCAGACGAGCTGGGAGTGCGAGTGGGGCAGGCTGGCGCCCGCGGGCCGGCCCTCGTTGATGATCGCGTGGACGTACGGGAAGCCCTCGCCACTGGCCTGCGCGACGCGCCGGCGCCACGCCTCCGCGATCGCGTCGAGCGTGCTCACGCCCAGCTCGCCGAAGGAGCGAACGTGCTCCGGGCCGTGCACTACGACCTCCTGCCGTTCGAGCGCGGGGTAGAGGTTCGGGACGACCCGTACCGTCCAGCCTGGGGTGTCCGGCGTGCGCCCCTCGTCTGGAAGGGCGAGTACCTCCGGCGGCGTCCGGTCCTCCCGTCCCTCGCAGAACGGGCACTCGTCGAGCTCTCCGGGCTGGAGCGGCTCGATCCGGGGCGCGTCTGCCCCGGGGCGCTTCGCGCGGGCGGGCGCGATCGCCACCCGGCGTCCCGAGAGCGGGTCGACCCGAATCTCCGTCAGGAGGTCGAGCTCGTCTTACCCCGGTCGAGAAAGGGGGTCAGCAGGTCAATTGGTGCCGGGAAGACGATCGTCGTCGACTGCGACGAGCCCAGCTCCAGCAGCGTCTGGAGGTAGCGGAGCTGGAGCGCGATCGGGTGCGCCTCGATCACGAGGGCGGCGTCCTTCAATCGCTCCGAGGCCTGGAACTCGCCCTCGGCGTTGATCACCTTCGCGCGCCGCTCGCGCTCGGCTTCGGCCTGCCGCGCCATCGCGCGCTGCATGCCGGAGGGGATCTCGACGTCCTTCACCTCGACGATCGACACCTTGATTCCCCAGGGCGAGGTCGCCTCGTCGATGATCCCCTGAAGGATCGCGTTGATCTTGTCGCGTTCGGAGAGCAGCTCGTCGAGCAGGTGCTGGCCGAGCACCGACCGGAGCGTCGTCTGCGCGATCTGCGAGGTCGCGACCATGAAGTTCTCGACCTGGACGATTGCCGCCTTCGGCTCGATGATCCGGAAGTAGGCGACCGCGTTCACCCGGGCGGGCACGTTGTCCTTGGTGATGACCTCCTGGGGCGGGATGTTGAGGGTGATCGTGCGCAGGTCGACCTTCACCATCCGGTCGACGATCGGGATCAGGATGAAAAGGCCGGGGCCCTTCGGCTCCGGAAACAGGCGGCCGAGACGGAAGACGATCCCGCGCTCGTACTCGCGCGCGACCTTGATCGCGGAGATCAGGAAGAGAACGACCAGGAAGAGGACGACGACGACGGCGACGATTGCGGCGGTCACGGGGTGATCCTAACTAGTCCGCCACGTACCTAGTCCGCTACGGGTTCGACTTCGAGCTCGAGCTCTGGGCCGACGCCTGCGACACGGACACGCTGGCCCGGTTTCAGGGCGGATCCGTCGGCGGGGTGAGCCCGCCAGAGCTCGCCGTGGACGAAGACGAGGTCGTCGCGGCGGGCCTCTCCGATCTCGCCGACGATCGTCTGGGGGCCGACCGAGACCGGCCTTCGCCGGACCTGGACGGCCTTGGTCAGGGCGAAGACCCAGAGAAGCCCGAGGACGACTGCGAAGGCGACGATCAGCGGCGTGTTCACGTTGTCGTAGGGCGCCGGCGCGTTGTGGAAGAGCATCAGCGAACCGATCACGAGACTGATCAGTCCCGAGACGGTGAGGGCGCCGTGGCTCGTGACGTGGGCGTCGATCACGAGCAGCGCGGCGCCGAGCAGAAGCAACGCGAGCCCGGCCCAGCTGATCGGCAGGACGGCGAAGCCGAAAAGCGCGGTCAGGAGCGAGACCGCGCCGAGCGCGCCGGGCAGCACCACCCCGGGATGGAAGATCTCGAAGCCGAGCCCGGCGATCCCGGCAAGGAAGAGGAGCGGGATCAGGTTCGGGTCGATCAGGGCGTTCAGGAGGCGCGTGAAGAAGCTCGGGTGGACGCTGACGATCTGTGCGCCGGCGGTGTGGAAGACGTAGCCGGTGCCGACCGCCTTGTGGCCGTCGATCTTGTTCAGCAGGGCCGGGAGGCTCGGCGAGACGTCGTCGATCACGTTCATTTGCAGGGCCTCGCTCTCGGTCAGGTTCGAGGCCTTGCGCACGGCGAGGTCGGCCCACTGGACGTTGCGACCCCGGTACTTCGCCAGGGACCGCAGCGAGGCTCGTGCGTCGTTGATCACCTTGCGCCGCAGGTCGCTCCCGATGTTCGCGCCGCTCCCGCTGATCGGTGTCGAGGAGCCGATGTTCGTGCCGGGCGCCATCGCCAGCTCATCGGCCGCCTCGCCAATCCAGACGCCTGCCGAGGCGGCGCGCGCTCCCGGCGGGTAGACGTACACGATCACCGGGATTTTCGAAGCGAGCTCGTGCTTGACGATCTTGCGCATCGATTCTGAGAGGCCGCCGGGGGTATCCAGGATGATCACGGTGGCGGCGTAGCGGTTGTCCTGGGCGCGGTCGAGCTGATGGTCGAGATAGCTCGACGTGACCGGGTTGACCTCGAGATCGAAGTGGATCGCGAGGACGCGAGGCCTGGCCGGGGAGCTCGCGAGGGCGAGCGCGGGAACGGCGAGGGCCACGGCAAGCGAGCCGAAAAGTGCCCGCAGATAGCGCCCTTTCACGGTCGTAAAGATTCTATCAGCGCGCCCCTTTTCCCTTGCGGCCCCGTGGGGGCTGTGCCACCCTCGGGGCGGGTCGTCCCTTGCTCAGGCCGCTCCTCGTCGCAGCCGCCCTCGCCGTTGCGGCTCCCGGCACCGCCGCGGGAGCCGGGCTCTCGCTTGCCTCGCGCGACCTGGCGCCGCAGCGCCGGGCGCCGGTCCTCGTCGAGCGGTTCGACCTCGTGGGCCTCCACTGGCGCGGCAAGGGAACGGTGTTCTTCCGCACGCGCGGCCCCGCGGGGCGGTGGAGCGCCTGGCACGTGGCCGCGCCCGAGGACGACGATCTGCCCGACCGCAACACCGCCGAGGCCCGCCCGACCCGCGGCTGGCGGCTCGGGAGTCCGTTCTGGACCGGCGGCGCGGACGCGATCCAGTACCGAAGCACGGGCCGGGTCACCCGCATCCGTGCCTACTTCGTCCGCAGCCCGGGTGTTCCCGTACGCGTGCGGCACCCGCAGATCGCGGGCCGGCCGAACGTGATCACGCGGGCGCAATGGCACGCGGACGAGAGCATCGTGCGAGCGGCGCCGCACTACGCCGACGCCGTCCACCTCGCGCTCGTCCATCACACCGCCGGCTCCAACGCGTACAGCGCGGGGCAGTCGGCCGCGATCGTGCGGGCGATCGAGGTCTACCACGTGAACGGGAACGGCTGGAACGACATCGGCTACAACTTTCTCGTCGACAAGTACGGCCAGGTCTTCGAGGGCCGGGCCGGGGGAATGACGCGCGCGGTGATCGGCGCCCACGCCGAGGGTTTCAACGTCGGCACGGCCGGGGTGGCTGTGATCGGCGACTACTCCTCGGCGACGGTGACGCCGGCGACCCGCACCGCGCTCGTGTCGCTGTTGGCGTGGCGCCTCGACCTCGATCACGTCGACCCGCTCTCGAGCGTCGTGCGCGTCTCGACCGGCAATCCGCGCTACCCCGCCGGAAGGACGGTCACACTGCGCGCCATCTCCGCACACCGCGACGTGTACCCGACGAGCTGCCCGGGCACGAGCCTCTACGCACAGCTCCCGGCGATCAGGTCGGCGGTTGCGCAGACCGGGCTCCCGAAGATCTACACGCCCGCGGTGAGCGGCGCGCTCGGTGGGCTGGTGCGCTTTACAGCGCGGCTGTCGGCGCGGTCGGCCTGGACGGTGGCCGTCCGCGGGACGGACGGGACAGCGGTCGCGGGCGGTGCCGGGACCGGCACGACCGTCGACTGGACCTGGGATGCGACGGCCGCCCAGCCGGGCGCGTATACGTGGACGATCGCCGTCCCACAGGCCCGCTCGGCGACGGGAACGATCGGGACCGCGCCGGTTCCGCTCGCGCTCCAGCAGCTCAGGATCGCGCCGGAGCTCGTGACACCGAACGGGGACGGCCGTAGCGACGAGGCGAAGATCAGCTACCGGCTCACCGCGGCCGCGACGGTGACCGCGACCGTCCTCGATTCGCTCGGCGACACCGTCGCGACGCTCTTCGTCCGGCGACGTCCCGCCGGCGCGAGCGATTTCGTCTGGAAGCAGGTCACGCTTCCGGACGGCCGCTACCGCCTTTCCCTGACCGCCAAGGATGCCGCCGGGAAGCAGGCCCAGTCGACGATCCCGCTCGTCGTCGACCGGACGCTCGCCGGGTTCGCGGCCAGCGCGCTCGCGATCTCGCCCAACGGGGACGGGCGCCTCGACTCGCTCGACTTCTCCTTCCGCCTGCTCGCGCCGGCGCACGTGCAGGTGCGGATTCTGCGCGGCGCGATGCTCGCGGCGACGCTGCTCGACACGGAGCTCGGCGCCGGCCCGCAGCGGCTGACCTGGGATGGTGGCGGCCTGCCGGATGGCCGCTACTCGGCTGTGGTGAGCGCGACGGACTCGCTGCTGACGGTCAAGCAGTCGCTGATCGTTCGCATCGACCGCCGGCCGCCGGTGCTGCGACTCGTCTCGCTCGGGCGCCTCGAGCTCTGGCTGAGCGAGCCCGCCCGGGTGACGATCGTCCTGAACGGCCGGGTGCAACGGTTTACCCGCAGGAGCGCCGGGTTCTTCCGCGTCGCACACGCCGGCGCCGTGCGCAGCCTGAGCGCCTACGCCGTCGACCCGGCCGGCAATCGAAGCCCGACGATCAGGAGCTGAGCCAGGCGTCGTAGCGGCGCTCGAGCCGGTCGAGTAGCTCGACCAGCAGCTCGGCGCGGTCCAGCTCGCGGCCGGTCTCGACGAGCAGCGACGTGGCCGGACGGTCCACCTCGCCCGGCAGCTGCTCCTCGGAGAGGTTCACATTGACCCCAATGCCGAGGACGACCCGTCCCTCACGTGCCTCGGCCAGGATGCCGGCGACCTTGCGCTCCCCGAGGAGGAGGTCGTTCGGGAACTTCAGCTCCGGCTCGAGCCCGGTCAGGGCTGCAATCGTCTCGGCGCAGGCGCGGGCGGCAACGCTCGTCAGCTCGGGCAGGCGCTCGCCCGACACCGCCGGCCGGAGCTGCACCGAGCAGAGCAGGCTGGTACCGGGTGGGGCGAACCAGCGGCGGCCCAGGCGGCCCCGGCCCTCCGTCTGCTCGTCCGCGACGACCACTGTCCCCTCGACGGCGTCGGGCGGGAGCAGGAGCTGTGTCGAGGCGGTCGACTCGACGTACGTGTAGTCGCGGCCGAAGAGGCCGCGGAGGCGCGGCAGCACGGCCTCGCGCGCGAGCGAGTCGGACACGAACCGTAGACTAGGCTCGCCCGTGCAACCTCCTCTGCGCAAGCGCCGTCAGATTCGGCAGGACCCGCGACCCGAGCGGCCGCTCGTCTACGAGAAGCTGAGTGATCCGATCCTGGTCAAACGAGCGAAGGACGGCGACCGCCGGGCGCTTGCGGCGCTCTGCGAGCGGCACGCCGCGCGGGTGGAGCGTCTCGCTGCGCACCTGCTCGCCGATCCGGAGGACGCCCGCGACGCCTCTCAGGAGGCGCTCGCGAAGCTCTGCGTGCGCTTGCGTCAGTTCCGCGGCGAGTCGCAGTTCGGCACCTGGCTTCACCGGCTGGTTGTCAACACGTGCCTCGACCTGGCTGCGGCGCGGAGGCTGCGCCGCTGCGAGCCGTTGCTCGACGACGATCGCATCGCGGCCGAAGGCGACCCTGCGCGGGCGGCGACGCTGGCCGAGCTCCGGGACGAGCTGGGCGCCGGGCTCGCGGACATCTCACGCGAGCAGGCGAGGGTGGTCGTGTTGAAGGACGCCCTCGGCTACTCGTTCGCGGAGATCTCGGCCCGCTCCGGCATGCCGGTCGGCACCGCGAAGTGCTACGCGCATCGCGCCCGCGCGGGCCTGCGCGCACGGCTCTCGAACCACGCGGCGGCGTGAAGACGACGCTGGGACGCAAGGAGATCGAGGCGATCCTGCCGCACCGGGAGCCGTTTCTCCTGATCGACGAGGTGCTCGAGCTCGAGCCGGGCGAGCGCGTAGTCGCTCGCAAGACGGTCCGCCCGGACGAGTGGTATCTCGCCGGTCACTTCCCGGGGCGGCCGGTGATGCCCGGCGTCTTGATCGTCGAGGCGATGGCGCAGACCGGCGCGGTGGCGGTCCTCTCGCAGGAGGAGAATCGCGGCCGCATCGCCCTCTTCGCGGGGATCGACGACGTTCGCTTCAAGCGGATCGTGGAGCCGGGGGACGAGCTCGAGCTCGAGTGCCGGCTGGAGGTGGTGCGCGGTCCGGTTGGGCGGGGCAAAGCGACGGCGCGGGTCGGGGACGAGCTCGCCGCGCGCGGGACGCTGACCTTTGCGGTGGAGCAGTCGTGATCGGGACCGCGAACGGCGTTGCCATCTCGATCACCGGCCTCGGCTGCCACGTGCCCGAGCGGGTGCTGACGAACGACGAGCTCTCGAAGATGGTGGAGACCTCGGACGAGTGGATCATCGAGCGCACGGGCATCCGCGAGCGCCGAATCGCCGCGCCCGAGGAGGCGCTGTCGGACCTAGCGCTGCCCGCTGCGCGCGCAGCGCTAGAGGACGCGGGGATCTCCGGTTCCGATCTCGATCTGATCATCGTCGCGACCGTTACCCCCGATATGGCGTTTCCCGCGACCGCGGCGATCCTCGCTGAGCAACTAGGCGCCCGCGAAGCGGGGGCCTATGACCTCTCGGCGGGCTGCACCGGTTTCATGTACGCGCTGGCGCAGGCGTACGGAATGCTCGCCGGCGGCCTCTCGCAGCGCGCGCTGGTGGTCGGCGGGGACGTGCTCTCGAAGATCATGGACTGGACCGATCGGAGCACCTGCGTCCTCTTCGGCGACGGTGCGGGCGCGGTCGTGCTCGAGCGCGTCGGCGAGGGCGGCTTCCTCGGCTTCGAGCTCGGCGCGGACGGCTCGGGCGGGCCGCAGCTCTACCTCCCCGCCGGCGGTTCCCGCACGCCCGCGAGCGACGACACCCTGGCCGAGCACCTCCACTTCGTGAAGATGAACGGCCGCGAGGTGTTCAAGTTCGCAACGCGGGTCCTGGTCTCGTCGGCCGAGGCGGTGCTGGCCGAGTGCGGGCGCTCGATCGACGAGGTAGACGTCTAGGTCCCGCACCAGGCGAACGTGCGGATCATCGAATACGCCACGAGCAAGCTGGGTATTCCCGAGGACAAGGTGGTCATCGACGTCGATCGGTACGGGAACACGTCCTCCGGGTCGATCCCGCTTGCGCTCGCGGATGCACAGGCGGACGGGCGGCTCGAGGCGGGCCGGCTGGTGCTGATGACCGGAATGGGCGCGGGCCTCACCTGGGGCTCGGGTCTGATCGAATGGACCGACGGAGGAAGAGGATGAGCGCCGAGAAGATCGCATTCTGCTTTCCGGGCCAGGGCTCGCTCGAGGCGGGCATGGGCCGGGAGATCGCCCGGGCGGTGCCGGAGGCGATGGAGGTGTACCGCCAGGCGAGCGAGGCGGCGGGACTGGATCTCGTGCGGCTCTGCTTCGAGGCGCCTGAGGAGGAGCTCGTCCAGACGGAGGTGCAGCAGCCGGCCCTCGTGACGACGAGCCTCGCCATCCTCGCGGCCTTGCGCGCCCGCGGCTACGAGCCCGACTACGTCGTCGGCCACTCGGTCGGCGAATTCGCTGCGCTGGCGGCTGCCCGCGCGCTTGACACGAACGATGCGATCGCCCTGGTTCGCGAGCGCGGCCTCGCGATGGCGGAGGCGGCCCGGGAGAACCCGGGATCGATGGCGGCGATCCTCGGGCTCGCGGACGAGGTGGTCGAGGCTCTCTGCGCACGGATCGCGCGCGTATGGCCGGCGAACTACAACTGCCCGGGCCAGATCGTCGTCTCGGGCGAGACGCCGGCCGTCGACGAATGCTGCAGCGAGGCGCAGCTCGAGGGGGCGCTCC
This sequence comes from Gaiellaceae bacterium, assembly GCA_036506915.1. Taxonomy (GTDB): domain Bacteria; phylum Actinomycetota; class Thermoleophilia; order Gaiellales; family Gaiellaceae; genus AC-32. The sequence goes on along the minus strand of DASXQY010000002.1, from coordinate 7,490 downwards.
GGACCGTGAAGCTGCGCGTCTCGGGCGCGTTTCATAGCCCTCTCGTCGAGCGGGCCGCCGAGCGGTTCTGGCCGGCTGTCGAGAAGGCGAAGTTCAGCGACCCGATTGCGCCGTTCGTCTCGACGGTGACAGCGAAGATCGAGCCGGCGCAGCGGCTGGCCGCGCTGCTGGTGGAGCAGCTGACGGCGCCCGTGCGCTTCACTCAGGCGGCGCGCGAGCTGATGCGCCAGGGCGTGAAGGTCTTCGTCGAGGTCGGCCCCGGCAACGTCCTCAGCGGTTTACTGAAGAGGATCGACCGCAACGTGAAGGCCATCCCGGTGGGAGATCTGGCCTCGCTCGAGAAGCTCAAGGAGACATTGAAACCTGCCTGATGCGTTCGCCTCGCTGGAGGGCAAGACGGCGCTCGTCACCGGCGCCTCGAGAGGCATCGGCAGCGCGATTGCGCTCGAGCTCGCGCGAGCCGGCGCGTCGGTGATCGTCGGCTATCGCTCGGGGGCCGAGGAGGCGGAGAAGGTCGCGTCGGAGGCCGGCGGCCGCGCCGTGCAGGCCGACGTCTCCGAGCCCGAGGAGGCGAAGCGCCTCGTCGAGGAGGCAGGCGAGCTCGACATCCTGGTCAACAACGCCGGGATCACGCGGGACGGCCTGCTCGCGCGGATGCCCGACGACGACTGGCGGGCGGTGATCGAGACGAACCTCTCGGGGGTCTTCTATACCTGCCGTGCCGTGGTGCGCGGGATGATGAAGCGACGCGCCGGGTCGATCGTGAACGTCTCCAGCATCGTCGGGCTGCACGGCAATCCCGGCCAGACGAACTACGGCGCGGCCAAGGCGGGGATCATCGGCTTCACGAAGTCGCTCGCCCGCGAGCTCGGCAGCCGCGGCGTGCGGGCCAACGTCGTCGCTCCAGGCTACGTCACCTCGCGCCTGACCGAGATCCTGCCGGAGGAGCTCCGGGCCCAGATGCTCGCGAACACGCCGCTCGGCCGGCTGGGCGACCCTGAGGACGTGGCGGGAGCGGTACGCTTCCTCTGCTCCGACGAGGCCACGTTCATCACGGGCGGGGTGCTGCTCGTCGACGGCGGTCTCGGAATCTGACATGACAAACGGTGCGAGCCTCAACGGACGTCGCAGGGTCGTGATCACCGGCCTGGGCGCCCTGACGCCCTTGGGCAACGACGTCGAGAGCACGTGGGAGACGCTGCTGGCCGGGCGCTCCGGCGCCGCGGAGATCACCCAGTTCGATTCGAGCCGCTTCAGCGTCCACTTCGCGTGCGAGGTGAAGGGCTTCGACCCGACCGAGTACATCGAGCGCAAGCAGGCCCGCCGGATGGATCGGTTCGCGCACCTGATCGTCGCGGCGGCCCGGCAGGCGGAGAAGGACGCGGGCTTGGAGATCGAGAAGGAGTCGGACCGGATCGGCGCCGCAGTGGCGACGGGGATCGGCGGCCTGAAGGCGTTCCAGGATTGCTATGACGAGCTGCTCGAGCGCGGGCCCGACCGAGTGAACCCGTTCTCGATCCCGGAGATCATCCCGAACATGGGCGCCGCCTGGGTCTCGATGCAGCTCGGGACGAAGGGGCCGCTCAGTTCCCAGTGCACCGCCTGCGCCGCGTCGAACATGGCGATCGGCGACGGCCTTGACGCGATCCGGCTCGGACGGGCGGACGTGATGCTCTGCGGCGGCACCGAAGCTCCGATCACCGAGGTCGGCATCGCCGGCTTCAGCGCGATGCGGGCGCTCTCGCGGCGCAACGAGGATCCGGAGAAGGCGAGCCGGCCGTTCGACGCCCAGCGCGACGGGTTCGTGATGGGCGAGGCCGGCGCGATGGTGGTGCTGGAGGAGCTCGAGCACGCGCGGGCGCGCGGCGCGAAGATCTACGCGGAGCTCCTCGGCTACGGCGTCTCGTCGGACGCGCAGCACATCACCGAGCCCGACCCAAGCGGGGAGAACCCGGCGCGCTCGATGACGATGGCGTTCCGCGACGCGGGCGTCTCGCCGGACGAGATCGACTACGTGAACGCCCATGGCACCTCTACGCCCCTGGGTGACGCGAGCGAGACCCGCGTGCTCAAGATCGCGCTCGGCGAGGAGAACGCGCGCAAGACGCCGGTCTCCTCGACGAAGGGCGCGACCGGGCACTGCCTGGGCGCCGCCGGCGCGGTCGAGGCGATGTTCACCATCCTCGCCGTGAACCGGGGCGCGCTGCCGCCGACGATCAACTACGAAGAGCCCGATCCGACGTGCGACCTCGACTACATCCCGAACGAGGCCCGCGAGGCCGACGTCCGCATCGGTGTCTCGAACTCGTTCGGCTTCGGCGGCCACAATGCGACGATCGTGGTCCGCCGGTTCGAACCCTAGGATCGTGCCCAGCCGTCACGGCAACTCGGTACCACCCAGCGTGCAGCGGAGCGCCGAAGGCGCGGAGTCTGCGCGGGTTAGGCCGTAGGCCGTCTCAGTGGCGGGCGAGCGCTGGGCGACCTTCGACTGCTACGGAACCCTGATCGACTGGAACGGCGGGATCCGGGCGGAGCTGGCGCGCGTCTTCGGCGAGGACCGCGCGAACGAGCTGCTCGGGCGCTACCACGAGCTCGAGCGGGAGCTCGAGGCCGACGGGAAGCGCTCCTACCGCGAGGTGCTGACCGAGGCGATGCAGCGGCTCGGCGCGGGGCCTGAGGACGAGGATTCCCTGGCGCGGTCGCTGCCGGGTTGGCGGCCGTTCCCGGAGGTGCCCGAGGCGCTCTCGGAGGCGCGCCGACATGGCTGGAAGCTCGCGATCCTCTCCAACACCGACCGCGACTTCGTCGCCGCCTCGATCGAGCGGATCGGCGTGCCGTTCGAGCAGGCGATCGTCGCCTCCGAGATCGGCTCCTACAAGCCTGCGCTCGGCCACTGGCGGGCGTTCGAGCGAGAGGTCGGACGGCTTCCGGACGTGCACGTCGCCGCGAGTCTCTTCCACGACATCGGGCCGGCGAACGAGCTTGGGCTGGCGTCGATCTGGATCAACCGGCTCGCCGAGACACCGGGCTCACAGCCGACCCGCGAGCAGCCCGACCTGCGCGGCCTAGCGGAGAGGCTCGAGGAGGTCGTGTGAGCCGGCTTCGCGCCCGCTGTCCCGACTGCGGCACGTTCACCGCGGTCGCGCTCGGGCCCGGCTACGAGTGTCATGCCTGCGGACGCGAGTTCAACGCCGGTCTCGTCCGCATCCCGCGGGCGTGGGGCAAGGGCGGCGAGTCCATGGCCGAGGCCGCGCGCCTGCCGCTGCCCTATCCCGAGACGGCCGTCGTCGAGGAGGACAGCCTGGACGAGCAGAACCTCGCGCTGGCGATCGACCTCCCGGAGCGGCCGCTCGTCCTCGGCGGCTGCTGCTGCGCGCATGTCGGCGCGGTCGAGGGCCTCGCGGCCCGTCATGGGCGGATCGGGCTCGTTTGGCTGGACGCGCACGGCGACCTGAACACGCCCGAGACCTCGCCCTCCGGCGACCTCTGGGGAATGCCGCTGCGGATGCTCCTCGACTCGGGTGCGGTCGATCCCGAGGACGTCGTCCTGCTCGGCGCCCGAAATCTCGATCCGCCGGAGCGCGAGTACGTCGCGTCGATCGGCCTGCGCACGGAGCCCGAGGGGCTAGACCGAGCGCTCGAGGCGACCGAGGGCGCGTACGTCGCCGTCGACGCCGACGCTCTCGAGCCCGGCGAGATCGATCCGTTCATGCCGGAGCCGGGCGGCCTGTCCCTCGCCGAGACCGAGGCGCTGCTGGGGCGAGTACGGGAGCGGACGGCGGTTCTCGGCGTGGGCCTGAGCGGGCTCTCGCCGGAGAGCGCGAACGTTGAACCGCTCACCCGCCTCTGCGTCGCGCTCGGCCTGTAACTCCCACAACCCCGGGCAGGTCTAAACTCGCAGCGTCGCAATGACCGAACGGATTGACGTCTCGATCGAGCACAGGCACGCGCCGACGGAGGACGGCGGGCGCCCGCACCCGAACACGTGCCCGAGCTGTGGCTCGCACTATCGCGACGACGAGCTGGACGAGCACCTTCGGGTCTGCCCGCATTGCGGCCACCACTTTCCGGTGCACGCGCGCCAGCGGATCCAGCAGCTCGTCGACGAGGACAGCTTCGCCGAAGAGGCCGTCGAGCTGCGCTCCGACGATCCGCTCGACTTCTTCGACCTACGCCCGTACACCGAGCGCCTGGCTGAGGCGGAGCTCTCGACCGGGCTCGGGGAGGCGATGGTGATCGGCCGAGCGGCGATCGAGGAGCTGCCCTGCCAGCTCGCCGTGATGGAGTTCGGCTTCATGGGCGGCTCGATGGGCCGGACCGTCGGCGAGAAGTTCGCGCGCGCCTGCGAAGGCGCCGCCGAGCGAGGCGTGCCGCTCGTATCCGTGACCGCCTCGGGCGGCGCCCGCATGCAGGAGGGGATCCTCTCGCTGATGCAGCTGCCGAAGACGGTGTGCGCGGTCGAGGACCTCCACGACGGCGGCGGAACGCTGATCAGCGTGATGGCCCACCCGACCACCGCGGGCGTGCTCGCGAGCTTCGCCAGCCTCGGCGACGTGCTCGTGGCGGAGCCGGGCGCGCTCCTCTCGTTCACGGGCCCGCGGGTCGTCCAGCAGACGACGCGCGAGAAGCTTCCCGACGACTTCGGCCTGGCCGAGTCCAACTTTCGCCACGGCCACATCGACGCGATCGTCCCTCGACCCGAGCTGCGGCCCACGCTAGCGCGCCTGCTGCGCCTCTTCGCCAATGGCCGGTGAGGCCGAGCTGCGGCTCCGCGCGCAGCTGAGCAGGCTGCGCAGCGTTCCGCTCCTGCGCGGCGCGAAGCTCTCCGGCGAGCTCGAGCGGCTCCAGCGCCAGCTCGACCGGATCGTCGCGGAGCCGAGCGATGAGGAGATCTGGCAGTCCGTCGAGCTCGCGCGGCATCCCGACCGCCCCTACACACTCGACTACGTCGACCGGCTGCTCGAGGACTGGTTCGAGCTGCACGGCGACCGGACGTACGGCGACGACGCCGCGATCGTCACGGGCCTTGGGCACTTTCGCGGCCGGACGATCGTGCTGATCGGCAACCAGAAGGGCCGCGACGTGAAGGAGCGCACGAGCCGCAACTTCGGTATGGCGCACCCGGAGGGCTACGCCAAGGCCAACCGGGCGATGGAGCTGGCCGAGCGGCACGGTTTCCCGATCCTCAGCCTGGTCGACATCCCCGGCGCGTACCCCGGCGTGAGCGCGGAGCAGCACGGCCAGGGCGGTGCGATTGCCCGCTCGCAGGCGCTGATGGCGCGGCTGCGGGTGCCGATCGTGACCTGCGTGATCGGGGAGGGCGGCTCGGGCGGCGCGATCGCGACGGCGCTCGCGGACCGCGTGTTGATGCAGGAGAACGCGATCTACACCGTCATCTCACCCGAGGGCTGTGCGGCGATCCTCTGGCGTGACGCGGGGGAGGCGCGCAAGGCGGCGGCCGCGTTCAAGCCCGACGCGGCGCATTGCCTGGAGCTCGGCGTGATCGATGCGATCGTGCCCGAGCCGGAGGGCGGCGCCCAGACCGACCACGAGACCTCCGCGCGGCTGCTCGGCGAGGGCCTCGCCGAGTCGCTGGAGCTGCTGGAGTCGCAGGGCGGAGACGAGCTTCGGCGCCAGCGACGTGTGCGGTTTCGCACAATCGGCCAGATCCCGGCAACCCGCTGAAAACGGCCCGCACACGCGGGCTTTTCCACATCTTCCACAGGCTTATCCCCTGCGCGTACACATGTCGAGGCCGGCTTATAGCCGGCCTCGACCCTAACCCCCCGTTAGGCGGAGAAGCTTTGTAGAACAGACGACCCCTATTCGAAAGCAGTACTACCCGCACGCCCACGGATCCGAAACATCGGGGGTTTTCACACTCCGGCACCCCGGGTAGCACAGAGTCGTGCCTCGCTCGATCTGGAGCGGAAGCATCTCCTTCGGCCTGGTTAGCGTGCCCGTCCGGATGTTCGGCGCAACCGAGTCGAAGGAGCTCAAGTTCCACTTCCTCGACAAGCGCGACCTCGCCCCGGTGGGCTACGACAAGGTGCGCCGGGACACGGGTGAGCATGTGGACAACGACGAGATCGTTCGCGGCTTCGAGGTCGAGAAGGGCCGGTACGTCCCGCTCGAGGACGAGGACCTCGACCTCCTCGACATCGAGCTGACCAAGACGATCGACATCTTCGACTTCGTCGACCTCGAAGAGATCGACCCGATCTACTTCCGCAAGGCCTACTACCTGCTGCCCGAGGAGGGCGGCGAGAAGCCGTACCGCCTGCTAGTGCGCGCGCTCGAGGAGACGAACAAGGTCGGGATCGCGAAGGTCGTGATCCGGAACAAGCAGCACCTCGCGGCCCTGCGACTCTGGCAGGGGATCCTGGTGCTCGAGACGATGTACTACGCCGACGAGGTGCGCAAGCCGGAGAAGGTCGACGGCAACACGAGGTTGCGCAAGCCCGAGGTCGAGATGGCGAAGTCGCTGGTCGAGAACCTGAGCGCCTCGTTCGACCCGGCCAAGTACGACGACACGTACCGGAAGGAGCTGCTCGAGCTGCTGCGCGCCAAGGCCAAGGGCAAGCCGCTGCCCGAGCCGGAGCAGCCGGAAGAGGGCGAGGTCGTCGACCTGATGGCCGCGCTGCGCGAGTCGGTGGAGCGCACCAGGGGATCGTCCGCGCGCGCTCGCAAGCGACCGCGCGCTAGAAAAGCTAGAAAGGGCGCGTGAGCCTTCGCGAGTACCAGCGCAAACGAGACCCCAAGAAGACCTCGGAGCCCTTTACCTCTAGCCGCCGCCGCAGACGGGGGCGTGACCCGCTGTTCGTCGTCCAGCGCCACGACGCGAGGCGGCTCCACTACGACTTCCGCCTGGAACGGGACGGGGCGCTCGCGAGCTGGGCGGTTCCCAAAGGCGTGCCGCTCGAGCCCGGGCAGCAGCACCTCGCCGTGCACGTCGAGGACCACCCGCTCGACTACGCCACCTTCGAAGGCGAGATCCCGAAGGGCGAGTACGGCGCCGGCACCGTCGAGATCTGGGACACGGGCACCTACGAGCTCGTCGAGGAGAAGCGCGACGGCGGCCTGACCGTCCGGCTGCACGGCGGCCGGCTCGAGGGGACCTGGGCGCTCGTGCCGGCGAAGCTCTCAGGCGACCCGAAGAACTGGCTCATCATCCGCAAGCGCGAGGACGGGGCCGCGGCCCCGCACCGCCGGTACGCGCCGATGCTCGCGACGCTCGAGGACGAGAAGAACATGCCTCGCGGAGAGGGGTGGGAGTTCGAGATCAAGTGGGACGGTTACCGGATCGTCGGCCGGGTGGCCGGCGGCGAAGCCGAGCTCCGCACGCGCAAGGACCAGGACTACACGGAGCGCTTCGCGAACGTCGCCAAAGAGCTCGCCAAGGCGCTGAAGACGCCGGACTGCGTGGTGGACGGCGAGGTCTGCGCGCTCGACGAGGAGGGCCGGCCGAGCTTCTCCGCGATGCAGCAGCG
>DASXQY010000001.1:0-18811 GCA_036506915.1 Gaiellaceae bacterium | reverse complement strand
GCCGCCCTGGCGCCCCAAGGCCGGCGCCGCCACCGGCCCGTACGCCGCACCCGTCAAGGAGCTCTCCATCAAGTCGAGCTCACCTCGGGCCCGCTGGACGTACGACTGGCCGATGAAGCCCTTCAACCGCCCGCATCCCGTACGCGCGTACATCAACGACCCGCGCGTCGCGATGTTCGGCGAGACCCACACCTTCCACTTCGGCGTCGACATCTCCGCTCACGGGGACACCCCGATCTACGCGATCGAGCCCGGAACCGCGCACCTGCTCAACAAGTGGGCGGTCGAGATCAAGTCCGGCGACCGGACCCTCCAGTACTGGCACATCGCCGTCGCCGTCAAGAACGGCCAGCGGGTGCGCCGGCACACGCTCCTCGGCCGTACGAAGATGATCTTCAACCACCTCCACCTGACCGAGGTCCAGGGCGGCAAGTACGTGAACCCCTTGCGGCCCGGCGGGCTCGGGCCGTTCGCGGACGGCACGACGCCCCGGACGACGAAGGTGACCTTCCGGCGGCCGGGCAGCCGGCTCGACCCGAACGCCGTCCACGGCACCGTCGATCTCGTCGCGGACGCCTTCGACCCCGCCGCGGGCGTCACTCCCGCGCCGTGGCCCGTGACCCCGGCGAAGCTCCGCTGGCGGATCTTCAAGGGCCAGAAGGTCGTCGCCGGCTGGCACCTGGCCGTCGACTTCCGCACGCGGGTCCTTTCCCCTCGCGAGTTCGGCGGCGTCTACGCGCCCGGGACGCGCATGAACCATCCCGGCTGGCCGGGCTACTACTGCCTCTACCTCGCGCACGGCTGGAGCTCCGCGAGCCTGGCGAACGGCAGCTACCGGCTCGAGGTCGCGGCGAGCGACATCCGCGGCAACGTCGGAATCTCGATCTTCCCGTTCACCGTCGCGAACTGACAACGATTCTTCTCCCCAGGCGAGGGCGGTCCGGCAGGCCGCCCTCGCCTGTCAGCGCGCAGGCGTCAGCGCGTACACGTTCGTGAAGCCGGTCAGGTACGCCCGCTTCGAGTCGGCGACGAGCGGGCTGTACTCGCCGTCGGGGAACGTCCAGACGAGCCGGCCGGTCCGGGCATCGAGCGCGAATGTGCGGCGGGCGCGGGCGTCCGACTCGTACGACGAGCAGGAGCCGCAGGTGGAGAAGTAGACCAGTCGGTCGAGCACCGTCGGCGCCCCCGAGATCGGGTGCCGGGCATCGAAGCTCCAGCGGACGTCCCCGGTCGCCGCGTCGAGCGCGTAAAAGCGGTGGTCGTAGGAGCCGACGTAGACGGTCCCGTGCCAGACCGCAGCCGCGCCGTAGACGAAGCTCCCGGTGCGCCGGGCCCACAGCAGGCGGCCGCTCCTGGCGCCGAAGGCGTAGACGACCCCGTTCGTGGCGCCGACGAACACACGCCCGTACGCGACCGTCGGCGTCGCGTAAAAGCCGCTCCGGCCGGTCAGGCCGCGCTCCGCCGCGCCGGACCAGCGCAGCCTTCCCGTCCTGGCGTCAAGCGCGTAGACGTGCCCGTCGTACGACCCCGCGTACACCGTTCCGTGCGCGAAGGCGACGCCGCCTTTCACCTCGCCGCCGGTGTCGTAGCTCCAGCGGGCGCGGTGGGTGCGCAGGTCGACCGCGTAGACGCGGCCGTCCCACGAGCCGAAGTAGACGAGCCCGCGCACGACGAGCGGCGACGACTCGGTCACCCCGGCACGAAAGCGCCAGAGCGGCCTGCCGGTCCTCGCGTCCAGCGCCTGGAGGAAGCCGGGCGCGTGCCGGTCGGGATCGACGCAGGGCAGGGGATTCATCGCGGCCACGTAAACGACGCCGCGCGCCAGGGCAGGCGAGGCGGCGATGCAGTGCCCGAGCTGCCGCCGCCAGAGGACGCGGCCGCTCTTCGCCCCGACCGCGAGCACACGCCCGTGGTTCGTGCCGAGGTAGACGCGGCCGTATCCCACGACGGGCGGGAACTCGATGAAGCTCCAGTCGGCGAACACCTTCCAGAGCCTGCGGAAGGGCGGCCGTAGCTCCAGGCCGGCGCCGAAGTGCGTCCGCTCCGGGTCGAGCCCGTACGTCGGCCACGGAAGGCGGGCGGCGACCGGCTGGGCGCGCGGCCTCCTGCCCGGCTCGAGGTTTGGCGCGAACTCAACCGTCGGCGAGCCGCGGACGTCGTGCGGCTGCCGATGCTGGTAGAAGAGGTACGCGCCGAGCAGTGCGCCGCCGACCGCGATTCCGCCGGCAACGGCGAGGACGACTCGCGCGCGAGGCACGCAGGGATAGTGGCAGGGTCAGCCGTCGACGGTGACGACGACGGTCTGGACCGCGTTGTTCGCGTAGCCGCCGAGGTTCCACACGGGCTCGAGCGGCTGCTCGTTGCCGGCCTCGTCGCGCGCGCCCGAACAGAGGAGGTGCCGGCCGGGCTCGGCCTGCCAGTGGAACCGCCAGCCGCGCCAGGCCCAATGGTGCTCCACGGGCTCGAGCTCTGCCCGCGCCCAGGTCGCGCCGCCGTCGGTGCTCACTTCGACCCGCTCGATCGGCGCTCGGCCCGACCAGGCGCGACCCTCGAGGACGTGCTCGCCGGGCTCGACGGTGCGCTCGCGCGTATGGAAGTCCGGGATCCCCGGCGGGACGATCAGCGAGCGCGGCAGCATCCGGTCGAGCGGCTCGCCGTCCTCGTCCTCGGCCTGCCGGAGGCGGTATCCCTGCGCCTGCTGATAGCCGTCAAAGGGCCGATCGAGGACCTCGATCGTGTCGAGCCACTTGACGTTCGTCATCCCGTACCACCCCGGCACGACCAGCCGCAGCGGGAAGCCGTGCTGGGGCGGGAGCGGCGCGCCGTTCATCTCGTAGGCGAGCAGCACTTCGTCGCGCAGCGCCTCGTCGAGCCGGAGGCTCCGCTGGAAGCGCTGGTCGACGCCGTTCTCGAGGCCGCGGTCGAGGCCCGTGAAGAGCACCTCGACGGCGCCGTCGCGGACGCCCGCTTCCTCGAGCAGCGGGCGCAGCGGGGTGCCGCGCCAGCGGGCTGTGCCGACCGCCTCGAGCAGCCACGGCTGGCTGACCGGCCGCGGGTCGAGGTGCGCGCGCCCGTTGCCGGCGCACTCCATCGTCACGGTGAGCTCGGCCGCCGGTCTTGCCTGCAGCTCTTCGAGCCCGAGTGAGAGCTCGCGCTCAACGTGGCCGCCGACCTTCAGGCTCCACGCCGCCGGATCGACCACGGGAACGTCGTAGTGGATCAACAGGTAATGGAGCCCGACCGGCGTGACCGGAAAGCGCAACGCTTCCAGCGGCATTCCGTGGTTCCGCGTCGCGAGCTGGAGCTCCTGGAGGGTGATCCCCTCGGCCTGGACGTTCACGTTGCGAGCCTACTACTCAGGCAGGGGCGGGCTGCTCCACAGCCTGGCCGGAGCCTGCCAGCGCAAGCTCTTCGTCCGCCTGCTCGATCACCACCGGGTCGTGCGTGGCACATAGGACGGCGGCGCCGGTCTCGCGCGCGAGGCGCGAGAGCAGCGTCGCCAGGTTGAGCGCGTTCGCCTGGTCGAGGCGCGCCGTGGGCTCGTCGACGAGCAGCAGGCGCGGTCTGGCCGCCAGCGCCCGCGCGACCGCGACCCGGATCTGCTCACCGGCCGAGAGGCGCGAGACGCGCTGGCCGGCGCGCTCCGCGAGGCCCACCGCCGCCAGCGCCTCGTGGGCGCCCTGGCCGGTCAGCCCTCGGATCTCCTCGGCCAGATCGACGTTCTCCCTCGCGCTCAGGAAAGGGACGAGCCCGGGCTGCTGCGTGACGAGGGCGACGTGGCGCCGCCTCAGCTCCGCCCGGCCGGCCCGGTCGAGCGCCTGCACCCTCGCGCCGCAGATCTCGATCTCGCCGGCGTCCGGAAGATCGAGGCCCGCGAGCAGGTGCAGGAGCGTGGTCTTTCCCGAGCCGGACGGCCCGGTCACTACCGTCACGCGGCCGCCCTGGAACGATGAGTCGAGCCCGGAAAAAACCTGCGCGGCGATCGCGCCGCGGCCGAACGACTTCGCGACGCCGCGCAGCTCCGCGACCGTCTCCCCCGCCGCGGCCGCCCGCGGCGTCGCGGCGGGCTCGACCGGCGCGCGACCGTCCTGACCGGCGGCCGTGACCACGATCCGGTCGTCGTCGAGCGAGGCCGCGGCGCGAGTGCCGATCCCCGCGCGGTCGAGGAACTCCTGTGGCAGCCGCAGCCAGCCGCCGCGCCCGACCACGATCAGGCTCTCGTCGACCTCGCCGCGAATCGTCTCCTCGCTCACACGACCGTCGCGGATGTGGACGAACCGGTCCGCGATCGAGGTCGAGGCCGGGTCGTGGCTGACGATCACGACCGTGCAGCCCTCGGCGGCCGCCAGCTCGGCGATCGCCGAGTAGACGAGGCTCGCGTTTCCCTCGTCAAGCTCGCCCGTCGGCTCGTCCGCGAGCAGCAATCGCGGGCGATGCGCGACCGCGGCGCAGAGAGCAACCCGCTGCTGCTCGCCGCCGGAGAGCTGCCCCGGCCGCGACGCGGCCTTCGCCTCCAGGCCGACCCGGGCAAGCAGCTCCCGCGCCCGCGCCTCCCTCGCCGCGCGCTCCATTCCTTCGGCGCGCAGCTTCAGGCCCACGAGCTCGAGCGCCGTCAGCTCGGGCGCCAGGGCGCGGGCGTAGTGCTGGTCGAGGTAGCCGACCGTCCGCGCGCGGTAGCGGGCCCGGCCCCGGCCGAGCGCGCGCAGGTCGCTCCCGAAGACCCGGACCGTTCCCGCCGAGGGCAGGTCTAGCCCGGCGAGGATCCGCAGGAACGAGGTCTTGCCGGCGCCGCTCGGGCCGAGCACCGTGAGGATCTCCCGCTCCGGCACGGTCAGGGTCAGCCCCTGGAGGGCGGCGGCGTCGCCCTCGGGGGTCGAGTGGACCCGGAAGATGTCGCGGGCCTCGACCGCGCTCATGCCGCGTCCCCGTAGCGCGGCGGCGAGGCACCGCGGAAGGCGCGTCCGGTCGCGAGCCCGACCAGCGCGGCCGCGAGAACCGCTGCAGCGAGCCCCGAGAGGACGACGACGAGCCAGTCGAGCGAGAGCACGAGTGGCGGGTTCGGCGAGGTCGCGTTCGCAGTCAGCTCGACGAAGCCGACCACGAGCACCGAGAGGACGAGGCCCGTCAGGATCCCGCCGACGACGCCCGCCGCTGCGACCACGAGCGCCCGGAGCCGCAGCTGCCGCCGCAGCCGGCTGGGCGGCATCCCCTGCGCCTCGAGGTCGAACAGCTCCGCCGCGTCGTCCCGCCGCTCCGACACCGCGCCGAGCACGAGCCCGAGGAGCGCGAGCACGATGGCCGTCACCGCGGCCGCCTCCAGGAGGACGAGCGCCGCGCGTGCGACCGGATCGCTTCGCAAATGGTCCTCGAGGCCCGCCTGCGATGAGACGGAGAGCACGTCGAACGGCGGCCGCCGCAAACGAGCCTCGACCGCCTCGAGGCGAGCCGGGGCGACGTCGAGCCACAGCTCCGTAGGGAAGCCTGCGCCCGGCTGGGACGCGTTCAGGGCAGTGTCGAGCGTCCGGCGGTCGGCGACGACGAAGTCCTCGGTGTCGGCGGAGGCGGTGCCGGGGAAGCGGCGGGCGACCGCGGCGACGCGGAAGACGAGCGACTGGCCGGCGACGTCGATCCCGAGCAGCCCGTCGCTGCCGGCGATCTCGCTCATCCGCGGCGAGACGACCGCGGGGATGCGCAGCCCGTCCGTCGGCTGCCGCGGGCGGACGTAGGTGTCGACCTCGTTCGTCAGCGTCAGGCCGAAGCGAAGCCCGCTCCGGACCGGAAGGCGCCGGAGCCCGGTCGTGCCGATCCAATCGCCGTAGTCGGTCACGCTCACGGCGCCGGTGGGCGTAAGCGCCAGTGGCCGGCCGAGCTCGACCGATCCGACGGCGGGAGCCCCGGTGTCGGCACCACGCTCCTCCAGCCTCGGCGGCGGCTCGAACCTGAGCGCGACCAGCGTGCCTCCGCGCGCGGGCCGCGGAATGGCCGCCCCCAGCCGCTGCCGCTTCGTCCCGTGGCTGCGGCCGAGCTCGAGCGACGCGAAGGAGCCGTCCCGCTGCCGCACGCTCGCGGTGACCCCGATCTCGGTTCCCGTCACGCGCACCGGAAGCTCGAGCCTCGTCGCGTGCTCTGGCAGCGCGGCCCCGCGCAGCGCGACCGGCCGGCCGGGCTCGATCAGGCTCGCCAGCTCGTCGGGCGAGCGCGAGGCGAAGTCGCTTCGCCAGCCGTCTATCCCGCGTAGCGCCTGCGGGTCGAGGCCGAGGACAGCGATCCCGCTCACGTCGGCGGCGCCCTGGATGCTGCCGGCCTGCCGGGTCACCTCCCGCGCGCGGACGCCCGGCCCGAGCGAGCGCAGCTCGCGCGGGGTGACCGCGGCGCGGACCGTGATCAGCTGCGAGAGGTCCTCCCGGACGATCTCGTCGGCCGGGACGGCGTAGGCCGCCTGGTCGCGCTGGCCGCGCACGAGCGTCCAGCGATAGGTCTCTGCGAAGAGCGCGAGCCCGATCGAGACGACCACGAAGCCGACCGCGACCGCCGCGTAGCCCGGGCGGCGCGCGAGCCCGAGCACGGCGAGCCGGAGCGCGAGCGCGCCGCGCGGCACCGCGCGCTCGAGGAGCCGCAGGCCAGGCGGGAGCAGGCGCGCGGCCGCCACCGCGGCGGCGAACCCGACCAGCGCGGGCAGCAGGAGCAGGACTATGCCGGTGCCGTTCCCGGCGACCAGGTCCTGCGGGTCGGCCGCCCCGCGCAGCAGCGCCACGACGACCGCGAGCGCCGCTCCGAGGGCCGCGACGTCGAGCGGCGAGAGCGACAGGCCGCCCAGGGAGAGGGGCCGGATCGCGAGCGCGGCCCACAGGACTAGGGTGGCCCCGGCTGCGAGCAGGAGCGCCGTCGCGATCCCGCCGCCGGAGAGCACCGAGTGGCGAAGCAGCGCCCCGACCGGCTCGCCGGCCCGATCGGCGACGACCACGGCCGCGGCGGAGCCGACGATCCAGCCGGCGAGCGTTCCAGCGACCGCCATCGCAGCCGCCTCGGCCGCCACCTCGAGCCCGCTCTGCCAGCGTCGCACTCCGCTCGAGCGGAGCCGCTCGCGGGAGGATTCCACGTCGCGGCGCAGCCGCGCCGCGACTAGTACCGCGAACGCCAGCAGAAGAGCTACCGCTTCGCCTCCCAGGAGCAGCAACCGCCGGCCGGCGACCCGGCTGCTGTCCGCCGCCGCCCGCAGCTCGTCGGTCGGCGCGCGAACCTCGAACGCGAACGCTTCGGCCTGGAGCACCGAGCGCGCGTGGTCGATCCGCTCAGCGAGCGCGTCGGCCGACCACGACCTGACGAGGTCCCGGTCGAGCGGCACCACCCAGCCGTAGCTGCGGTACGCGTTGCGGAGATACGCCGAGCGGTCGAGCCCGGCGACGCCGTTCGCGAGCACGAGCGGTGGCGGCGCGGGCCGGTGGTAGCGGGTCGCAAACCGCACCGACGCCGACTGGTGAAGCGTCTCCGCCGGCACCGCGTCTCCGAACAGCGTCGTCGTGCGCACATCGCCTTCGCCGACCGGGACGAGCCGCAGGCCGGGAATGTCCGGAATCCGGCCGCCTCGCCTGATCACGAGCACCTCGCAGCGCTCCGGCCGGCAAAGGTGCGGCAGCCGGCCCGACCGCACGCGCACCCAGCGCGCGAGTCCGTCCACCGCGCCGAGGCTTAGAAACGCGCCGCCCAACTCGCTCTCGCGGTACAGCGAAGTCCGGGTAGCGGGTCGGCTCACCACGGTGCGCAGCTCGCGCCGGACGTGCGCGTCGAGCGTCGAATACGGCGCCACCTGCCCGCCGACGCTGAACCAGTTCACGCGCACGGTCCGGACGTCCGGTGCCAGCGCGGCGACCTTCCGGCCGACGTCGCGGTCCTGCGCGGCGACCGTTCCCGCGAGGACGGCGCCGAGCATCGCCGCCGCCGCGGCGAGCCCGAGCGCGACCAGGAAGATGCGCTCGCCGCGGTGCGCGAGGCGGGCGCCGGCGAGCCAGAACGCAAACGCGAGTCGGCGAAGGTTGATCACGTGCACGAACACGGTGCCAGTTGCGCGTCCTCGCACGCCCTCGAATTGCTTGGCGTATCGTTAAGCAGAACTGATGCTCGACGTGAGACGCCTCCGAGCCCTCCGAGAAGTGGCCCTTCACGGCACGATCCGCGCCGCCTCCGAGGCGCTTTCGTTCACGCCCTCCGCGGTCTCCCAGCAGCTGAGCGCGCTCGAGCGGGACCTCGGCGTCGAGCTGCTCGAGCGCAACGGCCGGAGCGTCCACCTGACCGCCGCCGGGCGCGCGCTCGTGGCACGGACCGAGGGGATCCTTGCGGAGCTGGCCGAGACCGAGGCCGAGGTGAAGTCGATCGCCGGCAGCTCCCAGCCCGCGTTCCGGGTTGCGTCCTTCGCGAGCGCCGCCGCGACGCTCGTCGCCGAAGCCGTCCGCGGCAACGGCCTCGACGTCCATATCCTCGAGGCCGACCCGAAGCTAGGGCTCGCCCGCCTCCGCGCCGGAGAGGTCGACGTGGCGGTCCTCTGGGAGTACGACTTCGTCCCGCTGAAAGCCGCGGGCGCGATCGAGCTGACACCGTTGCTGGACGACCCGATCCACGTCGTCCTCCCACGGGCGCACCCTGACGCCGCCTCCCCGACAATCGACCTCGCCGACCTCGCCGACGAGCCGTGGATCAACTCGACGCCGCTGTCGTCGTGCCACCCCTTCCTGTCCCGCGCGTGCAACGCGGCCGGGTTCGAGCCTCGGATCGCGGCCGAGACAAACGATCATCGCGCCCTCCACCATTTGATCGCCTCCGGCGTCGGGCTGGCCCTGATCCCGCAGCTTTCGCAGCTCGACCTGCCGGCGTCCCTTGCCGCTCGGCCGATCCTCCCCGACCCGCCCAAGCGCCGGATCCACGCGGCCTACCGACGCGGTCGCAGGTTGGAGGCCGGTGTCGAGCAGCTCCTAGCGCGCCTCATCGCGGCGGCCGAGGGCCGGCAAGCGGGGCTCACACTCGTCCACTCGGCCCCGTGAAATGAGCCGGTTGGCCCATTGACACGCGGCCTCGTACTGAGAGGCTGCGCACAATGAGCCAGACGCAGATCTTCCTCTGGTGCGTCGTCCTGATCGTGCTCGAGCTGAACCACCTGAAATGGATCTGGTGGACCTACTGGGACTGCTCGAAGTGCGGCCAGAAGCACAAGGACTGCGGCGCCTGCGGCTCCAAGTGGATCATGTACTTGTAACCGGGCGAGCTGGCTGAAACGAAGTGGGGACGCCCTTCCGGGCGCGGGGGGCGACGAAGGGAACTTAGCCGGCGATCTCAACCTCTATACCCAGGGACAGCCACCGGATCCGGCTGCGTACGTCTTCTGGCGCACGCGCGAATTCGCGCTCGATCGCCTCTCGGCCTTGCTTGAAGTGCTTCCAACCCTCGTAGTGGATGGGGATTGCGGTGCGCGGCCTGATCAGGCGACACAGCTCGACCGCGTCCTCGGCGGTGAGCGTGTAACGCACCGGCCCGGTCACGGGGAACTGCACGCCTCCAAGGTGTAGGAGTGCTGTATCGACCTGGAGGCGGTCGGCGACTTGGCGCACACCGTCGTAGAGCACCGTGTCGCCGGAGATCCAGAGGACGCCGTGCTCCTGAGCGCCCCAGCCGAGGGCGAAGCCGATCACGTCGCCGGCGAGCGGACGGCTCAGCGCCGGGCCGTGGCGGCACGGCGTGGCGGTGATCTCGATCGGCGGCCGCCCCTGAGCCTCGAGCACGGTCGTTGCCCAGGGGGCAAGCCCCCGCGTATCAGCGCCGAGTCGACTCGAGCCGGAAACAGTCGTGACGACGGTTCCAGCCGACGGGAGCAGTGCGCGTCCGGCAGGGTCGAGGTTGTCGTCGTGGTGATCGTGTGTGAGGAGGATCGCGTCGATCGGGCCGACCTCGGAGGCGGCGATCGCGGGACCTGCGACCTTCACGAAGCCCGTTCCCCAGCCGAACTTGTACTTCCGGCCCGGCGGGTCGAACGTCGGATCCGTCAGGAGCCGCCAGCCGCCGAACTGGATCAGCACCGTTGGACCGCCGATGTGCGCGAGCCGCAGGTCGCTCACGCAGGGCTTGCGACCGCGCGGTTGGAGTGTTCAGTCGCCCACGTAAGGACGAAGTCTGCAACCTGCTCCCAGCCGTCCTGGCCCGGGAAGTGGCAGCGGCCTGGATACTCCTTGTGCTCCGTGGCCGACGGCGCCTGGCGCTGCTTCTTGAAGTTCGCCTTGTTGACTGACGGCGGGCAGATGCGGTCCTCGCTGCCGGTGACGAGCAGCAGAGGCGGCCGCGACGGGTTGCGGTAGTCGACCTTCGTCACCGCCCTCGGGTTGAAGTTGGCGTAGCCGGCCTGGAAGAACGGACGCGCCGAGCCCGGGATGTAGTAGTGCTTGTAGACAGCGTCCGACTCCTCTCGGCTGAGTACGTTCGTGAAGCACCAGTGGAACTGCTTCGCCGTCAGCGGAGCTTCTTTGCGGAGGTTCGTGGGATTGCCAAGCGCGGGCCAGGCCGCACGGATCGTGGAGTAGGGCAGCCTGAGGACGCCTTTAGGCGCCCCGGTGCCTAGTGCGACTGCCGTCGCGCCCAGCCCGCGATCGGCCAACAGCTGCGTGAACAGCCCGCCGAACGAATGGCCGATGATGATCGGTGGCCGGTCAAGCCCGCGGATGATCCTGTCGTAGTGGTCGACGACGTCCTTGATGTTCAGGTTTCGGAGCGGCAAGGGTCACGGCGCAGCTGCTCGGGCTCGCCCTCCAGTCCGGGCCAGGCTTCCGCGACCACCGTGTGGCCCTGGTTCCGGTAGCGCTCGGCCCAATGCTCCCAGCTGAGTGGCGTCATCCACATCCCGTGGATCAGCACGATCGTCTGGGCATTGGTCGGATCCGAAGCGGTCGCACTCATGGCGCCTCCCTCGACTCGAATGACCCGCTGCATCGATCGATCTGCGGCGAGTTATCCCACAACGCGGGGCTTGACTGTCGCCTACCGGCTGGCTGCTCGGGATCGACGGCAGCGACGATGTTCAGGAGAGGCGCCGCTTCCTCAAACCCTCTGGGTCACGGCTCGTCGCAGCTCACTCTGTGAGTCAGCTCAGCCACGCTTAGGCGGTTCCGCACCAGCAAAAGCAGGCAAGGCCGAGGATCGAGACACCTCTAACGGGCCAGCTTCTTCTGTGGGTTCAGCAGTCCTTTCGGGTCGAAGATTTGCTTGATCTCAGCGTGCAGGTCGAGTGCGCGGGGCGACCACTGCCGCGCCAGTTGGCCGCGCTTCGCCCAACCCAAGCCATGCTCGCCGGACACGGAACCACCCAGCCGGACGGCCAGCTCGAACAACTCCTCCGCGGCCCGATTTGCCCGGCCGAGCTCCTCCGCGTTCTCTGGTGAGACGAGGAACGTCGAATGAAGATTGCCGTCGCCTGCGTGCCCCCAGCTGCACGCGGCGAGGCCGTGCCGCTCGCCTATAGCCAGCGTCTCGTCGACGGCCTCGGCCAGCCGGTCGAGCGGTACGACGATGTCCTCGCTGACCTTGCCGCCGCGTTCCGCCATGACAGCGATTGAGATCCCGTCGCGCCAGCGCCAAAGCTCGCCGATAGCGGTCGCCCCAATCGGAAGATGAAGCGCGAGCGAGTCCTCTGCGAGCACTCCGCTGAGCTCCTCCCGCAACCGCGCCGCCTCGACGGCCGTTCCATCTGCTTCGGAGAGAACCAGGAACGCAGCACCTGCCGGTACCGCCGCCGGAAACCCGCGTGCCGCAAGCTTGAGCGTCGCGCCGTCGAGAAACTCGAGTGCCGCGACTTGCAGGCCGTTTCCGAGAACGCGCTCGATCGCGGCGCAGCCCTCGCGCGTTCCAGCGTAGAACGCCGCGACCGGGAAGACCGCTTCCGGCACGGGGATCAACTTCAGCCAGGCCGCAGTGATGATCCCAAGAGTGCCCTCGGACGCGATGAGCAGGTTCTTCAGGTCGTAGCCGGCGACGTCCTTGCGAATCGCGCCTCCCACGGCGACGACATCCCCCGGGGGAACGACGGCCTCGAGGCCGGTCACCCACGCCCCCGTCATGCCGTACTTGAAGGCGTGTGGGCCGCCCGCGTTCGTCGCGATGTTGCCGCCGATCTGCGACTGCTCGGCCGCGCCGGGGTCGGGCGGGAAGAAGAGCCCGTTCTCGCGAGCGACCCTGCGCACGTCCGCGGTCTTTACGCCTGCCTCGACGTTCATCCGCCAGAGAAGAGGCTCGAACGAGCGGATGCGCGTCAGCCGCTCGAGCGAGAGCACGACGCCGCCGTCCAGCGGCACGGCACCGCCAGCGAACCCGGTGCCGCCGCCGCGCGGGACGATCGGTACCTCACGTTGGTAGCACCAGGCGACGATGCGTGCGACCTCCTCGGTCGTGGCCGGCAGCGCAACCGCGTCGGCGTGGCCGACCAAGCCGCGCCGCTCCGTCTCGTCGGCAAGGTAGTGGGCCGGTGGCTCGGCGAGAACGGCGTCGGCCGAGAGCACGGACGCGAGCTCCCGCGCGATCGACATCGAGCGGACGCTTGCGGCCAGGGCTCCCTCCTGGAAGAAGAATCGGCGACCCGGGGGGCAATGTAGCGCTTGCCGCCTCGTCACGCCTGGCCGGCGGCGCGAATCTCCGACAGCGTCTGCCGCGGCGTGATCGCCTCACGGTCGACGCGCAGCTCGAGCAGCGCCGGTCGTTCCTCGCGCAGGGCACGCTCGAGCGCCGCCGGGAAGTCCTCCGAGCGAACGACCAGCTCGCCGTAGCCGCCGAAGGCGTGCGCCCAGGCCACGAAGTCCGGGTTGACGAGCTCGGTGCCCGCGACACGTCCCGGGAAAAGCCGCTCTTGGTGCATCCGGATCGTTCCGTACATGCCGTTGTTGACGACGAGCACGACGAACGGCAGCTTCTCCCTGCGCTGCGGCGGCGAGCTCGTGCCCGCTCATCAGGAAGTCGCCGTCGCCGGAGACGCAATGGTCGCCCGCCATGACCCGCCCGGCACGGGTAAGGGGTCTTCATCTTGACGCCCGCCGACCGCTACCCCGCGCCAGGATGCGGCGCATTTTTGGTCCGGCCGCCAAAATGCCGTTGCGGCTCGGGCCCCGGGCATGGAGCCCGAACCGCCGACAGAACTGGCGGGCCAGCGGCCAGGTTCCCCGGGGCGAGGGAGGCAACGCTCTGTTTGGACGCGGCTCTCGCCGCGGCACGCTTCGATCCGCATCCGTGTTTTGTGTTTAGCAAACAGACAACAGGCGTCCCGAAGCTAAGGACTCGAAGCGAATGCCGGCCACCTCATTGAGTCAAGGAACGCCCCTGCGTTAGCGACACCGCATAGGCGCCCGCTCGGTGAATGTGTTTGAGAACGGCGAGGGAGGTGAACGACCTGGGTGCAGACGATTCGTGATCCCCCGAGGAGGTGCGGAGATCCGTGACGTCACGTTCGGTTGACCGCGGGGAGGCTGGGCCCTCATAACGCGGAGACGCTCGCGTGCTTGACAAGGCGACGACGCCGCATAGCACAGCGCGGAGTCGCCGGGGCTCACGAGCGTTGACGTGGCGGCGCTGGTCGAGCCGCAGGGCTGAAGCGCTTTCGGCGGCGGGGAGAGTGATACAGGGGAGGGAGGTGGATTCCGTGCGCGTATCGCGTGCTTTGTGCATTGGGGTCCTCGCGGTCTTGATGACCGGAGGGGTAGCGCAGGCGGCCACGCCCGAGCTATCGACGACGAGTCGGCTCCAGGATCGCCGCGAGGCGGCCGCCGGGACGCGTGCCTACTCCATTGGCTTCGAGGACGGGCGGTTCTACGCCAACGGGTGGCATATCACGGGGGAGATGGGCGGCGTCTGGACGCCCCCGCTCAAGCTCGTCGACGGCGTGTGGTTTGGCCTCGACGGCCAGTGGGTCGGTCCGGCGACGAAGTTCTGGAGCGGCTGGGGCTACACGCGCTACGACCTGCCGGACACGGCCGGACTTCAGGTCAAACGGACCGACTTCGTCCCCGACGGGCGGCGGGCCGCGCTGTTTCGCCTCGAGATCACCAACCCCGGGGCGGCGCGGACCGCGACGCTGTCCATCGACGCCCACTCCGAGCTGATGGGGCAGTACCCGTGGGGGTTCACAGGCGTCACACCCAACGCCAGCGACAACATCTCCGATACGGGCAGCTTCGACGGCCAGGACCTCGTGTTCACCGACGACGGCGCGCTGCCCGGGGCGCCTGAGCACCACTACGCGGCGGTCGTGGGCACTTCGATGACGCCGGCGTCGGGCGCGATCGGCGACCAGTTCTGGGGACCGCAGCCCGGTCACCGCTGCACGGGCACGGAACCCGGGGCGCCGGCCGACCCGAAGCCGTCCCAGTGCGACGACGGCCCGTTCGGCCGCGGCACCGGCGGCGAGCTGACCTACACGCTCTCGCTTCCCGCGGCCGGCTCGAAGACCGTCTGGCTGGCCGTGGCCGGCTCCGACCAGGGCCTGACGCCCGCGCGGCAGGAGCTCGCCGCCGCGCTCCAGGACCCGGCAGGCGAGCTGGCCGCCAAGATCGCCTCACGGCAGGCCCTTGCCGAGCACACGCAGCTCTCGCTGCCCGACGACCCGCTCGTCGAAGAGGCCGTCGAGTGGGGCAAGCAGAACCTCGCCGACCTCACGCAGACTGCCCAGAATCTGCAGATCCGCTGGACCGATCAGGGCAAGCAGTTCCCAGCGCCCCTCGGGACGGTCCCGAACGCCCGCTGGATCGGCGCCGGCTTCCCCGACTACCCCTGGATCTTCGGCACGGACGCCGAGTACACGGCGTTCGCGAGCGTGGCGCTCGGGCAGTTCGAACCGATCGAGGACCACCTGCGCGCCCTCCGCGACATCTCGGAGATCCTCAACCCCGGCTCGGGCGTGGTGGTGCACGAGGCCGTGGCCGACGGATCGATCTGGTTCGGGCACGACTCGCGCCGCACGAATCCAGACGGCTCGATCTCGTACGACTTCAACACCGACGAGACGGTCAAGTTCCCGAGCGCCGTCGCGCTGGTGTGGCGCTGGACCGGCGACAACGCGTTCCGCGACGAGATGTACGCGTTCGCGAAGCGCAACCTGCAGTACGTCGTCGCCCAGCTTGACGACGACCACGACGGCTGGCCCGAGGGCCTGGGCAACGTGGAGCGGACGGGGTTGGGCGAGGAGAAGCTGGACAACACCGTCTACTTGATCCGTGGACTCTCCGACCTGGCCGACATGGCTCTGTCCAAGGGCGACGGACGCACCTACGCGTGGGCGAAGAGGCTCTCCCTCGGACTACGTGCGCGGTTCGACTCGACCTGGTGGTATCAGCCCGCGCAGCAGTACGCCGACTCACTGGACGACCCGGGCGACCAGCAGGTCTTTCAGAAGCACTGGATCGGACAGACGCCGATGGAGGCTGAGTTGGCCGACAACGGCGGGCCCATCCCCGGGCTCGCGCCCTACGACCACGGGAACACGGCACTCGCCGGGCGAGAGAACGACTGCTACAGCGGCGTACCCCCATTCAACCCGGGCCTCTTCCACACCGGCTGCGGGGGCGGTCCCGCCGGCCAGGGAGAGAAGGTGATCTTCGGCCTCACAACCTCGATCCAGTCGGTCGGGGAGGGCAACTACGGTCGCCTCGGTCCCGGTCAGCAGCAGCGCTACACGCACGCGCTGGCCGAACCGATGTTCTCCGAGCCCGCGACGGGCGGCACGCCGGACGAGCAGCCCGGAGCGATGCCGGAGATCTTCCCGTCGCCGGACCAGGGCGCGAACATCGACCGGTGCTGGACCTGCCGCTCGATGTTCATGCAGGCCTGGGGGAACTACGGCACTGCGTGGGCGGTCGTGCACCAGTGGCTGGGAGTGCGCCCCGACCTGGGTCGCCGTCGCGTCGAGTTCGTCCCCCAGGTGCCGCAGGGCCAGACCTCGGTGCAGGGCGAGGACATCCGCCTGGGGAACGGGTCGGCCGCCGTGCTCGCCTCGCACGACGGCGGCACCTACCGGACGGAGATCACAACCGCCGGGGTGACGCGCCACGTGGAGATCGGCCACACCCTCCCTCGTGGGACCCAGCCGACGGCGGTCGTGCTCGACGGGCTGCCGGTGGCCACCTACGAGCTCCGCGAGACCAACCGCGGCACCGAGGTGACAGTCGAGACGGGGCCCGGCCACCACACGCTGATCGTGACCGCCTGAACCAGTTTCCGCGAAGCCCCGGAGCCGCCGGCCCCGAAGGTCGGCGGCTCCCCCGCGCATTCGCCACCACCGTCAGGAGCGACGGATGGCAGCGATGTCGGGCATCCAAGAGGCCTGGCCCCGCTTGAGCGTCGCTCGGTGACTTTGACCACCGCCCGGATTTCGCCGCATTTGTTCCCATTGTGGAAAACAAAAGGCCCCCATTTGCGGGCCTTTTGATGGTGGAGCTAGCCGGACTCGAACCGGCGACCTCCTGGGTGCGATCCCCGCGCTGCGCGAACCGATTCTCGGCTTGGTCGAGCCGTCTCCGTGCGGAGAGAGCGGTCTCCCCCAACAGCTTCCCCAACAATGAGCAGCCTGTTCTCCACTCGGACAACGCCGGCTGCGCGAGCCCAACACAGGCCAGAGATGCCAAGTCCTGCGAACCCGAAGGCCCACAGGACTTGACCGATCGACTCTGACACTTGAGCGCGCGGTCGTCAAGCAGACTTCGCGTAGGCGGACGGGGCGGGCCCTAAGCCGTGGAATATCGGGTGGGTACGGCTCGTTAGTTGCGGGGTCAAGAAAAAGGAGGAGTCGCCATGACGACCGCAATCATCGGAATCGGCAACATCGGAGGAACGCTGGCCCGGCATCTTGTCCGTGGTGGCGAGCCCGTCCTCCTCGCGGCGAAGGACGAAGCGAATGCAGCAGCGCTCGCGCAAGAACTGGGTGAGCTCGCGCGCGCCGCCTCGGTCGAAGAGGCGATCACGGAGGCCGACGCCGTCGTCTTCGCTGTCTGGCTCGACACGATCAAGGAACTGATCGCGAAGGACAACGACCTCCTGGACGGCAAGGTGGTCGTCGATCCCTCGAATCCGATCGGGGTCAACGAGACGGGCGAGATGACGCGGACGCTGCCCGACGACCAGTCGGCGGGGTCCGTGGTCGCCGCGCTGCTTCCCACCGGTGCGCACTACGTGAAGGCGTTCGGCTCGCTCGGGGCCGACTCGCTCGCAAGCGCCGCGAACCGCGACCCCCGGCGGGCAGTGCTGTTCTACGCCGCCGATGACGACGCTGCGGCGGCGGCCATCGAACGGCTGATCAGCGCCGCCGGCTTCGACCCGCTCAAGGTGGGCGGCGTGGCCGACGCAGGACGGATCGAGGTCCCTGGCGGCGACCTCCACCAGAACGGCGGCCTAAACGGTCAGTTCCTCGACCTCGACCAGGCCCGAGCCGCCGCCGCAGCCAACCCTACTCCCGCCTCGGCATGACGACCCGGAATGCGGGGGCGGACGTGAAGAAAGATCAAACCGACTGCGTCATCTCCGCCGCCAAAGGCGCAGACGTGCGCACTTACTTTGGACCCGCATCACGTCCTCTACGCGCTCCCGGTGCCCGCGACCTAACCGGTTACGCGGCCGCGCTAACCGGTTACGCGCGCATGTAACTGAAAGACAAGTCCGACCGACTGACCCGCCGCGATTAGTTCGGCTTAGTGTCGCAGCGGATGAGCAGGACGGCGGCGATCGCGAACGCCGTGATCTATTCCCCGAACACTCGCGGAGACCCCGAGCGGCCAGCCTCCCCGGCGGAACCAAATATCAGCCACCTGCACGCTCGGGAGATCGGCCGCTGCCGATTCGTTGAAGCTGCGCCAGGATCGATTCGGAAACGACGAGGAGGAACTCGATGCAAGACGCCCCGATTCTCATCTGCTATGACGGTTCCGACGGCGCTCAGCGCGCGATCGAGGGAGCTGCGGGGCTGCTCGGTCCCCGTCACGCCGTCGTCCTCGACGTCGGACCGCCTTTGACCGCAGCGGAGAGTCTCGCCGTCCTGTCGCCCGTCGCGCCGGCCGCTGCATTCGAGGAGTTGAACGAGGACGACGCGCGCAGCCGCGCCCGCGACGGCGTTGAGCGTGCACGACGCGCAGGCTTCGAGGCTGAGGCGCGAGCCGACCTCGCGGCTCCAACGTGGGAGGGATCATCGACGTTGCAGACGAGGTCGACGCCGCCGTGATCGTGATCGGGTCGCGAGGGTTGCGGGGAGTCAGCGAGCTGTTCGAGGGGAGCGTCTCGCATGACGTCGCCGAGCATGCTGGGCGGCCCGTCCTGATCGTGCCGCCGGCGAAGACCGCGCTCTGAAGCAAACGATTCGTCATCGTTCGAGCGGTTGACGTCGGGGACGATCAAGCAGCGGACGCGAGGCCTGCACGCCTCAGCATCCGGCGCAGGTCGACGATCATCTGCTGGGCGATGTCCTTCCCGCGCGGCGGCTGCAACACCTCGGTCTCGTCGCCGAGGGTGACTCTGAGCTTTCCGTTGTGCTCTTCGGTCGCAGTCCCGACCGCCTCGAGCAGCGCCCTCACCTGACGCCACTCGACGTTGCCGCTCGAGGGATGGCTGAAGATCCTCTCGAGCGTGTTGCGGTGCTCGCCGTCGAGATTCGCAGTCAAGGCTGCTTCTCCGCCCAGTCACGCTCGGCTTCCCGTTCCATGCGCTCCAGGCGCTCGTAGTAGTCAGGGAACTCCTTCATGTGTGCGAGCGCGATTTTGCCGGTGATGATCGGGTCGTCGCCGGTCACGTCCGTCTGCGGGTCGTGCGCTCC